>NZ_JBFTSG010000022.1:0-114268 GCF_056399885.1 Cupriavidus sp. 01L45 | reverse complement strand
TGGAGTATCTCTGGGCCTGGCTCAAGCGCCATGCCCTGGCCAACTTCTGCCCACACTCGCTCACCGAACTCAAAACGACCGCCCGCAATCGGCTGCGCAGCGCACAACAACGCGCCAACATCATTGCCGCGTGCTGGAAGCAGGCCGAGCTGTGGTGATGTCGTCATTTATACAAGGATCAATAATTTGCCACAATGCAGCGGGCCGGGTGGCTTGATTGCAATCGCGGTCCTTCGCTTCTCGCCGCCCTCAGCGCTTTTTTCGACTTCGAACCGCAACCGCGGCGCCTCTTGATCGTGGCGGTTCGCGTAGGCGGCAGCGGGTAGAATTCGGCTTGCAAAATTCGTGAAGGACTGCCACGGCTGCCCAAGGCGTGCTGCAGGCGATTGATTTCATCGGGATGTATCAGCGGCCTGGCTGCACTTTCGCTTCCTGAATGAACCTCAGGTATCTGATTCCTATGAAGAAATACGCCATTCTCATGTGCTGTATGGGCAATATTTGCCGCTCGCCAACGGCTGAAGGCGTGATGCGCGCCAAACTGGAATCGGCAGGGCTGGCCGATCTGGTCGAGCTGGATTCGGCGGGCACGCATGGCTACCACGTCGGGCGGGCGCCGGATGCGCGCTCGCAGCGCCATGCGCTGGCCCGTGGCTACGATCTCTCCGCGCAACGCGCGCGGCTGGCGGTGGTGCAGGATTTCGCGCGTTTCGACCTGCTATTGGCCATGGACCATGACAACCTGGCGGCTCTGCGCGCAATCAGCCCGCCTGGCAGTCAGGACAAGTTGCGCTTGTTGATGAGCTTCGCCAGCCGCCACGCCGCGGATGAAGTGCCGGATCCCTATTATGGCGAGGGCGACGGCTTCGAACGCGTGCTCGATTACGTGGAGGACGCCTGCGATGGCGTGGTCGCCATGCTGCTCGCAAAGAGGCTGGACGGCGCGGCCTGACTGGAGGCGCGAACCTTCCGGCCGTTGTTTAATTTTCATGAGGTTTCATGTTTCGTTCCCTGTTCCGCAAATGGCGCGAATCGCGCAATGCCAGCCTGCAACTCGACGCAATCCTGGCGGCCGCGGACCCGGAGGCACCGCTGGCGGACCGTAACAGCTGGCTGATCGAACTGGGCTACTGGATCCGGCGCGACGGGCTGCCTGGCGCCGAAGGCATGGCGGCCGACAAGAGCCGCCGCGAGCACGTTCGGCTGCGCTACCTGCTGCAGGTGCTTGGCCGCAACCCGGAAGTGGCGGGGCGCTTTGCCAGCATGGTGCGCTCGCTGGTGCGCGACAACGATCCCACTACCTTGCTTTGCGATACCGGCGTGGCGTCTCACCCGGGCTTCTGGAGCGAGGTGCTCGATCGGCTACAGGCGCGCTTCCTGCCACCGCCGCCCAATCGCGGCGATCTGGCGAGCCTGTTTGCGCTGCTGTTTATCGACGGCAACGATGCCGACTGGGTCGAGGCGCTGGACGCCGAGTTGCTCGAGGGGCTGACTGCCGTGTTGCGCGCGGACGACCCGGAGGCAGCGGGCGATGCCGCCGCGGTGCCGGAATGGGATCGTTTTGATCGCACGCTGGCCACCAGCATCCAGGTACTGGTGAGCCAGGTTCGCGCCACGGGGCTGAGCCAGGCGATCCGCTCGCGCCTCAGTGGCAAGGTGCAGGACACGCCGTTCTTCCGCCTGGGCAGCGCCGCCGAGGCCTTGTGCGAGGAAGGGGCTGCGCAGCACGGTGGCGAGGCGTTCGCGCACCGCCTCAACTATTTCCGTGCACTACTTGACGGCTGCCACCAGGCGGCCCAGCGTGTGTACGACGATCTCGAAGAGAATGGCGTGTCTGTGGAGGTCGTGTTCCAGATCGAGCGCATGAAAGTGCGGCTTGCGCGCATCGAGCTGTTGCTGGCAACCTGGGTCGAGCCGCAGCGGCGCGACCGGCATGCCCATCTGATTGCGGCGTTGATTCGTTCCACCCAGGCGCGCCGCAGCATCGTCCATCTGGCCGGCACTTCGTTCTCGCAACTGGCGCGCAAGGTGGTGGAGCGCTCTGCCGAAACCGGCGAGCATTACATCACGCGCGACCGCCGCGAGTACCGCGATCTGATGCGGGCCGCGGCCGGCGGCGGCCTGATCACCGTGGGCACGGTCTATCTCAAGTTTCTGATCTACGGACTGCACCTGGACAAGTTCATCGAGGGCCTGCTTGCCTCGCTCAACTATGCGGGCAGCTTCCTGGTGATTCACTTCGCGCATTTCACGCTGGCCACCAAGCAGCCGGCGATGACCGGCCCGGCGCTGGCGCACCGGCTCGACGCGGTCGGCAGGCCAGAGGGCCGGGAGATCTTTGTCGATGACACCATCGCGATGATTCGCTCGAACGCCGCGGCGATTTTCGGCAACCTCGCGGCAGTGTTTCCGGTCGCGCTGGCCATCCAGTGGCTGGCCAATCGCTTCCTGGGTGCCAACCTGATCACACCGGCGAAGGCGATCGCCACCATTGAGTCCTTCTCCATTCTCGGTCCCACGCCTGTCTATGCCATCTTCACCGGCGTGCTGCTGTGGCTGTCCAGTCTGGTGGCAGGCTGGGCCGACAACTGGTTCGCGCTGCACAAGGTGCACGACGTGATGGCGTATAACCGCCGCCTGCGCTATGTGCTGGGCGTGCAGGGTGCGGCGCGCATGGCGGATTTCTGGAAGCGCAATATGTCGGGGGTCGCGGCCAATGTCTCGCTTGGCCTGCTGCTCGGTCTGGGGCCGGAGATCCTCAGCTTCTTCGGTCCGCATATGGAGGTGCGCCACGTCACGTTGTCGACCGGGGCGGTAGGCACCTCGATTGGCGTGCTGGGTCTCGGCGTGCTGAAAATGCCTTCGTTCTGGCTGGCGGTGGCGGGCATTGCGCTGATGGGTTTGCTCAATGTGGCAGTGAGTTTCGCCCTGGCCTTCAATATGGCGTTGCGCTCACGCAGCCTGCGTCGGGTAGACCGCCGGGCGCTAAGCGCGGCCGTGCGGCAGCGCATCCTGAAAAACCCCTGGTCCCTGATCGTGCCTCCGCGCGCGCCAGAGACGGCGGCGCCGGTGGGGGAGGGGCGGGTTTGATGCAATGCGGCAGGGGTACTTGACTGAATTAGTCGACTTCTTTTATACTTGACCAAAATGATCAAGTACTCCCCAGCATCATGAGACTGACGACCAAAGGCCGCTTCGCGGTAACCGCCATGATCGACCTGGCCATGCGCCAGGATCAGGGCCCCGTTACGCTAGCGGGCATCAGCCAGCGCCAGAAAATTTCCCTCTCTTACCTCGAGCAGCTGTTCGGTAAGCTGCGTCGCCACGAGATCGTGGAGAGCGTGCGCGGCCCGGGTGGCGGCTACAGCCTTGCCCGCAAGGCGGAGGACGTCACGGTGGCCGACATCATCATCGCTGTCGACGAGCCGCTCGACGCGACCCAGTGCGGCGGAAAAGGTAATTGTAACGGAGATGAGGGAACCGGTCGCTGCATGACCCACGAGCTGTGGGCCACGCTGAACCAGAAAATGGTCGAGTATCTCGATTCCGTCTCCCTGAAGAACCTGGTCGACCAGCAGCGCGCCAAATCCCCCGCGGTGTTGCACGACATGCGCGAAGAGTCGGTGGCGCAAGCCGTGGCCGTGCCGCTGGGCAAGGCGGACAAACAGGAAAAGCCCGCGCGTCCGCGGGTGGTGAATTCGGTTTTCAGCCTGGCTCAGTCGTAAGACGGGCAGCCGGCCAGAGAGCACAGAGAAACATCAAGCATAGCGGTCCCTAAAAGGCAGTCATAACGATGAGCACCCCACATTTCCCCATCTACATGGATTACTCGGCCACCACGCCGGTAGACCCGCGCGTGGCGGACAAGATGATTCCGTACCTGCGCGAACAGTTCGGCAATCCGGCTTCGCGCAGCCACGCCTACGGCTGGGATGCCGAACGCGCGGTGGAGGAGGCGCGTGAGCAGGTGGCCGCACTGGTTGGTGCCGATCCGCGCGAGATCGTCTGGACGTCGGGCGCAACCGAGTCCAATAACCTCGCCATCAAGGGCGCGGCCAATTTCTACTCGGGCAAGGGCAAGCACCTCATCACGGTGAAGACCGAGCACAAGGCCGTGCTGGATACCACCCGCGAGCTGGAGCGCCAGGGCTTCGAGGTGACGTATCTCGACGTGCAGGAAAACGGCCTGGTCGACATCGAAGTGCTCAAGGCGGCGATCCGCCCTGACACGATCCTGGTGTCGGTGATGCTGGTGAACAACGAGATCGGCGTGATCCAGGATGTGGCGCAGATCGGCGAGATCTGCCGCGCCAAGGGCATTATTTTCCATTGCGACGCGGCCCAGGCCACCGGCAAGGTGGCGATTGACCTGAACACGCTGAAGTGCGACCTGATGTCGTTCTCGGCGCACAAGACCTATGGCCCCAAGGGTGTTGGCGCGCTGTACGTACGCCGCAAGCCGCGCGTGCGCCTGGAAGCGCAGATGCACGGCGGCGGCCACGAGCGCGGCATGCGCTCGGGCACGCTGGCCACGCACCAGATCGTCGGCATGGGCGAAGCCTTCCGCATCGCCCGCGAGGAAATGGCCACGGAAAACGAGCGCATCCGCATGCTGCGCGACCGCCTGTGGCGCGGCCTGTCGGGCATGGAAGAGGTCTACCTGAATGGCGACCTGGAACAGCGCGTGCCGCACAACCTGAATGTCAGCTTCAACTTCGTCGAAGGCGAATCGTTGATCATGGCGATCAAGGACGTGGCGGTGTCGTCGGGCTCGGCCTGCACCTCGGCGTCGCTGGAGCCTTCGTACGTGCTGCGCGCCCTTGGCCGCAACGACGAACTGGCACACAGCTCGATTCGCTTTACGGTAGGCCGTTTCACCACCGAAGAAGAAATCGATTACACCGTCGAACTGCTCAAGAGCAAGATCGCCAAGCTGCGCGACCTGTCGCCGCTGTGGGAAATGTTCAAGGACGGTGTGGACCTGAATTCCATCCAGTGGGCCGCGCACTAAGCGCCAAGGCCCCCGCAAGACCCCATAATTACGCCAAGAGGTAGCCAAAATGTCATACAGCACGAAGGTTCTCGACCACTATGAAAACCCCCGCAACGTGGGCTCGTTCGACAAGAACGATGACGCCGTGGGGACCGGCATGGTCGGCGCGCCGGCTTGCGGAGACGTCATGAAGCTGCAGATCAAGGTCAACGAAGCTGGCGTGATCGAAGACGCCAAGTTCAAGACCTATGGCTGCGGTTCGGCCATCGCATCCTCGTCGCTCGTGACCGAGTGGGTCAAGGGCAAGACCGTGGATCAGGCATTGGAAATCAAGAATACGCACATCGCCGAGGAACTGGCGCTGCCGCCGGTGAAGATCCATTGCTCGATCCTGGCCGAAGACGCCATCAAGGCGGCGGTCGAGGATTACAAGAAGAAGCACGACGGCGCCACCGAACAGAAGGCCGCCTGAGTTCCGCGATCCATCAAGGGATAAAGCACCGATGATCACGCTTACCGAGAAAGCCGCCAAGCATGTGGCGCGCTACCTGGACCGCCGCGGCAAGGGCGTTGGCCTGCGCCTCGGCGTCAAGACGACCGGCTGCTCGGGCCTTGCCTACAAGCTGGAATACGTCGACGACCTGTTGCCGGAAGACAGCGTATTCGAGTCGCACGGCATCAAGGTGATCGTCGATCCGAAGAGCCTGCCGTATATCGACGGCACGGAACTGGACTTCGCGCGCGAAGGCCTGAACGAGGGGTTCCGTTTCAACAACCCCAACGTCAAGGACGAATGCGGTTGCGGAGAGTCGTTCCGGGTCTGAGCGCGCGACGGCTGACGTCTTTGCGCAGAATGGGATGAAACGCGGCATAGTCGGCTTCCACCAGGATGACGAAAGCCATTGGGTGGCAGAGCTGGATTGCGGTCATGGCCAGCATATGCGCCATGACCCGCCCTGGCAGATGCGTCCGTGGACGCTGACGGCGCAGGGCCGGGCGGCACGGATCGGCGAGGTGGTGAACTGCCTGAAGTGCGATCGGGCGGAGCCGCCGGCAGATTGGGCGGCGCGAAGCGCGTAGCGCGTTGCCGACCGGTGCTTGCGCAACTTATTGCGGCATCGCCGGCGCGGCCGGCGCACCGCTTTTACGCTGAAGGAAGTTCAAAGGGGCGGCGCAGCCGCTCTTTTTGTTGGGGAAGGTGTTGAAAGACGATTATTTCGCCCTGTTTGGCTTGCCGGTGGGGTACGCAGTCGACGAGGCAGCGCTGGACGCCGCCTACCTGACCGTGCAGTCGCAGGCGCACCCGGACCGCTTCGCCAATGCCGGCGACGCCGAGCGCCGCGTGGCCATGCAGTGGGCCGCGCATGCCAACGAGGCGTACCGCACGCTGCGCCAGCCGCTCAAGCGCGCGATCTACCTGCTGACGCTGCGCGGTGTGGATATCCAGGCCGAGAACAATACGGCCATGGCGCCGGCTTTCCTGATGCAGCAAATGGAATGGCGCGAGGCGCTGCAGGAAGCGGTCGAGGAAAAGGACGTCGCCCGGCTCGACGCGCTGCTGCGCGAGTTGCGCAGCGAGAAGCGCGAGCGCCACGCGGCGCTGGGCGCACTGCTGGATGCCGGCGATAACGCGGCAGCCGGCGGCGCGGCCAGGCAATTGATGTTCATCGAGAAGATCGAACACGACACCAGCGAGGCGATCGACCGCCTGGAAGGCTAGGGATTCAGCGCCTCCGGGCACGTTCGCCGCCGCCATGCCACAATGGCGCCCCGGCGCAAGACCGGCCTGTGTGACAGGCCGCCTTGCCACCGCACGAATAAAGACGATTCATCATGGCACTGCTCCAGATCTCCGAACCCGGCATGTCGCCGGCACCCCACCAGAAGCGGCTAGCGGTCGGCATCGACCTCGGCACGACCAATTCGCTGGTGGCGGCGGTTCGCAACAGCATTCCCGAAGTCCTGACCGATGAAAGCGGCCGCGCGCTGCTGCCTTCGGTGGTGCGCTACCTGCCCAACAAGGGCACGCAGATCGGCTACCGCGCGCAGGAAGAGGCGGTGCACGACCCCAAGAACACCATCGTCTCGGTCAAGCGCTTCATGGGGCGCGGTCTGCGCGACGTCGCGCATATCGAACATAGCCCCTACGATTTCGTTGACGCGCCTGGCATGGTGCAGATCAAGACCGTGGCCGGCGTGAAGAGCCCGGTTGAGATTTCGGCGGAGATCCTGGCCACTCTGCGCCAGCGCGCCGAAGACTCGCTGGGAGACGAACTGGTCGGCGCGGTGATTACCGTGCCCGCCTATTTCGACGACGCGCAGCGCCAGGCCACCAAGGATGCCGCCCAACTAGCGGGTCTGGAAGTGCTGCGCCTGCTAAACGAGCCGACGGCGGCGGCGATCGCCTACGGGCTGGATAACGCGTCCGAAGGCATCTACGCGGTGTACGACCTCGGTGGCGGCACCTTCGATATTTCCATTCTCAAGCTCAGCAAGGGTGTGTTCGAGGTGCTGGCCACAGGCGGCGACTCCGCCCTTGGCGGGGACGATTTCGATCAGCGCCTGATGTGCTGGATTGTCGAGCAAGCTGCCCTGCAACCGCTCTCGGCCGAGGATATGCGCTTGTTGATGGTGCGCGCGCGCGCCGCCAAGGAAGCGCTGTCGGAGGCCGATTCCACGGTGATCGACGCAGTGCTGGACAGCGGCGAGATCGTGCACCTGACGCTGTCGGCAACGGCCTTCGTAGAGATGACCGCGCCGCTGGTGCAGAAGACCCTGGCGCCGGTGCGCAAGGCCCTGCGCGATGCGGGCGTGGCGGCCGACGAAGTCAAGGGCGTGGTGCTGGTCGGCGGTGCGACCCGCATGCCCTCGGTGCGCAAGGCGGTGGGCGATTTCTTCGGCCAGCGTCCGCTGACGAACCTCGATCCCGACCGGGTCGTGGCGCTGGGCGCGGCGATGCAGGCCAACCTGCTGGCCGGCAACGGTGCGCCGGGCGAGGACTGGCTGCTGCTCGACGTGATCCCGCTGTCGCTGGGCGTGGAAACCATGGGCGGACTGGTCGAGAAGATCATTCCGCGCAACAGCACCATCCCGGTGGCGCGCGCGCAGGAGTTCACCACGTTCAAGGATGGCCAGACCGCGATCGCCATCCATGTGCTGCAGGGCGAGCGCGAACTGGCAAGCGACTGCCGTTCGCTGGCGCGCTTCGAGTTGCGCGGCATTCCGCCAATGGTGGCCGGCGCGGCACGTATCCGCGTGACTTACCAGGTCGACGCCGATGGGCTGTTGTCGGTGTTCGCGCGCGAGACGCAGTCGGGCGTGGAAGCGACCATCACCGTCAAGCCGTCCTACGGGCTCGCCGACGACGAGATCGCCCGCATGCTGCAGGACAGCTTCCGCGAAGCCGAGCACGATATGAAGAGCCGCGCGCTGGCTGAAGAGCGCGTGGACGCAGCGCGCCTGATCGAAGCCACGCACCGCGCGCTGGAGCTCGACGGCGACCTGCTCTCGGACGAAGAACGTGCCGGCGTGGAGCGGCTGATCGCGGCAGCGGGCGACATCGCCAAGGGCGAGGATCACCACGCCATCAAGGCAGCGGTGGAAGCGCTGTCCCATGGCACCGACGAATTCGCCGCCCGCCGGATGGACCGCTCGATCAAGAGCGCGCTGGCTGGCCGCAAGGTGGAGGACCTGGGCTGATCCCCGAGGACTCTCGCACCGTATCTAAATCCAGGACATTTCATGCCACAGATCATCGTATTGCCCCACGTCGAACTCTGTCCCGAGGGCGCCGTGTTCGAAGTCAAGACCGGAACCAGCGTCTGCGATGCCTTGCTCAGCCATGGCATCGAGATCGAGCATGCCTGCGAGAAGTCGTGCGCCTGCACCACCTGCCATGTGGTGGTGCGCGAAGGCTTCAATTCGCTCAACGAGCCGGAAGAGAAGGAAGAGGACCTGCTGGACAAGGCGTGGGGGCTTGAGCCGAACTCGCGGCTCTCGTGCCAGGCTATCGTTGCCGACGAGGACCTTACCGTGCAGATTCCCAAGTACACCATCAATTACGCCAAGGAAGGACACTGAGCGCCTGTGCGCCAGCTCGTCCCGCTGCCGATCTGAAAGAGAGAATCCCCATGAAGTGGACCGATACCTACGACATCGCCGCCGCCCTGTACGACAAGTACCCGGACGTGGACCCTGCCACGATTCGATTCACCGACCTGCACCGCTGGGTCCTGGAGCTCGACGGCTTCGCCGACGTGCCCGAGCGTTCGGGTGAAAAGATACTGGAAGCGATCCAGGCTGCCTGGATCGAAGAGGCGGAGTAAGGGAACGTCAAAGTAAAAGGGCCGGTGATCCGGCCCTTTTTTTGACAATTTTGTTCCGGGAGTCCGGCCGGTCAGGCCGTTACCAGGACACCATCCTGCAAGCGCACGCGCTGGCCTACCTGCACGCCAGGATCGGCATGATAGGTGAAGGTGCGGTAGCTGCCATTGTCCATCTGCACGCGCACCTGGTAGGAAGTGTCTTTGCGCACGGTCTTTTCGATCTGGTTGCCGGCAAAGCCGCCGCCTACCGCGCCGGCCACCGTACCCAGGATGCGGCCGTTGCCCTTGCCAATCTGGTTGCCCAGCAGCCCGCCGACCACCGCGCCGCCGACGGCGCCCAGGCCACTGGCCGGCTTGGCGGTCTCGATCGGCGTGATGGCCACGATATGGCCGGTGTACGCGCTGCCTTGCGCTGGCTGGCGTTGGGCGGGGGCGCCGTTGTCAGCGCGGCTCGGCTCGGGGCCATATCCTGCTTCCGCGTTGCCGTTGCGCTGGGTGCTCCTCCGTGCCGCGGGCGCCTGGGCGGGCGGGGCGGTCGGTGCCTGCGTCAACGCGGGGGCCGATGCTTCGGGCGGGCGGGTGGTACTGCCTGGCGCCATTTGCTGGACGGCCTGCGTATTGTTGGCGGCGATCGGCGCGGCCAGCGATTGCGACGCATCCTGCGTCGCCTTGCTAACGGGCAGCACGCCGGTCATCGCGGCGACGGCGGTCAGGCTGGCGATCACGATTGCCACCGCGGCGGCGCCCACCAGCGGATGCAGGCGGCGCTGCGCCGGCAGCGAAGAGGGCAGGGCGGATTCGTTCGATGGCTGCAAGGTCGGGTTCGGCATGTTGTTTTCCTCGCGAAGCGCCGCCAGTCAGGGGTGCTGCCGGCCAACGTTTCGATACGACCAGTGTGGCCGAACGGGGCGCCGTTTTCCGTTTGATTTTGTAAGTTTATGTAGACAGAAAACCCGTTTTAAATCAGTGGCTTGCCTTATGATTCCGGCGGCCTCGGGGTTGGCTGTTTGTAACAAGCCGGCGCGAAAATGAAAAAGCCCCATCGCTTGGATGGGGCTATTTCGTTGCTGGCGGCCAGCCTTGGCCGCCACCGTGCTTCAGTCCTCGCGGCGCAGATGCGGGAACAGGATCACGTCGCGGATATTCGGGCTATCCGTCAGCAGCATCACCAGGCGGTCGATGCCGATACCGCAGCCGCCCGTCGGGGGCATGCCATATTCGAGCGCGCGGATGTAGTCGGCGTCGAAGTACATCGCTTCCTCGTCGCCCGCATCCTTCTGGTCCACTTGCTTGCGGAAACGCTCGGCCTGGTCCTCGGCATCGTTCAGCTCGGAGAAGCCGTTGGCGATTTCGCGGCCGGTGATGAACAGCTCGAAGCGCTCGGTGATGCCCGGCTGGGTGTCCGAGGCGCGCGCCAGCGGCGAGACTTCCACCGGGTAGTCGACGATGAAGGTCGGCTCCCACAGCTGGCTCTCGGCGGTTTCCTCGAACAGCACCAGTTGCAGCGTGCCCAGGCCGGCGTTGAGGAATTGCGGCGCGCTGGTGTTGATGCCGAACTTCTTCAGCTCCGTGCGCAGGAATTCGGTATCGGCCAGTTGCGCGTCGGTGTACTGCGGTGCGTATTTCTGGATCGCCTGGGTGATGGTGAGGCGATGGAAGGGCTTGGACAGATCCAGCTCGCGGCCCTGGTAGTTCAGCACGGCGCTGCCGCGTGCGTCGATGGCGGCCTGGCGGATCAGGTTCTCGGTGAAGTCCATCAGCCAGCGGTAATCCGTGTAGGCCGCGTAGAACTCCATCATCGTGAACTCGGGGTTGTGGCGCGGGCTCACCCCTTCGTTGCGGAAGTTGCGGTTGATCTCGAACACGCGTTCGAAGCCGCCTACCACCAGGCGCTTCAGGTACAGCTCGGGCGCGATGCGCATGAACATCTGCATGTCCAGCGCGTTGTGGTGGGTGATGAACGGCTTGGCCGTGGCGCCGCCCGGGATCGGGTGCAGCATGGGCGTTTCCACTTCCATGAAGCCAGCGTCGGCCATGTGACGGCGCAGCGAGCTGATCGCGTTGGTGCGGGCGCGGAAGGTGGCGCGCGTTTCCGGCGACACGATCAGGTCGACATAGCGCTGGCGGTACCTGGTTTCCTGATCGGCCAGGCCGTGGAACTTGTCCGGCAGCGGGCGCAGGGCCTTGGACAGCAGGCGCAGTTCCTGCACCTGTACCGACAGCTCGCCCTTGTTGGTGCGGAACAGCACGCCGCGCGCGCTGATGATGTCGCCCAGGTCCCAGTGCTTGAAGGCCGCGTAGACGTCTTCGCCGACCTTGTCGCGCGTGATGTAGAACTGGATCTGGCCGCTGCCGTCCTGCACGGTGGCGAAGCTGGCCTTGCCCATCACCCGCTTGAGCATCATGCGGCCGGCGATGGCGACTTCCACCGGGCTGGCTTCCAGCGCGGGCTGGTCGGTCTCCCCGTGCTGCTCGTGCAGCGCGGCGGCCTGGTGGGTCGGGCGGAAATCGTTGGGGAAGGCCACGCCTTGCTGACGCAGGGCCTGCAGCTTCTCGCGCCGTTCCGCGATGATCTTGTTTTCGTCGGCTGCGGCCGGGGCGTTGGCCTCGGCGGGAGCGCGGTTGGATTCGGTCATGATGTCTTGGTGAGTCGCGCGGCGCAGGCCGCGCGAGGTTCAGGTATTGCGGATGTCGTCGAGCTCGGTGCTGCCGAAGTCCGGCCGCTCCAGGTACGCGGCGATGCGCTGCGCGGTGTCATCGGCCGAGGCCAGCTGGTCGTTTTCCTTGAGGTCGCGGAAGCGCTGTACCTGCGCGAAATCGGCATCGCGGATGGTGGCCTGCATGCCGGTGTCGACCACGCCCGGCGCCAGCGCCACGGCGCGCACGGCACGTTCGGCCGGGGCCTGCGCGTACTCCGCGTTGATCGAGCGCACGAACATGTCCAGGCCTGCCTTGCCGGCGCAATAGGCGCTCCAGCCTTCAATCGGCCGGCGCGCCGCGCCGGACGAGATCGCCAGGATCTTGCGCGGGCAGCCGAAGCGCTCGGTATGCGCCAGGAACGCCGCGGTCATGGTCATTGGCGCGGCAAGATTGGTCAGCAGGTGCGGCACCAGCGTCGGTTCACGCAGTCTGGTGATCGGGCCGATCGGCTCGATCATGCCCGCGTTGAGGATCAGCGTGACGCTGGCAGGCGTTTCCTCGACCGCGTCGAGCACGCTGCCGAGCCAGGTCGCCGCCGGGCCGGGCTGCGACAGGTCCTGCAGGTGCCAGGCTACCTTGACGCCGCTGGCGGATGCGATCCGTTCCAGTTCGGGATTGCGGCCGCGCGCCACGCACAGCAGGCGGTTGCCCGGTTTGAGCAGTACCTGTGCCAGAGCGGCGCCGAGCCCGCGCGAGGTGCCCGTGATGATGATCAGATGCGATGCTGCGGTCATGGTCGAGTTTGTCCCGGCGGGTGTGTGGCCGCACCGGCCGCCGCGCCGTGCCCCGGCGCGGCGGCGTGGCGCCGCTGCTGCGTGTTACAGCCCTTGCTTCAGGCTGGCTTCGATGAACGGGTCCAGGTCGCCGTCCAGCACCTTCTGCGTGTTGGACATTTCCACGTTGGTGCGCAGGTCCTTGATGCGGCTCTGGTCCAGCACGTAGGAGCGGATCTGGTGACCCCAGCCCACGTCGGTCTTGGACGACTCCAGCTTGTCGGCCTCGGCCTGACGCTTGCGCATTTCGTGCTCGTACAGGCGCGATTTCAGCATCGACATGGCTTCGGCGCGGTTCCTGTGCTGCGAACGGTCGTTCTGGCACTGCACCACGATGCCGGTCGGGATGTGCGTGATCCGCACTGCCGAATCGGTCTTGTTGATGTGCTGGCCGCCCGCGCCGGAGGCACGGTAGGTGTCGACGCGCAGGTCCGCCGGATTGACCTCGACCTCGAAGGAGTCGTCCACCTCGGGGTAGACGAACACTGACGAGAACGACGTGTGGCGGCCGCCCGACGAGTCGAACGGCGACTTGCGCACCAGGCGGTGCACGCCGGTTTCCGTGCGCAGGTAGCCGAACGCGTACTCGCCCTCGACCTTGATCGTGGCGCTCTTGATGCCCGCCACGTCGCCTTCGGATTCTTCCAGCACCTCGGCCTTGAAACCCTTGCGCTCGCAGTACTTCAGGTACTGGCGCAGCAGCATCGAGGCCCAGTCGCAGGCTTCGGTGCCGCCGGCGCCGGCCTGGATGTCGATAAAGGCGTTGGCCTGATCCATCTCGCCGGCAAACATGCGGCGGAATTCCATGTCCGCGACGATGGCTTCGAAGCCCGCGACGTCGGTCTCGATGGCTTCCATCGTGTCGTCGTCGCCTTCCTCGCGCGCGAGCTCGAACAGCTCCTCGGCGCCGCTGAGGTCATCGGTGAGCTTGCCGAGCACGCCGACCACGCCCTCCAGCATTTTCTTTTCCTTGCCGAGATCCTGGGCCCGCTTGGGGTTGTTCCAGACCTCGGGATCCTCGAGTTCGCCGTTGACTTCGTCGAGTCTTCCTACTTTGACATCGTAGTCAAAGATACCCCCGTAGATCTTCCGTTCGCGAACGGAGATCGGAGATGGCACCGGAGATGGCGTTGAGGCGTTCTGCTTCCATGATGTTCCTGCGCTTTCAAAACCTTGAATTATAGCGGATCGGGGGCTGTCTTCCCCCGCCCGGATGCAGTCTGTTGCATGATTTCGAACGGTTCGCGTCGCGAACGGTCTACAGTTGCGGGTGCCTCATGGCAGACGCGAGGGTGCTGGCGGGCGCAACCGGCTTCAAGATATGGACAGGGAGGAACGATAAGTACGTGATGAAGCAAAGCAACCACGACAAGACAAACGCGCGCCGCCGCGCGCTTGGCCTGCTGGCCGCCGCGGCGGCGGCTTGCCTCGCGGCCGGCTGTGGCACCCTGGCCAGCGAACCCGCGCCCGACGGCTATTACCGGGTGCAGAGCGGCGACACCTTGTATACCGTCGCCCGGCGACACAAGCGCACGGTGCGCGAGCTGACGCGCTGGAACCAGTTGCCCAGCGCCGATCGCATCGAGGTAGGGCAGTTGCTGCGGATTCGCCCACCGGCCGGCGCCAGCGCCAGCACGGGTGGCGGGGCCAGCGGCGGCCCGGTGGCGGTGGGGGATACCCCGCGCGTGGACAACAGCGCGCCGTCGCGGGCGCCGGCTACCAGCATCCGCCTGCAATGGCCGGCTGACGGCCGCGTTACCGCGGGCTACGGGCCGCCCGCCAGCAAGGGCCTGCGCATCAACACGGCGCCTGGCAGCACGGTGCGCGCCGCGGCCGGGGGCAAGGCGATCCACGTCGGCAACCTGCGCGGCTACGGCATGCTGGTCATCATCAAGCACGACGACAACTGGCTGACGGTCTACGGCAACCTGGACAAGCCCTCGGTCAGCGAGGGCGCGCAGGTGTCCGGGGGGCAGGAAGTGGGCCGCATGGGCACGGCCGACAGCGAACTGCACTTCGAGGTGCGCAGCAACGGCAAGCCGGTCGATCCGGCAGGATTGCTGCCCGCGCGCGGCTGACGTCGGGGCGGGGCGCGCACGCTACTGCGCGTGCTCGATCACCATCTGCACGCGGGTGACGCCATTGAAGGTGTTGTTGTCGAGCCGGTAGGCCACCAGCGCGCTGGCGCCCAGCGACTCAGCATGGTTGAACCAGATGGCGTCGAAGCGCTGGCTGCCGCGCCCGAGCTGCAGCTTGAGGTGCTTGCCCTTGAGCACGCTCTGGCGCAAGACATCGAACTCGCCGCAGAACGTGGGCGCCGGGAAGCCCTGGCCCCATACCTGCTGCTCCAGCAGCGAAACGAACTCCGGGCTGAAGCAGGCATCCTCGATATCGCCATCGGTTTCGATCACACGGGCAAGCTGCTCGTCGCTCAACCATTCGCGCCCCACGGTCTCGAACGCCTCCATGAACTGCGCGAAATCGCCCGCGCCCAGGGTCAGGCCGGCCGCCATGGCGTGGCCGCCGAATTTCTTCAGCAGGCCGGGGTGGCGTTTGGATATCAGATCCAGGGCATCGCGCAGGTGAAAGCCCGGGATCGAACGGCCCGAGCCTTTGATCGTATCCTCGTCGCCCGGCGCGAAGGTGATGGTGGGGCGGTGGTATTTTTCCTTGAGGCGCGAGGCCACGATGCCGATCACGCCCTGGTGCCAGGTGTCGTTGAACACGCTGATAGTGAAGCGCGCGGCCGGGTCCAGCGCGCCCAGCGGGCCTTCCAGGATCTGCAGCGCTTCCTGCTGCATGCCGGCCTCGATATCGCGCCGCTCGCGGTTCATGCCGTCAAGTTCCTGGGCGATTTCCCAGGCGCGGTTGGCGTCGTCGGTCAGCAGGCATTCGATGCCGAGCGACATGTCGGCCAGGCGCCCGGCGGCGTTCAGGCGCGGGCCCACGCCAAAGCCCAGGTCGAAGGTGTTGGCGCGCGTCGCCTCGCGCCCGGCGGCGCGGAACAGGGCGGCCACGCCGGCGTGCATGCGGCCGGCGCGCATGCGCTTGAGGCCTTGCGCGACCAGGATGCGGTTGTTGCTGTCGAGCTTGACCACGTCCGCCACGGTGCCCAGCGCGACCAGGTCGAGCAGGGTGTCGAGGCGCGGCTGGGTCTGTGTGTCGAATACGCCACGGCGGCGCAGTTCCGCGCGCAGCGCCAGCAGCACGTAGAACATCACGCCCACGCCCGCCAGGTTCTTGCTCGGGAATTCGCAGCCTGGCTGGTTGGGGTTGACGATCACTGCGGCGTCGGGCAACTGGTCGCCGGGCAGGTGGTGATCGGTCACCACCACATCGATGCCGAGCGCATTGGCCGCTGCGACGCCGTCGACACTGGCGATGCCGTTGTCCACGGTGACGATCACATCCGGCTGCTGCTTAGCGGCCAGCGCCACGATTTCCGGGGTCAGGCCGTAGCCGTACTCGAAGCGGTTGGGCACGATGTAGTCGATGCGCGCGCCCAGCATGCGCAGGCCGCGCACGCCGACCGCGCAGGCGGTGGCGCCGTCGCAGTCGTAGTCGGCCACGATCAGCAGGCGCCGGCCGGCGGCGATGGCGTCCGCCAGGTAAGTCGCGGCCTGGTCGATGCCCTTCAGGGCGGCCGGCGGCACCAGGCCCGGCAGTTCAGTGGCGAGTTCGGCGGGTTCGCGCACGCCGCGCGCCGACAGGATGCGCGCCAGCGTGGGATGCAGGCCGAGTCCGGCCAGCTTGCCGGCATGTTCGGTGGAGAAGGAGCGAACGGCGATTCGGGTCATGTACGGCTTGCGGGAAAACGGTGATCAGGCGGCATAGGCGAGGTCGGACAGCAGCGCGCGCCAGTCGCCGCGCTGGCCCAGGCCGCGCCAGAATTTGCGCAGGTCGGCGCGGCGCACGGTGAATTCGGCGTAGTGGTTGTCGCCGGCCAGCATCAGCGTCACCGCTTGCAACTGGCCGCCTTCGAGTGCGGCCAGCGCCGGGGAGAACCATTCGGCATCGAGTGCGTGCATGCGCTCGATCCACAGGCCCCAGTCTTCGGCGATATGGGCTTCGATGGCGTCCTCAAGCAGCACCATGGCGCTGCCCTCGATGCCTTCGATGGCCTTGAAGCGCGCCGGCGCGGGCTGGCACACAGTGCCGCCGGCCAGCGCCAGGCCGTGCAGGAAAGCGTCGCCTGTCAAAACCGTGTCGGCCAGGCGCGGCACTTGTTGCAGGATGCCGCCGCCGTGGAGCCAGACAGAATTGATGGAGAGCTCTCCGGCGGCTTCCCTGGCCTGGTTCACCGGATGGTCGTACCAGGTCATCTGGATTTCGTTCTGGATCCGGCGCCAGTCGCGGGCGCGCACTCCGGACTGCATCCATACATCGATATTGCGGCCGGTGGCGCGCAGCGGGCTGGCCGCCACAAGTGGCCCGAACACGGCTTCCGGGATGTACCAGCGGGCCGGATGCGGCGTTTCCAGCAAAATGCCGGACTCCCGCAGCAGGTCAGACACCGCGGCGTGCAGGGCGGCCGACTCCTCGGCCCGGACGTGCAACTGGGCCGGGTCCATCAGCACCAGGTGGTCGCGCGCGGCGTGGATGTGTACCGGTTGCAGGCAAGCCCACGCCTGGCCGTCGTTCGCGGCGCCCGCGCTGGCTGCGCCTATATCCGCCAGTCGCATGAACGGGGCGCTGGGCACGCGGACAGTGTCGAGCCCGGCACGTCCGGCCAGCCAGCGCTCATGCGGCAGCGAGCGCTGGAAGGGATCGTCGTGGCGCTCGCGCGGGCCGGGGCTGGCGCGGGTAAGCAACTTTCCCAGCGCCGGCAACTCCAACTGCCGCAGCAGGGCTTCCAGCATGGCGTCGTTGCCCCCGCCGTCCGCGTCGATCGCGGCGCCGGGCGGGACGGAAAAGGGCACAATCAGGGTCAGGTGCGTCATCATGGTGCCGAGATTGTAAACTTGCGGCTGGCGGCCGGCGGAAATATCGTCCCCCGGCCCGGCTGGGACAGTGGCGCGAGCCCGCAGCCAGTAAGCCAAATGCGGCGTTGGCGGTGTGGCGCCGGCGTTACTCCCTAACAACAGGAACCCTCTTGAACTTTCCTTACGAGTGGCAGATCGGTTGGCGATACACCCGCGCAAGCAAGCGCGCCAGCCGCAACACCTTTATTTCCTTTATCTCGATGATTTCCATGGCCGGCATCGCGCTGGGCGTGGCGGCGCTGATCGTGGTGCTGTCGGTGATGAATGGCTTCCAGAAAGAAGTGCGCGACCGCATGCTATCGGTGCTGTCGCACATCGAGGTGGTCGGGCCCGGGGCGCTGCCCGACTGGCAAAAGACCGCCGCCGAGGCGCTGCGCAACAAGGAAGTGATCGGTGCCGCGCCCTATGTGGCGGCGCAGGCCATGCTGACCCGGGATGATGCGGTGCGCGGCGTGCTGCTGCGCGGGGTCGAGCCTTCCGAAGAACCCAAGGTGTCCGATATCGGCAAGCAGTTCCGGGGCGGCGGCATGGATCGCCTGCTGCCCGGCGAATTCGGCATCGCGCTGGGCAACGAACTGGCCAATGCCATGGGTGTGCAGGTGGGCGACAAGGTCACGGTGGTCGTGCCGCAGGGCACCATCACGCCGGCCGGGGTGCTGCCGCGGCTCAAGCAGTTCACGGTGGTCGGGGTGTTCTCGTCGGGCCATTTCGAGTTCGACAGCGCGCTGGCGCTGATCAATATCCGCGACGCCGAAGCCATGTTCCGCCTCGCCGGGCCCACCGGCGTGCGCCTGAAACTGACGGACATGCAGCGCGCGCCGCAAGTGGCCGACGCGCTGGCCGGCACGCTCTCGGGTGAGCTCTACCTGCGCGACTGGTCCAAGCAGAACCGCAACTGGTTCGCCGCGGTGCAGACCGAGAAGCGCATGATGTTCATCATCCTCACGTTGATCATCGCCGTGGCCGCGTTCAACCTGGTGTCCACGCTGGTCATGACCGTGACGGACAAGCAGGCCGACATCGCCATCCTGCGCACCATGGGCGCCCAGCCCGGTTCGATCACCAAGATCTTCATCGTGCAGGGCGTGGCCATCGGCTTTATCGGCACGCTGGCGGGCGTGGCCGGCGGCGCGCTGATCGCCTTCAACATCGACGTGATCGTTCCCTTTATCGAGCGGCTGCTGCATGTGCAGTTCCTGCCGCGCGACATCTATTTCATTAGTGAATTGCCCTCGGATCCCCGCGTGAACGACATTGCCACCATCGGTATCGTTTCCTTTGTACTGTCCATCCTGGCCACGCTCTACCCAAGCTGGCGCGCTGCCCGCGTCAATCCGGCGGAGGCGTTGCGCTATGAGTGAAACCCTGTTGCGCGCCGAACCGGCCGGCAGCGCCGCCGATGCGCCGGGCCAAGCCAACGGCACGCCCGTCCTGCTGGGCGAGGGCCTGACCAAGCGTTTCCGCCAGGGCGGCCTGGACGTGACCGTGCTCAAGGGCGTGGACGTGCGGGTCGAGGCGGGGGAGAAGGTTGCCATCGTCGGCGCGTCCGGCTCCGGCAAAAGTACCTTGCTGCATGTGCTGGGCGGACTCGACAACCCTGACAGTGGCCGGGTTGCCTTGCAGGGCCGGCCCTTTACGGCGCTGCGCGAGAGCGAGCGCAATATCGTGCGCAATCGCGAGCTGGGATTCATCTACCAGTTCCACCACCTGCTGCCTGAGTTCACGGCGCTGGACAACGTGGCCATGCCGATGCGCATCCGCGGGCTGCGTCAGCCCGAGGCGCGGGCGGCGGCGATGGCGGTGCTGGAGCGGGTGGGGCTGGGCGACCGGGCGCAGCACCGGCCCGGCGAGCTGTCCGGCGGCGAACGGCAGCGGGTGGCGATTGCCCGCGCGCTGGTCGGCAGCCCGGCGTGCGTGCTGGCCGACGAGCCCACAGGCAACCTGGACGACCACACGGCGGGTGGCGTCTACGACCTGATGCTGGAGCTGTCGCGCACGCTGGGCACCAGCTTCGTGATCGTGACCCACGACCTCGACCTGGCCAGCCGCTGCGACCGCGTGCTGCGCCTGCGCGACGGGCACCTCCACGCCGAACGCTGAAGCGCATCGCCGCGCCGGCACACCGCCATGTGGATCGATACCCATTGCCACCTCGACGCCGGCGAATTCGACGCCGACCGTGATGCCGTAGCCGCCGCCGCCGCCGCGGCTGGCGTCACCGGCATCGTGCTGCCGGCGGTGGCCCTGTCCAATTTTGCCGCGGTGCGCGCGCTGGCGCAGCGGCACCCTGGCTGCGTCTACGCCCTGGGTATCCATCCGCTGTGCACGCCGGGTGCCGCGCAGTCCGATCTCGATGCCTTGCGCCGGGAGGTGCAAGCCTCGCTGGCCGATCCGCGCTTCGTCGGCATCGGCGAGATCGGGCTGGATTTCTTCGTGCCCGGCCTCGATGCCGCGCACCAGACGTGGATCTACACCGAGCAGCTCAAGATTGCCCGCGAGTTCGACTTGCCGGTGCTGCTGCATGTGCGCAAGTCGCAGGACCAGGTGGCGGCGCAGCTGCGGCGCGCCGGCGTGCGCCAGGGCATCGCCCACGCCTTCAATGGCAGCGTGCAGCAGGCGCGCGGCTTTGTCGATCAAGGCCTCAAGCTGGGCTTTGGCGGCAACCTGACTTTCAGCCGCGCGAAGCAAATCCGGCGCCTGGCGCTGGAGTTGCCGCTCGACGCCATCGTGCTCGAAACCGATGCGCCTGACATCGCCCCCGCATGGCTGTCCGACGACCAGTTCGGCGAGCAGCACAAGGCGCGCAATACGCCTGCCGAAGTGGTGGGCGTGGCCAGGGTGCTGGGCGAGTTGCGTGGTCTCGATGCCGCGACGCTGGCACCGGCGATGTGGCAAAACTCGGTGGCTGCGCTGCCACGCCTGGCCGCCTTTGCGGCAACCATGTTCCCATCGGCATTGCCTGCCCCGGCCGAAACAACCGGCAACCTTTCCGTCTCATCCTGACAAGTTTCGCGGCTGGCGACGGCTGTATAAGCAAACACATCTGACTTCCCGTCCGGGAGCTGGCATGCGTTTGATCCTGCTCGCCTTCGTGGCGGGCTGCTGGTGGCTGCAACAACAGGGCTCGCTGCCGCGCGGCGCCACGGCGTGGGGGCTGGTGGCGGCCGGGGTTGTCGTGGCCCTGCTCGCGCTACGCATGCGCCGCTCCGGCCGGGCTCGCGCGGTCTTGATCGTGCTGTCGGTGCTGGCGGGTTTCGGCTGGTCGGCTTGGCGCGCAGAACTCAGGCTGGGAGAACGCCTGGCGCCCGAACTGGAAGGCGTGGACCTGCTGCTGAGCGGCGTCGTTGCAGGCCTGCCGGCGCAGGCGCCGCGCGGCCAGCGCTTTGTGTTCGCGCTCGATGAGACGCAGGCCCATGGCATGACGACCGGCATTCCCTCGCAGATACTGCTGAGCTGGGACGATGCGCCACCCGCGTTGCGCCCCGGCGAGCGGTACGTCTTTTCGCTGCGTCTGCGCCGGCCGCACGGCCTGGCCAACCCTCATGGTTTCGACTACGAATACTGGCTGATGGCAGCCGGAATCGGCGCTACGGGCTACGTGCGCGACGTCCGGCGCGAGGCGCAGGAGGCCGTTGGTGAACAACTGGCGTGGAGGATCGCGCGATGGCGGATGCAGGTACGCGACCACGTGCTGGGCAGCCTGCCTCCGGATGCGCGCTTTGCTCCGGTCCTTGCGGCGCTGGTGGTGGGCGACCAGCGGGGTATCCAGCAGCGCGACTGGACCTTGTTCACCCGTACAGGCGTCGGCCACCTGATCAGCATCTCCGGCCTGCATATCACCATGATTTCCGGTCTCTTTTCCAGCTTCGCATACTGGTTGTGGCGGCATTCGTTTGGCCTTGGCAGTTGGCTGCGGCGGCCTTTACCGCTGTACTGGCCCGCGCGGCGCGCCGCACTGGTGGCGGCGGTGATGGCCGCACTCGCGTACGGCCTGCTGGCGGGCATGCAGGTGCCGGCGCAGCGTACCGTGTCGATGCTGGTCGTGGCGGCGCTGGCGCTATGGAGCGGCCGCGCGCCGCCTGCTTCCCTGGTGCTGGCCTGGGCCGCGTTCGCGGCGATCGGGCTCGATCCCTGGGCCGTGCTGTCGCCCGGCTTCTGGCTGTCCTTCGGCGCTGTGGGCGTGATCTTCCTGGCCGCGGCGCAGCCCGCCGGGGATGCTGCGTCCTCGTGGTGGCAGCGTCTGCGGTCCACGCTGGCGCAGGCCACACGCACGCAATGGGCCGTCACCGTCGGGCTGGTGCCGTTGACTCTGTTGCTGTTCCAGCAGGTCTCGGTGATCTCGCCACTGGCCAATGCAGTGGCGATTCCGCTGGTCAGCCTGCTGGTGACGCCGCTGGCCCTGCTGGCGGCGGCGCTGCCGGCACCGCTGGCGGGCTGGCTGCTCGTCCCTGCGCACCTGCTGCTGCACTGGCTGGTGATAGGCCTGGAGTGGCTGGCGGCGCCGCCGTGGGCGGTGTGGCAGGCCGCGCGCGCGGGTCCGTTCGCGCTGGGGCTGGCGGTGCTCGGCACGCTGCTGTTGCTGGCGCCCGTGCGTTGCGGCGTGCGTGCGCGCCTGCATGGCGTCGTGCTGCTGCTGCCGATGGTGGTGGCGGGGCGTCAGCCGGTGGCGCAAGGCGAGTTTCGTGCCACCGCGATCGATATCGGGCAAGGCACCGCGGTGCTGGTGGAAACGCACTCGCATGTGCTGCTCTACGATGCCGGTCCGGCCTACGGGTGGGGCGCCGGACGCGGCGAGCCGGGCAGCAGCGCGGGCGCGCGCGCCATCGTGCCGTATCTGCGCGGCGCGGGCGTGCGCAGGCTCGACGCACTGGTGATCAGTCATGAAGATGCCGATCACGCAGGCGGGGCGCGCGACGTGATGGCGGCGTTGGCGGTGGACAGCCTGCTGTCAGGTGCGCCATCAGGCCATCGGCTGCTGGCGCCGCCTGCGGGTGCTGCCTCGCCAAAGGCCCGGCCCTGCGCGGCGGGGCAGCGGTGGGAGTGGGACGGGGTTCGCTTTGTCATGCTGCATCCCTTGCCGGGCGTGGCGCAGAACGCTGCCATCGACAGCAATGCGCGCAGTTGCGTGCTCAAGGTGGAGGCCAGCGCGCGCAGCCTTCTGCTGACTGGCGATATCTCCCGGCGCGACGAGGCGGCGCTGCTGGCGCGGCTGCCGACGCAAGACCTGCGCGCCGATTTCCTGCAGGCGCCGCACCATGGCAGCAACACCTCGTCCAGCGGGTCGTTCCTGGGCGTGGTGGCGCCCGAGCTGGCGCTGTTCCAGATGGGCTATCGCAATCGCCACCGGCATCCGCGCCCCGAGATCTGGGATCGCTACGGCTCGCACGGCATCGCGCGCTATCGCAGCGACGAAACCGGCGCGGTCCAGATCATGACGCGCGGCGAGTCTTACGAGGTGCGGGCTTACCGCCAGCACGAGCGGCGCTACTGGCGCGCGGCGCCGCCGGCGCCTCGCTGAGATGCGCGGGCTCGGCCTGGGCGATGCGGCGCTCGCGCAGATGGGCCTTGGCGCGCTGCAGGCCGGCGGAGACGGTGTCGGCGCGTTCCAGTGCGACGCCGGCCGCAAGCACGTCGCCCAGCACCAGGTGGCAGATGCGGGAGGTCATTGGCGTGTAGACCTCGCTGTCTTCTTCCACGTCCGAGAACACGCATACGTCCGCCAGCGCGGCCAGCGGCGAACCGCTGTGGGTCAGCGCCAGCACGCTGGCGCCGCTGGCGCGGGCCAGCGTGGCGGCGGCCAGCATGTCCCAGGTGCGCCCGCTGTTGGAAACCAGCACCGCCACATCGCCTGGGCCGAGCAACGCCGCGGACATGCTGAATACATGCGAATCCGAGTACGCAACGGTGGGAATGCCGAGGCGGAAGAACTTGTGCTGGATATCCAGCGCGACGATGCCAGAGTTGCCGCAGCCATAGAACTCGATGCGCCGCGCCGCCGCGAGCAGCTGGATGCCGTGCTCGATCTGGTCCGCGGACAGCGCATTGCGCACTGTCATCAGCGTGGCGATGGTGCGGTCGAACACCTTGCCGGCGATGTCGGCGGGACGGTCTTCGGCCTTGACGTCCTGGTGCACGAAGGGCGTGCCGCCGCCCACGTTCTGGGCGAACTGGAGTTTGAACTCGCGGAAGCCGTCATAACCGAGCGCGGCGCAAAAGCGCGCGATGGTGGGCTGGGATACACCCGCTCGCTCGGCCAGTTCTGGCATCGACAAACGGATCACGCTGGCGCCGTGCCGGGCAACGTAGTCGGCAAGGCGGCGTTCGGAGGGGCGAAGCGTGTCGTAGACGGCAAGGATTCGGTCGCGCATGGTAAGGAGGGCTGTCTGTGCCGGGGCATTCTTGTGCCTTTGGCCCCGGTATCCGGGGTTCGGTAGTTCGCACTGCATGTAGATATTCTACATAATCAACATCGAAATCGCCTCGGCTTCCGGTGGGCTTGTGACTAGGGGTTTCACCTATTCTGTCGATTTTTGCCGTGAATGCGGCGCTTTGTGATGCGTGCGCATGGTGTTTTCAAATTGCCTTTCGATATAATGTAGAAAATCTACAAACAAACGCGTTCCCCAGTCCTCCCGGATACGATCAGGCATCACGACCAGGAATCCCACGCATGTCAAAAGCCCTCCACGCCGAAGTACAGTCCGTCACCGCGCGCGTGATCGCGCGCAGCCAGCGCAGCCGTGCCGCCTACCTGGCGCGTTGCGAACGCGCCCAGCAGGAGCTGGGTCCCTTGCGCGGGCTGTCCTGTGCCAACCTCGCGCATGGCCTGGCCGCGTTGCCAGTGCATGACAAGCTCAAGCTGCGGGTCGAGCATGCCGCCAATCTCGGCATCGTCACCGCCTATAACGACATGCTGTCGGCCCACCAGCCGTACGAGCGCTACCCCGGCGTGATCCGCGAGGCCGCGCGCGCCGTTGGCGCGGTGGCGCAGGTGGCGGGCGGGGTGCCGGCGATGTGCGACGGCATCACGCAGGGCAATGCCGGCATGGAGTTGTCGCTGTTCTCGCGCGACGCCATCGCGATGGCGACCGCGGTCTCGCTGTCGCACAACACCTTCGATGCCGCCGTGATGCTTGGCGTGTGCGACAAGATCGTGCCGGGCCTGCTGATGGGCGCGCTGCAGTTCGGCCACCTGCCGGTGGTGTTCGTGCCGGCCGGGCCGATGTCGACGGGCCTGTCCAACAAGGAAAAAGCGCGCGTGCGCCAGCTCTACGCCACCGGCCAGGTCGGCCGCGAAGCCTTGCTGGAAGCCGAGTGCGAGGCCTATCACGGGGCCGGCACCTGCACCTTCTACGGCACCGCCAACAGCAACCAGTTCCTGATGGAGATCATGGGGCTGCATATGCCCGGCGCGGCCTTTGTGCATCCTGACAGCGGTCTGCGCGATGCGCTCACCGCCGCCGCCGCGCAACGCGCGCTGGCCCTGACGGCGCGGGGTGCGGACTACCTCCCGCTGGCGCGCATCGTTGACGAACGCGCCGTGATCAATGCCGTGGTGGGCCTGCTGGCCACCGGCGGTTCGACCAACCACACCATCCACCTCGTGGCGATGGCGCGCGCGGCCGGCATCATCATCGACTGGGACGACTTCGACCGCCTCTCGCGCATCACGCCGCTGCTGGCGCGGGTCTATCCCAACGGCGCCGCCGACGTGAACCATTTCCACGCCGCCGGCGGCGTGGCCTACGTGATTCGCCAGTTGCTCGACGCGGGGCTGCTGCATGAGGACGTGGAAACCGTGGCCGGGCACGGCCTGGCACGCTACACGCAGGAACCCGTGATGATCGACGGCGTGCTGCAGTGGCGTGACGGTGCGGCTACCAGCGGTGACGCGACGGTTCTGGCCACCGCGGCCGAGCCGTTCTCCGCCGAGGGCGGCCTGCGCTTGCTGCAGGGCAATCTTGGCCGCGGCATGATCAAGGTGTCGGCGGTGGCGCCGGAGCATCGGGTGGTGGAGGCGCCGGCGCGCGTCTTCGATTCCCAGGAAGGCTTGCAGGCCGCGTTCGATGCCGGCGAGCTGGCTGGCGATGTGGTCGCGGTGGTGCGCTTCCAGGGGCCGAACGCCAACGGCATGCCCGAGCTGCACCGCCTTACGCCGGTGCTGGGCGCGCTGCAGGATGCCGGCCACAAGGTGGCGCTGGTGACCGATGGGCGCATGTCGGGTGCTTCGGGTAAGGTGCCGGCTGTCATTCATGTGGGTCCGGAGGCACTTGCTGGGGGGCCCTTGTCGCGAGTGCGCGATGGCGACCGCCTCCGCGTGGATGCCGTCGCTGGCACCCTGGAATGGCTCGGTGGCGCCGACGGCGACGCCGACTTCGCGGCGCGCGCCTCGGCGGTACTGCCGGACGACGCTTTCGCCAGCTTCAGCGTCGGCCGCGGCCTGTTTGGCCTGTTCCGCCGCAATGCGCGGATAGCAGAAGAGGGCGGCAGCGCGCTGGACCTGTCCGAAGCCGACGCGCACGGCGCTGTCCAAACCGGCGCGGCCGTCGCACAATAGGCGGCGCGCCCCGATATTTGTGTCATTTGTGTCCCCGGCAGCCAACGGCTGGCGGGGACGACCCCGAGCCGGCCCATGCGGGTCCTATCATGGCTTCAGGGCCGTATGCTTCCGGACACTGCCGGCGGCCGGCGCGGGGACTACCGACAAGGATGGGCAAACCATCCGAACACGATCGCTGGAGCAGACATGATCTACATCCTGATGGGCGTTTCCGGCAGCGGAAAGAGCACCGTCGGCCAGATGCTGGCCGAGACCCTGCATTGCGGCTTTCACGACGCCGATGATTTCCACAGCGCCGCCAACAAGGCGAAGATGCACAACGGCATCCCGCTGACTGATGAAGACCGCTGGCCCTGGCTGGCCGCCATGCGCGCGGCGATCGATGCGGCCCGCGCCGAAGGCCGCACCCATGTGTTCACCTGTTCCGCGTTGCGCCAGACCTATCGCGACCGGCTGACGCCGCCCGACGGCGGCGTGACCTTTGTCTATATGAAGGGCGACGCCGCGGTCATCGGCGGTCGCCTGGCCGAGCGCAGCGAGCACTTCTTCAATCCGGCGCTGCTGCAGAGCCAGTTCGAAACGCTGGAGGAGCCGCGCGACGCGCTGGTACTCGATATCCGCCAGACCCCTGAAGCCCTGGTGCAGTACATCCTGGCCGAAGTGCCGGCATGCAAGGGTACGGCCGTGGCGCGTTAGCGCGGCGCGGTTGCCCCCGCCCGGACCGTTCCCGGGCGCCGTCTTGGTGCGAATTGAGGAGGGGCTGGCAGACATCTTGCTTAATCCATGTTTGATGGCGCGAATGCCCGCCGCTTGCGGCTTTCGTGGTCATAGGTATCCTATAGGTACAGCACTTCGAAGCATGACGACGGTCCGCGGCTGCGCCGCCGGGCTGCGGGTGGTGACCTCAAGGTGCTGTGCCGGGAACAAGAAGCCAATCAAAACGGGATCGCCGGCAGTTTGGGCGGCGCCCAAATCATGGGGGAACGGCCATCATGGCGGCGCGGTTTTTCGACGAGATGCTCGATTGGCAAGATGGCGTGGCGGCAGCGATCCACGCGGGAGAGTCCCTGCCGGCAGGTGCCGTGCGGGGGCATTACAAGCAGTTCGCGGACTGGCTGGCGCGACAGTCCGAAGGCACCATGGGCAACAAGCGCGCGGAGGCGGACCTGATCTTCCGGCGTGTGGGCATCACTTTCGCCGTGTATGGCGAAAAGGACGAGTCCAACAGCGGCACCGAGCGCACCATCCCGTTCGACGTGATTCCCCGGATCTTTCCCGCCAGCGAGTGGGCCACGCTGGAGCGCGGGCTGCGCCAGCGGGTCTCCGCGCTGAATCGCTTCATTCACGATATCTATCACGGCCAGGACATCATCCGCGCCGGCGTGATTCCCCCAGACCAGATCTACAACAACGCGCAGTACCGGCCCGAGATGCTCGGCATCGACGTGCCGCGCGATATCTATGCCCACGTTGCGGGCATCGACGTGGTACGCGCGGGCGAGGGCGAGTTCTACGTGCTGGAAGACAACCTGCGCGTGCCCTCCGGCGTCTCCTACATGCTGGAGAACCGCAAGATGATGATGCGGTTGTTTCCCGACCTGTTCGCGCGCAACCGCGTGGCGCCGGTGGCCCACTATCCGGACCTGTTGCTCGACATGTTGCGCGGGGTCTCGCCGCAGAACATCGCCGATCCCACCGTGGTGGTACTGACGCCCGGCATGTACAACTCCGCCTATTTCGAGCACGCCTTCCTGGCCCAGCAGATGGGCGTGGAGCTGGTCGAGGGCAGCGACCTGTTCGTGCAGGACGATCATCTCTACATGCGTACCACGCAGGGCCCGCAGCGCATCGACGTGATCTACCGCCGGGTCGACGACGACTTCCTCGACCCGCTGGTGTTCCGGCCCGATTCCACGCTGGGCGCGGCGGGACTGCTGTCGGTCTATCGCGCCGGCAACGTCACCATCTGCAATGCCATCGGCACTGGCGTGGCCGACGACAAATCGATCTATCCCTATGTGCCGGACATGATCCGCTTCTACCTCGGCGAGGAAGCCATCCTGAACAATGTCCCGACCTATATGTGCCGCCGTCCCGACGACCTGCAGTACGTGCTCGATCACATGGACGAACTGGTGGTGAAGGAAACCCACGGCGCCGGCGGCTACGGCATGCTGGTGGGCCCGGCCGCCACCCGCGCCGAGATCGATACCTTCCGCGAGGTCGTGCGCGCGCGTCCGGAGCAGTACATCGCGCAACCCACGCTGGCGCTGTCAACCTGCCCGACCTACGTCGAGTCCGGCATCGCGCCGCGCCACATCGACCTGCGCCCATTCGTGCTGTCGGGCAAGGACGTGCGCATGGTGCCCGGCGGATTGACGCGCGTGGCGCTGCGGGAAGGCTCGCTGGTGGTCAATTCCTCGCAGGGCGGGGGCACCAAGGACACCTGGGTGCTGGAGCGCTGAAGCGCGGCGCTCGCAAGGATTGTTTGAGATTCCCGCGCCGGCCGCCTCGATGCCGGCGGCGCGCGGGCGAACAGTGCAGTACGAGGGGACTGACATGCTTAGCCGCACTGCCGACCATCTGTTCTGGATGGCGCGCTACACCGAGCGCGCGGAGAATACCGCGCGCATGCTCGACGTGAATTACCAGACGTCGCTGTTGCCGCAATCCGCCGAGGTGGCGGAGCAGGGCTGGTGGGCCATGCTCGATATCTCCGAGCTGACCACGGTGTTTGACGAGAAGTACGGCCTGCTGACGCGCGACGATGTGATCGACTTCATGGTGCGGGACATGACCAATGTCTCGTCGATCATGAGCTGCCTACGCGCGGCGCGCGAGAATGCGCGCGCGGTGCGCGGCTCGCTGACCACCGAGGTGTGGGAGACCATCAACACCACCTGGCTCGACGTGCAGCGCATGATCGCTGACGGCATTCTGTCCGACGATCCCGCGCAATTCTTCGAGTGGGTCAAGTTCCGCTCCCACCTGGCCCGTGGCGTGCAGTTCGGCACCATGCTCAAGGACGATGCTTTCCATTTCATGCGGCTGGGTACGTTCCTGGAGCGCGCCGACAATACCGCGCGGATCCTCGATGTGAAATTCCAGGCCGGCACGCTGGACGACAGCGATCCCAATCGCGACGCCAACGATTTCTATCATTGGGCGGCGGTACTGCGCTCGGTGTCCGGCTTCGAGGTCTACCGCAAGATCTACCGCACGGTGATCACGCCCGAGCGCGTGGCCGAGCTGCTGATCCTGCGCCCGGACATGCCGCGTTCGCTGGTATCGAGCATGGACGAGGTGGTGGCGATCCTGTCGCTGGTCGGGAACCAGCATTCTTCGGAGACCGAGCGGCAGGCTGGTAAACTCCACGCCGATTTGAAATACGCGCGCATCGACGACATCTTCGCCGTCGGGCTGCATGCTTACCTGACCAGTTTCCTGGAGCGCATCGGCGACCTCGGCAACGGCATCAGCCGGGATTTTCTCGTGCCGCTGCTGGCTGCCTGAGCCACTTCACGTGGGAGGTTGTGCCGGCCTCGCCATATCGTGAAATACAAGATTCATCACAAGACGGTTTACCGTTACGCCGAGCCGGTCCGGCGCAGCGTGCACGAACTGCGGCTCGCGCCGCGTTCGGGCCCGTTGCAGGCCGTGCAAGGCTGGCAGCTATCGGTGCCGGGCAACCTGTCCGAGGCCCGCGACGGCTTTGGCAATATCGTTCACAGCTTTACCGTGGCGGGCCCTGCGCATACGCTGGTGATCGAGGCAGGCGGCGTGGTGGAAGTGACGCCGCCCGCCGGCGGAGAAGTGCCGCTTTTCTGCGATGCGCCGCCGGCGGGCGAGGCGCGTGTCTCGCCGCTTTACTACCTGGGCAGCACGCCGCTGACCGCCGCGCATCCGGAAATGTTACGTTTTGCCTCGCCCTACCTGGCGGCGGGGCACGAGGTGCCGGCCCTGCTGGCTCTGGCCGGTGGCATAGCCGAGCGGGTGCGGTACAAGGCAGACAGCACGGATGTGGGCACGTCAGCCAGCGAGGCCTTCGGGCTGGGCAGCGGGGTTTGCCAGGATCAGGCGCAAGTGATGGTGGCATGTTGCCGCGCCCTCGGTATTCCGGCGCGCTACGTCAGCGGCTATTTCTACGACCCGGCGGCCTCCGAGTTGGCCAGCCATGCCTGGGCCGATGTCTGTGTGGACGTGGACAGGGAGCTGTGGTGCAGTATCGACGTGACGCACGCTTGCCTGAGCGACACGCGTCATGTCCGGCTTGCGGTCGGGCGTGATTACCGCATGGCCGCGCCGGTGAGAGGCATTCGCGAGGGCGGCAGCGGCGAGCAGCTGGCGGTCGAGATTGCCATTGCACCGCTGCAGTGAGCGAGGTGGTGCGAAGCGCACCAGGAATGGGCGTGATACGGTGTTCCAGCCGCGCAGGGGCGGCGCTAGAATGCGGCCTGGCTCCGGGCAGTGCGCCGGGCGGGGCCGTGCACCATAACAAGACGAGATCATGACGTACTGTGTAGCCATGCGGCTGGATGCCGGTCTGGTGTTCCTCTCCGATTCCCGCACCAATGCCGGGGTCGACGCGATTTCGACCGCGCGCAAGATGACTGTGTTCGAGGAGCCGGGCGACCGCGTGATGGTGCTGCTGACGGCGGGCAACCTGGCGATCAGCCAGGCGGTGCGCCAGATACTCGCAGAAGGCCGCGACGAGAAGCGCTCCCTGTGGACCGCGCGCGATATGTTCGAGGCGGCCGCCATCGTTGGCGACGCGGTGCGCCAGGTGCACAAGCACGATGCCCACGCCCTGCGCGAGGCTGGCATCGAGTTCAATGTGAGTCTGATCTTCGGCGGGCAGATCCGTGGCGAGCGGGTGCGCCTGTTCCATGTGTACGCGGCGGGGAATTTTGTCGAAGCCACGCCCGAGAACTGCTATTTCCAGATCGGCGAGGCCAAGTACGGCAAGCCCATCATCGATCGCGTGGTGGAACCCACGCTGCCGCTTGGCCAAGCCGCCAAATGCGCACTGATCTCGATGGACTCCACCCTGAAATCCAATATCTCGGTGGGCCTGCCCCTGGACCTGCTGGTCTACGAGGCCGATTCGCTGCGCGTGACCCGCTTCGTCAATATCGACGAGAAGAACGCCTACTTCCGCATGATCCGCGATACCTGGGGGCATCGCCTGCGCCAGGTCTTCGGCGAGATCAACGATCCGGAATGGGATGCCTGCGCCCCGGCGGAGTTTCCGCTGGCGCGCCAGGGCGAAGGCGACCGCTGGGGGCAGCCGGTGCGCGCCACGCGCGAACGCGCCGGCACCCAGGACTGAGGGCGGATATCCCAGATGCGTGACATCCTGCATTTTTCGCATGCCAACGGCTTTCCCGTCAGCACCTACCGCAAGCTGTTCGCAACGCTGGAAGACGATTTCGAGATCCGCGCCGTGGACCGATACGGCCATGACCCGAAGTTCCCGGTCACGCGAGAGTGGCCGCACCTCGTCGATGAGTTGCTGGCTTCCGTGGAGCAGAAGTACCGCGAGCCGGTGTGGCTGGTGGGGCATTCGCTCGGTGGCTTCCTGTCGCTGATGGCCGCGCTGCGGCGCCCGCAATGGGTGCGCGGCGTGGTGATGCTCGATTCGCCCGTGATCGCCGGCTGGCGTGCCGCCTTGCTAAAGGCCGGCCAGCGCTTCGGCCTGGACGAACGGCCCGGCCCCGCGGCGGTGACGCGGCGGCGCCGCACCCACTGGCCGGGTGCCGAGGCGGTCTGGGAACATTTCCGTTCCAAGCCGGTATTCGCGGCCTGGGATGAGGAGGTGCTGCGCGACTACGCCATGCATGGCACCGAGCCGACCGGCAACGACGCCGAGCGCCGCCTGCGTTTCGAGCGTGAGATCGAGTACCATATCTACCGCACCCTGCCCACCAGCCTGGGCTCGCGCGTTGCGCGCGGCGCGCCGGTGCCGGTCGGCTTTGTCGCCGGCACGCAGTCGCGCGAAGTGCGGCAGTGCGGGCTCGGCGCCACGCGCAAGCTGGTGGGAGAGCGCCTGCGCTTTATCGAGGGCGGGCATCTTTATCCGATGGAGCGGCCCGGCCAGACGGCCGGATTGATCCGCGATCTCGTCGGCGAAATGCGGGGCAATTCGCCCGCGGCCGCGCGTCCGTAGCCGGGGTCAGGCAGGGGCAGCAGCGAGGGCCGGGGTGCGAAGCGGCGAATGCGTCTCAGCGGTTGCCGGGCAAGGCGACTTGTCGCAAATGCGGCGCTGCAGCAGCCAGGCTCTCATGTATAATCCCGATTTCCCCGGCAAGCTCGGTTTATGACCAAATTCGTCTTCGTCACCGGTGGTGTCGTCTCTTCGCTCGGCAAGGGCATCGCTGCTGCTTCGCTCGCGGCCATTCTTGAGTCGCGCGGCCTCAAAGTCACCCTCCTCAAGCTAGATCCCTACATCAACGTCGATCCCGGCACGATGAGCCCCTTCCAGCATGGCGAGGTGTTCGTCACGGAAGACGGTGCTGAAACCGACCTCGATCTCGGCCACTACGAGCGCTTCGTCTCGGCCAAGATGCGCAAGTCGAACAACTTCACCACGGGCCAGATCTACGAGTCGGTGATCCGCAAGGAACGCCGCGGCGAGTACCTCGGCAAGACGGTGCAGGTAATCCCGCATATCACCAACGAAATCCAGGCCTTCATCGAGCGCGGCGCGGCTGCGTCGCACGGTGGCAAGGCGGACGTCGCGCTGGTGGAAATCGGCGGCACGGTGGGCGATATCGAATCGCTGCCGTTCCTGGAAGCCGCGCGCCAGATGAGCCTGCGCATGGGCCGCAACCACGCTGCCTTCGTGCACCTGACGCTGGTGCCGTTCATCGCCAGCGCCGGCGAGCTGAAGACCAAGCCGACCCAGCACTCGGTGCAGAAGCTGCGTGAAATCGGCATCTCGCCGACCGCGCTGCTGTGCCGCGCGGACCGCCCGATCCCGGACGAAGAGCGCGCCAAGATTTCGCTGTTCTCCAATATCCCGCAGGAAGCCGTGATCTCGGTCTGGGACGCGGACAGCATCTACAAGATCCCGCAGATGCTCAACGAGCAGGGCCTCGACCGCCTGATCTGCGAGGAACTGCGTATCGACCCGAAGCCGGCAGATCTCTCCATGTGGCAACGCCTGGTCAATGCCCAGGAAAATCCGCAGCATGAGATCACCATCGGCATGGTTGGCAAGTACGTCGACCTGACCGAGTCGTACAAGTCGCTGATCGAAGCGCTGCGCCACGCCGGCATGCATACCGCCACCCGCGTGAACATCGAGTACATCGATTCGGAAGAGCTGGAATCGGGCCACCTCGAAGTGCTCAAGCCGCTGGACGCCATCCTGGTGCCGGGCGGTTTCGGCAAGCGCGGCACGGAAGGCAAGATCCGCGCGATCCAGTACGCCCGTGAGAACAAGGTGCCGTACCTGGGCATCTGCCTGGGCATGCAGCTGGCCGTGATCGAATTCGCCCGCCATGTGGCGGCGATGGCCGATGCCAATTCGACCGAGTTCAACCTGGAAACCGAACATCCGGTGGTGGCACTGATCACCGAATGGGTCGACCGTGAAGGCAAGGTGGAGGAGCGCTCCGCCGAGTCCGACCTGGGAGGCACCATGCGCCTGGGCGCGCAGCGCGTACCGGTCAAGCCGGGCACCAAGGCAGCCAGGATCTACGGCGAAGAAGTCAACGAGCGCCATCGCCATCGCTACGAGGTCAACAATCACTATGTGCCGACGCTGGAAAAGGCGGGCATGGTGATTTCGGCTCGCACCCCGACCGAAGACCTGCCCGAGATGATGGAACTGCCGGAAAGCATGCACCCGTGGTTCGTGGGCGTGCAGTTCCACCCGGAATTCACCTCCACCCCGCGCGATGGCCATCCGCTGTTCAAGGCCTACGTGGAAGCGGCGCTGGCCAGCCAGCAGAGCAAGGCGGGCTGAGCCCCGGCACCGCAAGCAGGAGACTAGTGATGAAACTCTGTGGATTTGACGTTGGCCTGGACCGGCCCTTCTTCCTGATCGCCGGTCCGTGCGTGATCGAGTCCGAGCAGATGGCGCTGGATACCGCCGGCGAGCTCAAGGCGATCACCGGCGAGCTCGGCATCCCGTTTATCTACAAGTCCTCGTTCGACAAGGCCAACCGCTCGTCGGGCAGGACCTTCCGCGGGCTGGGCATGGAGAAAGGGCTGGAGATCCTCGCCACGGTCAAGCGCGAGATCGGTGTGCCGGTGCTGACCGATATCCACGAGATCGACGAGGTCAAGCCGGTGGCGGCGGTGGTCGATGTACTGCAGACGCCGGCCTTCCTGTGCCGTCAGACCGACTTCATCCGCGCGTGCGCGCAGAGCGGCCGTCCCGTCAATATCAAGAAGGGACAGTTCCTCGCGCCGCATGACATGAAGAACGTCATCGACAAGGCGCGCGACGCCGCGCGCGAGGCAGGGCTGCCGGAAGACAGCTTCATGGCTTGCGAGCGCGGCGTTTCCTTCGGCTACAACAACCTGGTCTCCGATATGCGCTCGCTCGCGATCATGCGCGAGACCGGCGCGCCGGTGGTGTTCGATGCCACGCACTCGGTGCAGCTGCCGGGCGGCCAGGGCACCAGCTCCGGCGGCCAGCGCGAATTCGTGCCGGTGCTGGCGCGCGCTGCCGTGGCGGTGGGCGTGGCGGGCCTGTTCATGGAAACGCATCCGGACCCGAGCAAGGCCATGTCGGACGGCCCCAATGCCGTGCCGCTGTCGCGCATGAAGGAACTGCTGTCCGTGCTCAAGGAACTCGATACGCTGGTCAAGCGCTCGGGCTTCCTCGAAGACAATTTCGGCTGGCCCGCGGCCTGCGCCTGAGCGCGCAGCGCCGTTGCCGACATGGCCGTCATCAGGCGGCCATGATCAGCCAAGTAGAATCAACACCATAAAATCACACGGAGATACGCCATGGCCAGCGGCTATATCATTGCCCACGTCGATGTCACCGATCCCCAGCAGTATGAAGAGTACAAGGTGCTCTCCAGCCATGCCATGAAGGTGCATGGCGCCGAGGTGCTGGTGCGTGGCGGCAAGACCGAGAAGCTGGAGGGCGACTGGGCCCCGACGCGCGTGGTCGTGCTGAAGTTTCCCAGCTATGACGCGGCAAAGTCGTTCCACGACAGCGAGGAATATCGCGCCGCGCGCAAGTCGCGCGAGCATGCCGCGCGCATGAACATGATCGTGGTAGAAGGCGTTTAGGCATTAATCAGCGCCCGTCAGCGGTAGTCCAGGGCATGGCGCCCGTGTAGTACGAAGTCATCAAGCATCAACAGTCCAAGAGGAATCCATGAGTGCAATCGTAGATATCATCGGTCGCGAAGTTCTCGACTCGCGCGGTAACCCGACGGTCGAGTGCGACGTCCTGCTCGAATCCGGCGTGATGGGCCGCGCGGCAGTGCCGTCGGGCGCATCCACCGGTTCGCGCGAAGCCATCGAGCTGCGTGACGGCGACAAGTCGCGCTATCTCGGCAAGGGCGTGCTGAAGGCTGTCGAGCATATCAACACCGAAATCTCCGAAGCCATCATGGGCCTGGATGCCTCCGAGCAGGCTTTCCTGGACCGTACCCTGATCGACCTCGACGGCACCGACAACAAGGCTCGCCTGGGCGCCAATGCCACGCTGGCCGTATCGATGGCCGTGGCCAAGGCCGCCGCTGAAGAAGCCGGCCTGCCGCTGTACCGCTACTTCGGCGGTTCGGGCGCGATGCAAATGCCGGTGCCGATGATGAACATCGTCAACGGTGGCGCGCATGCCAACAACAGCCTGGACATCCAGGAATTCATGATCATGCCGGTGTCGCAGACGAGCTTCCGCGAAGCCCTGCGTTGCGGCGCCGAAGTGTTCCACGCGCTCAAGAAGATCCTGTCCGACAAGGGCATGTCCACGGCGGTTGGCGACGAGGGCGGCTTTGCCCCCAACTTCGCTTCCAACGAAGAGTGCCTGAACACCGTTGTGCTGGCCATCGAGAAGGCCGGCTACCGTGCAGGCGAAGATGTCCTGCTGGCGCTGGACTGCGCGGCTACCGAGTTCTATCACGAAGGCGAAGGCCAGTACCACCTGGAAGGCGAGGGCCTGAAGCTGACCTCGACCCAGTTCGCCGACTACCTGGCCAACCTGTGCGACAAGTTCCCGATCGTGTCGATCGAGGACGGCATGGCCGAAGGCGACTGGGACGGCTGGAAGGTGCTGACCGACAAGCTGGGCAAGCGCGTGCAGCTGGTGGGCGACGACCTGTTCGTGACCAATACCAAGATCCTGAAGGAAGGCATTGAGAAGGGCATCGGCAACTCGATCCTGATCAAGATCAACCAGATCGGCACACTGACCGAGACCTTCGCCGCCATCGAGATGGCCAAGCGCGCTGGCTACACCGCCGTGATCTCGCACCGCTCGGGCGAAACCGAGGACAGCACCATCGCCGATATCGCGGTGGGCACCAACGCCGGCCAGATCAAGACCGGCTCGCTGTCGCGCTCGGACCGTATCTCGAAGTACAACCAGCTGCTGCGCATCGAGGAAGATCTCGGCGATATCGCCAGCTACCCGGGCAAGAGCGCGTTCTACAATCTGCGCTAAGCGCGTGTCATGCGCCGGCCGCGGCCGGCGCTGACGCAACTTCCTTTTCCGCTTAAGCGCCAGAACCCATGCGCCTGATCTCGTTGCTGTTGTTCGTGCTGTTGCTCGCCATCCAGTATCCCTTATGGCTGGGCAAGGGCGGTTGGCTGCGTGTGTGGGACATGGACAAGCAGGTGCAGGAACAATCGGCGCGCAACCAGTTGCTCAAGTTGCGCAATGCCAAGCTGGAAGGGGAAGTGAAGGACCTGGAGGATGGCACAGGCGCCATCGAGGAACGTGCCCGCTATGAGTTGGGCATGGTCAAGGATGGCGAGGTGTTCGTGCAGTTCGTGGCGCCCGCGCCCAAGGTCAGCGCCACGCCGCCGCTGCCGCCTCCGCCGAATTCCCCGGCGTTCAACCGCCACTGACGACTGGCGCCAGTTCCTGGGCAGAGTCTATTGACCTGCCGCACCTCAAGCGGCGCCCGGCAAACTCACCACCAATACGGATAGCCGCCCCAGCCCCGGTAGCCGGGGCTGCTGAAGCCGACTCCGCCGCCCCAGTGGCCACCGCCCCACCCTCCGTAATACAGGTTCCAGCTTGGATAGGCATAGGCTGCAGCCTGCGCCATGGCCTCGGCCTCTTGCTGGCGCGCGATGGCGGCTTCCTGCTCGCGCAGCACCTGTTGGTTCAGGGCGTCGAGCTTCTGCCTTTCTTCAGGGGTGAGGGGCGCCGGCGGAACACCGTTGGGCACCAGGCGCGCGGTCGGCGGCGAGCCGTTGATGTCGCGCGGCAACTCCGCGCAGCCGCCGCAGGCCAGCACTGCGCCGAGCAGCAAGACGCCGATCGTGCCCTGCGCGCGGACCAGGCGTGACGCTTTGCACGCTGCGGCGACGGCGGACGGGGTTGAAGGCAAAGCGGACATGGTGACTCCCTGACTCTGGTAGGTCGCTGATGCTTGGACCGCGGCGGAGGGCGTAAAGGTTCCTCGTGGGGTTCCTTCCGAGCCGCTCCGCCTTACCGCGTTGCAGTTTAGTGTTGCTGCGCCGCACCGTCACCGGCGCCGGTAGCGACGGGGGCCGGCGCAAATAGTTGCGCGCAGTCAACCGGATCGAAGTGATATTGCTGGCCGCAGAAATCGCACTGGATCTCCACTTCGCCGCGTTCGACCAGGATGTCCTCGATTTCCACGCGGCCCAGGTTTTGCAGCATGCCAGCCACCTTGGCACGCGAGCACGAGCACTGGAAGTGCGGCGTGAGCGGCTCGAATACGCGCAGACCGGTGGCTTGCAGGTCTTCCCAGAAGAGGCGGCGCAGCAGAGTATCGGGCGTTTCGGCCAGGAGTTCTTCGTCCTTCAGCGTGGCGCCGAGCTGGCAGGCGCGGTCCCAGGTGTCCAGGTCCTGCGCGCGGCCGGTGTCCGCCAGCGGCACGCCGGTTTCGCCGACTTCGGCGGGCGCGCGCCCGGCATGGCCTTCCAGCGTGCCACCGTAGGACGGCAGCTTCTGCAGCAGCATGCCGGCGGCAACTTTGTCGTCGGCGGCCAGCCACAGCCGGGTGTCGAGCTGCTCGGACGCTTGCATATAGTGTTCGAGCACGGCAGTCATCGACGCCATCGGGCCGTGTGCATCGGCCAGCGGCACGATGCTCTGGTACGGCTGCTGTCCGGGTAGCTTGTCCTGCGGGTCCAGCGTGATGGCGAAGCGGCCGCGGCCGTTGATGTTGACGAGGTCCGCCAGCGTGGCATCGTCGGCCAGCGCTACGCCTTCGGCTAGCTTGGCGGTCGCCCGCATCGACAGGTCGGACAGGCATTCCACCACCAGCATGCGCACCGGGCCGTCGCCGTGCACTTGCATCACCAGCGCGCCGTTGAACTTCAGGTTGGCCGAAAGCAGGGCGGCGGCGGACATCATTTCACCCAGCAGGCGGCGCACCGGCGCCGGGTAATGATTGCGGCGCAGTACTTCCTGCCAGGTGGTCTGCATGCGCACCAGTTCGCCGCGAACGGGGGCCGCGTCGAACAGGAATTTCTGCAGGGTGTCGGGGGTGGTGGTGTCAGTCACGATGATCCGTCGGTAAATCGGTGCGGGCGTCGCGGCGCCTTAGTCGATGCGTTTGAGTTGCGTCTTGTACATGGCCTGGCGCGTGGCGTAGGTCTCGGCATTGCGGTACAGGTTGGCCACATCCTGCTCGGTGAGTTCGCGCACCACCTTGGCCGGCGCGCCCAGGATCAGCGAACGATCCGGGAATACCTTGCCTTCGGTGACCACGGCCCCGGCGCCGACCAGGCACTCCTTGCCGATCACTGCACGGTTCAGGATCACCGCCTGGATGCCGATCAGCGAGCCTTCGCCCACCGTGCAGCCATGCAGCATGGCCTGGTGGCCGATCGATACCTTGTCGCCGATGGTCAGCGGGCAGCCGGGGTCGGTGTGGAGCACGGTGCCTTCCTGCACATTGCTGGACTCGCCCACCACGATCGGTTCGTTGTCGCCCCGGATCACCACGCCTGGCCAGACGCTGGCGCGCGCCTTGAGCGTCACGTTGCCGATGATGGTAGCCTCCGGCGCCACATAGGCATCCGGATCGATGGTGGGGGCAACGTCGCCGAGCTGGTAAAGCGCCATGAGGTCTCCTGCACAAGTTCGTATGGGTATATGGGGTTTGCCGCCAGGCTTTAAAGGGTCGCGGGCGGCCTGGCATGGAGCGCCACCCGCCGGGCCCTACAATGGCGGCAAACCGGATTTTACGCTTATGCCAGCAAACCTTCCCGATGCCGCCTCTCCTGGCGCCCCTGACCCCGATCGCGGCGGCATGCCGCTTGCCGCACCTGGCTCTTTGTCCGGCGTGGCGGTGCCGTCCTTGCGCCGCCAGGCGCTTGCCATCCTCTGTTTGAGCGATGCGCACGAGAAGGCCGCGGCCACACGCCGGATGCGGCTTGCGGGCGAAGCCATGGCGCCGGAGGCCCTGGGCATCGGCGAGGCGATCTCGGCCGAACTGCCGCTGCCCGGCCGGCCGCCGCTGCCCGAACTGGTGGCGCCGCAGCGGGTCGAGCGGCGGCGGTCCATCCATATGCCCGCCGGGCGCGCGGCGCTGATCCACGCGCTTGCGCATATCGAGTTCAACGCCATCAACCTGGCGCTGGATGCCATCTGGCGATTCGATCTGATGCCGGTAGCCTTTTACCTGGACTGGCTGCGAGTGGCCGACGAAGAGGCGCTGCATTTCAGCCTGCTGGCGCGGCACCTGGCCACGCTGGGTGCGCATTACGGCGATTTTCCGGCGCACAACAGTCTTTGGGAGATGGCGGACAAGACCGCCGGCGATGTGCTGGCGCGCATGGCGCTGGTGCCGCGCACGCTGGAGGCGCGCGGCCTGGATGCCTCGCCGCCGGTGCGGGCCAAGCTCGCAGCCGCGGGCGATCACGAGGCCGCCGCAATCATCGACATCATCCTGCGCGACGAGGTGGGCCACGTAGCCATCGGCAACCGCTGGTACCGATGGCTATGTGCCTCCCGTGGCATGGACCCCGTCACCACCTACGCCGAACTGGCCGCACGGTACCAGGCACCGCGCCTGCGGCCGCCCTTCAACCTGGCAGCGCGCCGCGCGGCGGGTTTCGACGAAGATGAGCTGGCGTGGCTGGAAGGACAGGCCAGTCAGTTGTATTCCGTCACCACGACATAGCCCTGCTTGATGCCGCTACCGGGGCCTGCCGTGAATTGCACGGGCACGGTAAAGGCGCGCGCGGTCGTCAGCTGGACTACCCGGCCAGGCAGCAGCGGCAGGGAGGCAGACTCCGCGGAATGGGCGCCGTTTGCCGGGCAATTTACCGATGCGGTCCCGCTCGTGCCGAGTTGCGTATTGCAGGGGGGCGCAACGATGGCCCCCCGGAAGTGGATCACACCATCCGCGCCCCACGCGGATGCCGAAAGCAAAGCACTCGCCAGGGCCAACGGCAGCCGATGCGCGAAGCGGTGGGAGGCGGCGCGGCCGGTGCTTGCAAGCGTGCTCATTGTGATCTCCAGTTCGTCATTAAGTTGAAGCACATTGGGAAATTTCTGTGTGCTCATTGGGAACTTTATTTCCCGGGATTGGGAAAAACAATCAAGATAATCCGAATTTTCCTAATTCCTTTTTTGCATTACTCTGCTAGGTCAGGTTGCAAAATGGGCTGCTATCCGCCATGTAGTTGCCCCCGGGATATAGGAACAACCCTAATTAAAGGGACGAAAAGAAATGGGTCCGATGGGCTTTTATAGGAGTGATCCTATAAATTTCTCGGAAAAAATAAGCTGTCATGGATGACCCCTCCTGCGACTGGAACGTGTGGCCCGATCTGCCGATCGGGATGCGCCATTGCAATGCGCTCCGCATGTCCTTGCTAACGTCAGATTCGGCAAAAACTTGACTGCCGGGAGGGCGGCGAAAAGCATGCCGGCGATCGGTGGTCCGCGGCGCTGCAGGTTAAGCAGGCCGGGCGCTGAGGGGCAGGGCCTGGGGGGGGGATTTGACGGGTAGGGACGGGGACGGGTGCGAGCCTTGCGGCGGCACCCGCCTGCCAGTGCTACGGGCGCGTTGGCGCGCCGCGCCGGGCTTCGATCTCGCGCAGTACGCGCCGCTGGATCTTGCCGGTGGTGGTCATCGGCAACTGGTCGAGGAACTCGATCGCCTTGGGATATTCATACGGCGCAAGCTGGCCGCGCACATGCTGCTGCAATTCGGCGACCAGTTCAGCGTCGGCCTGCGCTGAGCGGGCGACTAACGGCACCAGTACGATGAACGCCTTGACCACCGCGCCGCGCTCCGGGTCGGGGGAAGGCACCACGGCGCAATTCGACACGGCGGGGTGCTTGAGCAGGCAGTTTTCGATCTCGCTCGGCCCGATGCGATAGCCGGAGGACTTGAAGACATCGTCGGCGCGGCCCTGGTACCAGAAGTAGCCGTCCTCGTCGACGCGCGCAAGGTCGCCTGTGCGGCACCAGCGCAAGCCGTCTCGCTCCAGGTACTTGTCCGCGGTGGCCTCCGCGTTGCGCCAGTAGCCGAGGAAGAACACGGGGTCGGGATGGCCGTGGCGGTCGGTGCTGCACACGGCAATCTCGCCGTCTTCGCCCGGCGGACAAGGCTTGCCCTCGTCGTCGACCACGGCGAGGCGGTGGCCGGGGTAGGGCCGCCCCATCGAGCCCGGGCGCGCGGGCCAGCCGGGCTGGCCGTCGTCGTTCTGGGCGGTGCAGTTGCCCACGATGTAGTTGATCTCGGTCTGGCCGAACATTTCATTGACGACCACACCGAGCGCGTCGCGGCACCAGGCGAACACGGTTTCCCCTACGGCTTCGCCTGCGCTCATCAGCGCGCGCAGGTGCAACTGGTAACGCTCGCGCGGCGCGGGGCAGGTTTTCATCATCTGCTTGAGCGCGGTGGGAAAGAGGAAGGTATTGGTGACCCGATAGCGCTCCATCAGTGCGAAGGCAACCTGCGCCGAGAACCGCCCCTGATAGCCGACGATGGGCTTGCCGAAATACAGCGCGGGCATCAGTGCATCCCACAGGCCGCCGGTCCAGGCCCAGTCGGCCGGGCTCCAGAATACGTCGTCCGCCTGCGGGAACCAGTTTTGCGAACAGACGAAGCCAGTGAGATTGCCGATCAGTGCGCGGTGCGGGATCAGCGCGCCTTTCGGCGGCCCGGTGGTTCCGCTGGTGTAGATCAGCACGGCGGCCTCGTCGGCCTTGGTCTGAACGGCGGTAAATTCCGGTAGCTCGGCGGCCAGCAGCGCGTCCCAGTCATGCTCCGCGCGGCCCACCGCGCCGCCAACACCGATCACCGAGGCCAGCGCCGGGCACTCCGCGCGCGCCGCCAGCACATTGTCGATCGCTGTTTCATCGGCAATGGCCACGCAGGCATCGCTGTGCCGGAGCCGGTAGGCCAGCGCTTCCGGTCCGAACAGCATCGACAAGGGCGTGGCGATGGCGCCGAGCTGATAGATTGCCATCTGTGCAACCACCGTCTCGATGCGCTGGGGCATCACGATGCCGACGCGGTCTCCCCGCGCCACGCCCAGCGTGCGCAGCGCCCGCGAGAGGCGGTCCGCCTCGGCCTGGATGTAGGCGTAGCTGTAGCTGGCGCGGCGCCCGTCCTCGTGTTCGGTGTGGACCGCCACCCGGTCCGCGGTGGCGGGAGCGCGCGCCCAGCGGCTACAGCACACGTCGGCGAGGTTGAAGTGCTCGGGCACCTGCCAACGGAATTCATCGTAGAGCGCGCGATAGTCGTCGCGGCGGCTGGCGGGCAGGGCGGGTGCGGCCATGCTGGGTCTCCTGGTTTGCGCTCGATATTGCGCGGATGCGTGCCGGGCCGGCTTGCCGCTATAATCCACACAAACGAACGATCGTTCTATTTTTTTGGCTTCCCCGTTGTCGCGGGTGAAAGCGTCCGCCACGAAAAGGCACCCGGGGAGACACCATGACAATAAGAGAAACCTCGCGCTCGGAATTTATCACGTTGCGCGGCCTCAACATGCACGTACGGCACTGGGGCCAGCCCGGTGCGCCCACCTTGTTCCTGCTGCATGGCTGGATGGATGTGGCCGCCTCGTTCCAGTTCATGGTGGATGCGCTGGAGCGCGACTGGCGTGTCATTGCGCCCGACTGGCGCGGCTTCGGCCAGACCGATTGGCCCACACGCTATCCCGGCACCGAGTCCTACTGGTTTCCCGACTACATTGCCGATCTCGAGGCCGTGCTCGATCATTACCAGCCGGACCAGCCGGTGAACCTGGTGGGGCATAGCATGGGTGCCAACGTCGCCTGCTTCTATGCCGGCATCCGTCCCGAGCGGGTGCGCCGCGTGGTCGACCTGGAGGGGTTTGGCATGACGGGCACCCGCGCCGAGCAGGCGCCCGGTCGCTATGCGCGCTGGCTGGACGAACTGCGGCAGCGCCAGCCGCTGAAGACCTATGACAGCGTGGAGGCAGTGGCGGCGCGGTTGCAGAAGACGAATCCGCGCCTGCCGGACGATCGCGCGGCGTTCCTGGCCAAGCACTGGTCGGCCAGGAACGCCGAAGGCCGCTGGGAAATCCTTGGCGACGCCGCCCACAAGATGGTCAATCCCGTGCTGTACCGGCTGGACGAAGTGATGGCGATCTGGGCAAAGGCCACCGCGCCGGTACTGCATGTGGAAGCGCGCGACTCCCAAACGCTCAGCCATATTGCAAAGGGGCAGCCGCTGGAGGAGTTCAAGCTGCGCTTCAAGGCGTTCCGGGATTTCCGCGAGGCCATTGTCGATGACGCCGGCCATATGCTGCATCACGACCAGCCGCGGGTGGTCGCCGGGCTGGTCGAATCGTTCTGCGCGTAATGTCCGCTGGCGCCATGCCGCTACGCTCAGGCGTGCGTCAGCTTTTCCTTGAGCGTGGCGTTGTTGCTGGTGTGCACGTGCACCAGCGCCTTTTCGGGGAAGGCATAGTGATAGGCGCGGCGCAAGGCCAGCGCGGCCTCGTGGAAGCCCGACAGGATGAGTTTCTGCTTGTTGGGATAAAACGCGATATCGCCGGCGGCGAAGATGCCGCGCCGGGAAGTCTCGTAGGTGGTGGTATCCACCACGATACGGCCGGCGCGCATGTCGAGGTCCCATTGGGCGATCGGGCCGGGTTCGGAGACCAGGCCATAGAGCGCCACCAGTTCGTCGGCCGGCAGGCTGACGGTGTCGTCGCGGGCGCGGATATCGACGCCGGCCAGGGTGTCGCCCTCGGTTTTGAGCGCGCCCAGCATGCCTACCACGAAGTCCATTTCGCCGGCGGCCACCGCGGCCCGCATTTCGGCCACCGTGCCGTCGGCCGCGCGAAAGCCCTCCCGGCGGTGCACCAGCGTGACGCGCGCTGCGATCTTGCGCAGCGCCAGCGCCCAGTCCAGCGCGGAATCGCCGCCGCCGGCCACCACGACGCGCTTGCCGGCAAAGCGCGCGGTATCGCGCACGGCGTAGTGCAGGTAGCGGTCCTCCAGCGCGGCGGCTTCGGGCAGCGCCACGCGCTGCGGGGCAAAGGCGCCAGCGCCGGCGCAGATCAGCACGGCCGCCACGTCGAAGCGCTTGCCGTTGTCGGTGGTGACCAGCAGGCGGTGCGGGTGTTCGTGGCCGGGCGGGCGAGCGGTGGCCGTGGCGTGCGGTGCGGGCGGAATTTCGGCAAGGCCGTTGGCGCGTTCGTTGAAATGCATGGGAAACGCGAACGGCGCGCATTGTTCGAGCAGGCGATCGACCAGGTCTTGCGCCAGGCAGCCGGGCACGGCAGGGATGTCGTAGATCGGCTTTTCCGGATACAGCTCGGTGCACTGGCCGCCGGCGCGGTCCAGCACGTCGATGAGCTCGCACTTCAATCCCAGCACGCCCGCCTGGAACGCGGCGAACAGGCCGACCGGGCCCGCGCCGACAATCAGGACGTCGGTACGGATCACTTCGGATGGGGCGGCGCCATCGGCAGCATTGCGGGTTTCGGGCGTGGCGGAGTCAGTGGCGTGGATCGGCATGGCTTGGCAGGCAGCGCGCGCGGCGCCGCCAGGGGGGGAGGATCGTCAGGCCACAACTATACCGCGCGGGGCGGCGCTCCATGCCTACGCCAGTGTTGGCGGCAGGGCTATCGGCCTGCCCGCGGGCGTGGGTTGTGTGGGCTAGCCCACGTGGCCGCTGGCGCGGGAGTAACACACGATTAACGCGGAATATGCGCGGGAGTAGAATAGACACATGCAAAATCCACACGCAATCAACGCAGACCTGCATTGCCATTCCACCGTATCCGACGGCATGTTGTCGCCCAGGGACGTGGCCGCGCGCGCGCGCGCCGGCGGCGTGGCGTTCTGGGCGCTGACGGACCATGACGAGGTCGGCGGACAGGCCGAGGCGCGCGCCGCTGCCGAGGCGCTTGGCATGCATTATGTGCCGGGGGTGGAGATTTCCGTGACATGGGCCGGCCAGACCGTCCATATCGTCGGCTTGCAGATCGATCCGGCTTGTCCGGCGCTGGTTGAAGGCCTGGCGGCGACGCGCTCCGGTCGCGCGGCGCGGGCGCAGGATATCGGCGAGGCGCTGGCCGCGATCGGCATCGAGGGCGCCTACGCGGGCGCGCTGCAGCATGTCGGCAATCCCGACCTGATCTCCCGCACGCATTTTGCGCGCTGGCTGGTGGAGCAGGGGCGGTGCAAGACCATCGGCGACGTGTTCAGCGATTACCTCGGCGAAGGCTGTCCGGGTTTTGTGGGGCACCGCTGGGCCAGGCTGGCCGATGCCGTGGGATGGATCCAGGCGGCAGGCGGCATTCCGGTGATGGCCCACCCGGGGCGCTACAACTACACGCAACTGCAGCATGATGCGCTGTTCGACGAGTTCAAGCAGCTCGGCGGGGCCGCGGTCGAGGTGGTCACTGGCAGCCATACGCCGGACCAGTACCGCCGCTACGTCGATGTCGCGCATCACTACGGCCTGCTGGCTTCCCGCGGCTCGGATTTCCATGGGCCGGGCGAAGGCCGGATCGAGCTGGGCTCGCTGCCGCCGCTGCCGTCCTCGGTCACGCCGGTCTGGCATGACTGGTAAGCCGCGCCGGCCCGTACCATGCGCCCCATTCGCTTCTCCCCATCGCAGAGCTGGCCCGGAGTGCGCGCGGTATTCGCCCCAGGCCCGCGACCGTTTTCCCCTGGCCCGCCTATGTCCCAATATTTTGAAATCCATCCGCTCAACCCGCAAGCCCGCCTGATCAAGCAGGCCGCGCAGATCATCGGGCAGGGCGGGCTGATTGCCTTGCCAACCGACTCCAGCTACGCGCTGGCCTGCCGGCTGGACGACAAGGCTGCGGTGGAGCGGCTGCGCCGCCTGCGCGGGATCGACGACAAACACCACCTGACGCTGATGTGCAGCGACTTGTCCGAACTGGGCAACTTCGCGCGCGTGGACAACCGGCAGTACCGCTGGCTCAAGGGCGCCACGCCCGGCCCCTATGTGTTTATCCTGGAAGCCACCAAGGAAGTGCCGCGCCGGCTCTCGCATCCCGCCCGCAAGACCATCGGCGTGCGCGTGCCCGAGCATGCCATCCCGCTGGCGCTGCTGGCCGAAGTGGGCGAACCACTGATCTCGGCCACCCTGCAACTGCCAGGCGACGAGGCCCCGCTCAATGAGCCGGAGGTGATTCGTGCCCGGCTGGAAAAGCTCCTGGAGCTGGTGATCTGCGGCGGCGCCGCACCGGCGCAGCCGACCACCGTGATCGACCTTACGGGCGGGGAGCCTGAACTGGTACGGCAGGGAAGAGGCGACATCGAGCGTTTCGGCCTTTGATCCCGACTTGCCATCGCCGCGCGGCGCCGCTTTGGCGGCGGGCGCACTTTCCCGCGTCCCCGGTACAATAGCGCCCCATGGATTCCTCCCTGATTCAGACCATTGCGGTCTATGCCCTGCCGGTCCTGTTCGCCATCACGTTGCACGAGGCCGCGCACGGCTATGTGGCCAAACTGTTCGGCGATAACACTGCCTATGCGATGGGCCGCGTCAGCATTAACCCGGCGCGCCATATCGATCCCATCGGTACCATCGCGGTGCCGCTGCTGCTCTATTTCATGACGAGCGGCCAATTTGTGTTCGGCTACGCCAAGCCGGTGCCGGTTGCCTTTGACCGCCTGCGCAACCCGCGCTGGCACGGCATGTGGGTGGCCCTGGCGGGTCCGGGCAGCAACGTGCTGCAGGCCTTCCTGTGGGCGCTGGTGGCGATCGGGCTGGTGCTGGGGCAGGTGCAGGAGCCGTTCTTCAGCCAGATGGCGCGGGCCGGCGTGCTGGTCAACCTGGTGATGGCGGCCTTCAACCTGTTCCCCGTGCCTCCGCTGGACGGCGGCCGCGTGCTGACCGCGCTGTTGCCGCGGCGGATTGCCCATGCCGTGTCGCGCATCGAGCCCTACGGCATCTTCGTGGTGCTGGCGCTGGTAGCCGCGGGCGTGATCACCAAGGTGTGGATGCAGCCGGTGATGGGGGCCCTGAGCGGGCTGGTGCAGCTGATGCTGCAGCCTGTCCTGGCACTGGTGCAGTAAGCCGGGCGGGCATCCGCGCTGGCGGCAAAACCGGATACGAGTACCAGTACCGATTCCCCATAAAAACAGACAGACATGTTCCCCGATCGCGTTCTTTCCGGCATGCGGCCCACCGGCGCGCTGCACCTGGGCCACTATCATGGCGTACTGAAAAACTGGGTCCAGCTGCAAGCCGAGTACCCCTGCTTTTTCTTTGTGGCAGACTGGCATGCGCTTACCACGCACTACGAGTCGCCCGAAGTGATTGGCGAATCGGCGTGGGAGATGCTGGTCGACTGGCTCGCCGCCGGGGTCGATCCCGAACGCGCCACGCTGTTTATCCAGAGCCGCGTGCCCGAGCATGCCGAGCTGTTCCTGCTGCTGTCGATGGGCACGCCGCTGGGCTGGCTGGAGCGGGTGCCAACCTACAAGGACCAGATCGAGAAGCTCAAGGAGAAGGATCTCTCCACCTACGGTTTCCTTGGCTATCCGCTGCTGCAGGCCGCCGATATCCTGATCTATCGCGCCGGCCGCGTGCCGGTGGGCGAAGACCAGGTGCCGCATGTGGAGATCACGCGCGAGATCGCGCGCCGCTTCAACTATCTCTATGGCCGCCAGCCGGGCTTCGAGGAGCGGGCGCAGGAAGCCGCCAGGAAGCTGGGCGGCAAGCGCGCCAAGGCCTTTCTCGAGCTGCGCCGTGCCTATCATGAACAAGGCAAGGAAGAGGCTCTGGCAGAAGGCGGCGCGCTGGTGGCCCAGTCCCAGAGCCTGTCCGCCGAGGATCGCGAATTGCTGCTGGGCTATCTGGGCGGTTCGCGCAAGACCATCCTGGTCGAGCCGCAGGCGCTGCTGACCGCGGCTTCGCGGATGCCGGGGCTGGACGGCCAGAAGATGTCGAAGTCCTACGGCAACACCATCCGCATGCGCGAGGACAAGGCTTCGGTGGAAAAAAAGGTGCGTACCATGCCGACCGATCCGGCCCGTGTGCGTCGCACCGATGCCGGCGAGCCGGCGCGTTGCCCGGTGTGGCAACTGCACCAGGTCTACTCGGATGTGCCCACGCGCGAGTGGGTGGAGCAGGGTTGCCGCAGCGCCGGCATCGGCTGTATCGAATGCAAGCAACCGGTGATCGAGGGCATCCTGCGCGAGCAGCAGCCCATGCTGGAACGGGCGCAAAAGTACATGGACGACCCCGCGCTGCTGCGTGATATCGTCGCGCACGGCTGCGACAAGGCCAGCCAGCTGGCGCGCGAGACCATGCGGGACGTGCGCTCGGCCATGGGCCTGGGGTACCGGTGAGCACGGCGGCGGGAGTGGCTTCACACGCGCCACTGGGCGTGCCGTCGCCGTGGGTGACGCGCTGGGCGCACCTGGTGCGCCCGGGCGGCCGGGTGCTCGACCTGGCCTGCGGCAGTGGTCGCCATGCCGTGTGGTTCGCCAACCGGGGTCATGCCGTGCTCGGCGTCGACCGCGATCCGGCCGTGCTGGCGGCGCTGGCCGCTTCCACGGGTGGAGTCGCCACCCGCATGGCCGACCTGGAGCAGGGCACCTGGCCGCTGGCCGATGCGGCGCCCTTTGACGCGATCGTGGTGACCAACTATCTGCACCGGCCGCTATGGCCCCATCTGCTCGATGCCCTGGCGCCGGGCGGCGTGCTGCTCTACGAAACCTTTGCCGCCGGCAACGAAACCGTGGGCAAGCCTTCCAACCCGGATTTCCTGCTGCGGCCGGGTGAATTGCTGGAGGCCGTGCGCGGCACGTTGCGCGTGGTCGGCTTCGAAGATGGTATCCTGCAAGTGCCTAAAACTGCCTTCGTGCAGCGGCTTTGCGCAGTCAGGGAGGATGGTGGAAATACGGGGGGCAATGCGCCGCCCCGTTATCCTTTGCCAGGCTGAAGTGCGGCCCGGGCTATTTGCCTGCCAGGTCGGCGAGACCTGGACTTCACGCGTTGAACTGCCTTGGGATTTGCCCGGTCGAAGGTGCGGTCGGAAGGCCTGAGGTATCCGGTACAATCGCGGTATTCGTTTCTCGAATTCTCAAACGTTATGACACAGATTAACGGCAGCATCGTCGCAATCGTGACGCCGATGCAGGAAGATGGCAGCCTGGATTTCCCGGCGCTGCGCGCCCTGGTCGACTGGCACGTCGCCGAGGGCACCGATGGCATTGTGATCGTCGGCACCACCGGCGAATCGCCCACGGTGAACGTGGATGAGCATTGCGAACTGATCCGCGTCGCCGTGGAGCAGGCCGACAAGCGCATCCCGATCATTGCAGGCACCGGCGGCAACTCGACCAAGGAAGCGATCGAGCTGACCGCGTTCGCCAAGCAGGTCGGCGCCGACGCGTCGCTGCAGGTCGTGCCCTACTACAACAAGCCGACGCAGGAAGGCATGTACCGCCATTTCCGCACCATCGCGGAAGCCGTGGACTTGCCTGTGGTGCTGTACAACGTGCCCGGCCGCACCGTGGCCGACATGCAGCATGACACCATCCTGCGCCTGGCGCAGGTGCCGGGCATCATCGGCGTGAAGGAAGCGACGGGCAATATCGACCGCGCCGCGCAACTGATCAAGGATGCGCCGGAAGGCTTCGCCATCTACAGTGGCGACGACCCCACCGCGATTGCCCTGATGCTGCTGGGTGGCCATGGCAATATTTCCGTCACGGCCAACGTGGCGCCGCGCAAGATGCATGAATTGTGCGTGGCAGCCCTGAAGGGCGATGCGATTACCGCGCGTCGCATCCATATGGAACTGGTTGAGCTGAACAAGGCGATGTTCGTCGAAGCCAACCCGATTCCCGTCAAGTGGGCGCTCCAGCAAATGGGCAGAATGCAGGGCGGTATCCGCCTCCCGCTCACGCCGCTGTCACCGGATTACCACGACGTGGTGCGCAAGGCGCTGTCGAATGCCGGCTTGCTCGGCTGATCGCACCGTGTTTTGCCGTCATCCCATCAACTAGGATTGCGTGTCAATGAAACTCAAGCTTAACCGCCACGGCGCAACGCAAGTTAGCCGTGCCGCCTTGGTCTTGCCCGTGCTGGTGGCGAGCGCGATGACCGGTTGCAGCAGCATCAACGATGCCATGGCGCCCGACAAGATCGACTACAAGTCCGCCGCCAAGCGCACTTCCACGCTGGACGTGCCCCCGGATCTGACCAAGATCGAAGGCGATCGCCGCTATTCGGTGCCGGACCAGAACGGCACCTCGACGCTCTCGACGTATAACCAGTCGAACAAGGTGGCGCAGCAGCAGTCAGGTACCGAAAACGTGCTGCCGTCGACGCAAGGCATCCGCATGGAGCGCGACGGCAACCAGCGCTGGCTGGTGATCAGCAATGGCATGCCGGCCGACAAGCTGTGGCAGTCCCTGCGTGAATTCTGGCAGGAGAGCGGTTTCCTGCTGGTGCAGGACTCGCCGGAGACCGGCATCATGGAAACCGACTGGGCCGAGAACCGCGCGAAGATCCCGCAGGATTTCATCCGCAATACCATCGGCAAGGTTTTCGATGGGCTGTACTCGACTTCCGAGCGCGACAAGTTCCGCACCCGCCTGGAGCGCGCGCAGAACGGCAATATGGAGGTCTTCATCAGCCACCGCGGCGCGCAGGAACAGCTGACCGGCATCGACAAGTCGAACACGATCTGGACGGCGCGTCCGTCCGATCCTGAGCTTGAAGCTGAATTCCTCTCGCGCTTCGCGCAGCGTCTGGGCGTGCAAAAAGAGCAGGCTGATCGCATGGCCAAGAGCGGTGCCGCCCCGGCGCCTGCCGCTGCTGCGGCCCCAGCCGCCGCCGCCGGTACCGCCAAGGCATCCAGCGCCAACGCCAACCTGACCCAGGTGAACGGCACCCAGGCGCTGCAGCTGGCCGAACCGTTCGACCGCGCCTGGCGCTCGGTCGGGCTGGCGCTGGACCGCGTCAATTTCACGGTGGAAGACCGTGACCGCGCCCAGGGCCTCTACTATGTGCGCTATGTCGACACGCGCGATACCGTGGACAACCGCGGCTTCTTCTCCAAGCTGTTCACCAAGACCGGCACCGAGGACAGCAAGAAGGCCAAGAAGTACCGCGTGGCGCTGAAGGGCGACGGCACCGGCACGACCGTGACGGTACAGAACGATGCGGGCCAGCCGGAAGGTACCGAAGTCGGCAAGCGCATTCTTACGCTGCTCGACGAGCAACTGCGCTGACCGGAGTGCAGGTCGCGCAAGACTACCCGCGGCGCCCGGCCGCGGGGTGGCCCCGCAAGTTGTCCGGGGAGGCTGGCGCATGATGCGCTTCGCCTTCCTCGGCAGCGGCAGCGAGGGCAATTCCCTGTTGATCGAATCGCAAGAGGGCACCACCACGACCCGGGTGTTGCTCGATTGCGGCTTTGGCATCCGCGAAACCGCGCGGCGGCTGGAGCGGCTCGGCGTCGCGCCGGACCAGCTCGATGCCGTGCTGGTCACCCACGAGCATGGCGATCATGTCGGCTCGGCGTATTCCTTCGCTGCGCGCCACGACGTGCCGGTGCACACGAGTCACGGCACCTGGCTGGCCACCTCGCATATGCGCGGGGCGGACAAGGCCGATGTACGCGTCTGCTGCGCCGACCATCCGCTGGTCGTCGGCGGCATCCACATCCTTCCGTACACGGTACCGCACGATGCGCGCGAGCCGCTGCAGTTCGTGCTGAGCGATGGCGATGCCCGGCTTGGCGTGCTGACCGATGCGGGCATGGAGACGCCCTATGTCACCGCCCGGCTGGCGGGCGTGCATGCGCTGGTGCTGGAGTGCAACCACGATCGCGAAATGTTGCGGAATTCGGCCTACCCGTATTCGCTCAAGCGCCGCATCGGTGGCGATTTCGGGCATCTGGCAAACGAAGTCGCTGCCAACATCCTGGCAAGCGTGGCACACCCGGGGCTGCAGCGCGTGGTCGCGGCGCACCTGAGCCAGCAAAACAATACAGGGGAGCTGGCCACCCAGGCGCTGGCAGCGGTGCTGGGCACATCCGCCGGCGAAATCCTGGTGGCGGACCAGCATGAAGGCCTTGATTGGCAACCGGTCAGGGCCTGAGGCGGGGTGGCGCGGATGGCCGGTCCGTCGTTGTGATGGCGACGCCCCTGGACGAAATATGGACGAAAAAAAGCCGACCCGAAGGTCGGCTTTTTTATCGGTGGAGACCGATTACTGCTTGGCAGCTGCGGCCGAAGCGTCAGCGGCTGCGCCGGAGGCTTCAGCGGCTGCGCCGGAGGCTTCAGCGGCTGCGCCGGTGGCTGCAGCAGCCGAGGTTGCTGCGCTGGAAGCAGCAGCCGTTGCGTCAGCAGCGGCAGCCGATGCTTCGGCAGCCGGTGCCGGAGCAGCGGCTTCTTCCTTCTTGCCACAAGCGGCGAGAGCAACGGCGGCGAGCAGCGATGCGATCAGGAGAGACTTCTTCATTGTTCGTCCTTTAACTTTAATAACAGAAAAACAGGCGATGAATAATTACCGGTAATTATCGCTCTTGAACTGCAAAATAGAGGCTCTCCCGGGTGCCGACAAATGCAGTGGTACACAGTACTAGCCAGCCGACGATTATATCCGCGTTTTCCCGGCTTGTGTAGCGCTCTCTTTTGCTGTTTTTGCTTGTTACGGATTATTACAGGGCAGATGGTGCAAATTGCAGCCATCCTTCCAGCGTCCAGTGATGAAAAGTCTCCATCAGGTCCGGCAAATCCGCGCAGGCGGCCACTTCCGCGGCGCTCAGGCAGCGGTGGTCCGCCAGCTGCCGCAGCCAGCGCGCCAGCGCGCCGGGCGGTTCGTAGGCTTCCCCATTGATAAAGAAATGGGTGCGGTCATACAGGGCAATTGATCCCGGCGCAAGCACGATGCCGTGCGCCAGGGCGAGTTTGTTGTATTTCTTCAATGTGATTTCGGGTATTTCCGCAAACTCGACGCTCGGCTTGGGTTCGGAGAGATGCGCGCCCAGAAACTCCGAGACCATGCCACCCGACCAACGCAGGGCACTCAGCCGTTCGGTCACGGCACGCACCATCTGGGCCGGCAGTTGGGCTGGATGTGCCGTGGCCGCCTCACCCGGATCGGCATAGCGGCCGCCCAGATCCTCGTTGTCCTCGACCGTTTCCGACAGCCATGCCAGGAAGTGCCCTGCCAGCTCGCGGTAGGCGGGGGCCCGGAAGCCGATCGAGTAGGTCATGCACTCGCCCTCGGCGACGCCGTCGTGGGCATACTGGGGTGGCAGGTAAAGCATATCGCCCGGCTCCAGCACCCATTCCTCTTCCGGGGTGAAGTCCGACAGGATCTTCAGGGGCAGGTCCGGGACGAGGTCGAGCTTGGCCTGGGACGAGATGCGCCAGCGGCGCCGGCCCGATACTTGCAGCAGGAATACGTCGTAGGAGTCGAAGTGCGGGCCCACGCCGCCGCCATCGGTGGCGTAGCTGATCATCAGATCGTCCAGGCGCGCATCGGGGGCGAAACGGAATTGTCCCAACAAAGCCGCGGCTGCACTATCGTGGAGGTTAACGCCCTGCACGAGCAAGGTCCATTGGCGGGCTTTGCGCGAGGGCAGGTTATCGGCGGCGAAGGGGCCTTGCTCAAGCTTCCAGCGGTTCCGGAAGTGCGATATCAGGCGCGACTCGACGTCGTCGCGGTCGGCTAGTTCGAAAAGCGACTCGCGCGATACCGGCGGCTCGATTCCCGGTACCGCTTGTCGGATCAGCAGGGGTTTGCGTTGCCAGATATCGCGCATGAAAGCGGCCGGCGTCATGCCTCCCAGCAAGGCGAGTGGCGCGTCGGGATCGACGGGGCCGGGGGGCAAGGCCTGCGCGTATAATGCGGAATCGTTCATGGAGTCAAGAATTGAAAATCGCTAAGAACACGGTGGTATCCGTGGTGTACAAGCTGTCGGATGCGCAGGGCAATCTGATCGAGGAGTCGGATGAGCCGATGGTTTACTTGCACGGCGGATATGATGGCACGTTCCCCAAGATCGAGGAAGCGCTGGAAGGCCATGAATCCGGCTTCGAAACCCAGTTGCAGCTCGAGCCCGAGGAAGCCTTCGGCGACTACGACGCCGACATGGTGAAGGTCGAGCCGCGCGACCGTTTCCCCGAGCCGCTGGAAATCGGCATGCAGTTCGAAGGCGTGCCGGAAGACGGCGATGACGAGGACTCGATCATCTACACGGTGACCGACGTCGCGGAAGACAAGGTGGTGCTGGACGGCAACCATCCGCTGGCGGGCATGGCACTGCGTTTCTGGCTGCAGGTGGCCGAAGTGCGCGAAGCTACGGCCGACGAAGTGCAGCACGGCCACGCGCATGGTGCCTCGGGCATCGAAGTCGTGGACGAGGATGAGGACGACGAAGGCGATAGCAGCCGCACCCTGCACTGAGTGCGAGGCGCGCGCGAGACCTCGCGGCAGTACCCACGAATAAGCCGGCCTTGCCGGCTTTTTTGTTGGGCTCGCGGCATTGGATTTACCCGATGCGCCCGATGCGTCTTTACTCCGCTTCGGGGCCATCCTTGAGCGTGACTTCGAACAGAGACGGCGAACCAGGGGTGATCGCCAGTTCGGCGTACTGGCCGGGAGCGCCGCTGGGCAGGACCACGCGAGAGACGTTACGCAGTGTCTTGCCGCCGGCATCCTTGAGCGGCCTGTCGATGCCGAAGCCGCCGGCGCCGGTGTGCACCAGCAGGACCTGGCCCCGATAGCGGCCGGCCAGCTCCCGCAACTGCCGCTTGAACTCCAGGAAGCCGTCGCGCGCGCGGCGGCGCAGGAAGCCATCGAACAAGGAAGGGTTGCCGCGCTGTTCCCAGCCGTTGCCGAACTGCGGGTCGGCATGCGCCAGCACCACGATGCCGGGCAGGTTGCGCTGCTGCGCCAGCGAAAAAGCGCGCGCCAGCCACTGGCGGTTGGCCTCGCGGCGATCCTCGAACTCGCCGTTGCGACCGCCTTCCGAGCGGTAGTGATTATTGTCGCCAGGCAGGTTCAGGCCCACCAGCATCACATTGCCGGCGCTCCAGCGCACGTTTTCCCGATAGCTGCGGAAGGTGGCCTGGTCGGATTGCCGCGTCAGCGGCAGGACGCGCTGGCCAAGCGTGGTATCCGCCGGGTAGAACAGCTCACGCAGCCGGTTCAGCCGCTCCACGGCATCGAAGCGGCCGTTCGCGGCGCGTTGGCATTCCGCCCAGTCGGTTTCGCCGGGCAGGTAGACGAGCGGCAGGGGCGACTGGTCGAGCAAGCGCTGGCGAACGGTGAGCAAGGCATCGCCGCAGGATTCGGTGTCGCCCTTGATCCCGCCCAGATGGACGACGAAATCGAGACGGCGCGCGGCCACGAAATCAAGCAGGCGGGTGGTGCCCGTCTCGGCAGCCGGCCACTGCGGCTGATCGGCAATCAAGGCGACGCGCACCATCTCGGCAGCCGGGCCGCGGGCGCGGTCAGCCAGCGCCTGGCCAGGCAGTGCCTGCAGCGCCATCAATATGCCCAGCGTGGCAATCCGCGCCGGGCCGCCAGGCGGCCGCGCATACGCAGCGGTTGGCCCGGATGTCCCCGATCGTTGCATGCGCTCGCGCACGAGCCGGATTGGCATCATGCGGTGGCTACTGCGCCCCTGGCGAGCGCCTGCAAGCGATAGAGCGCGTCGAGCGCGTCACGCGGGGTCAGGCTGTCCGGGTCCAGCTCGGCGACCGCGTCGAGCAGCGCAGCCTGCTGCGGCGAGATGGCGCTGGCCGGCGGCCCGCTGTCCCGCTCCGTGTAGTCGTCGTCATCGTCGTCCAGCGGCGACGGTGGTGCGGCAAACAGGTCGAGCTGGGGCGTGGGCGTGGCATCCGCCGATTGCTGCTCCAGCCACGCCAGATGCTTGCGCGCCGCGCGGATCACCGGCTGCGGCACACCTGCCAGCTGTGCGACCTGCAGGCCGTAGCTCTGGCTGGCAGGGCCATCCTGCACGGCGTGCAGGAACACGATGCCATCGCCATGCTCGACCGCCGACAAATGGACGTTGGCCGCCTGCGTGAATTCCTGCGGCAGTTGCGTCAGCTCGAAGTAATGCGTGGCGAACAGCGTATGGCTGCGGTTGTGCGCCAGCAGGTGGCGCGCGATCGCCCACGCCAGCGCGAGGCCGTCGAAGGTCGAAGTGCCGCGCCCGATCTCGTCCATCAGCACCAGGCTGGCCGGTGTGGCGTTGTGCAGGATGCCGGCGGCTTCGGTCATTTCCACCATGAAGGTGGAGCGCCCGCCCGCCAGGTCGTCGGCGGCGCCGATGCGCGTGAAGATGCGGTCGATCGGACCGATCACCGCGCGCCGTGCCGGCACGTAGGCGCCCACGCAGGCCAGCAGCACGATCAGCGCGGTCTGGCGCATGAAGGTCGACTTGCCGCCCATGTTCGGGCCGGTGATCAGCAGTAGTTTGCGCGCTTCGGTCAACTGGCAGTCGTTGGCGATGAACGGCACGGATTCCGCGGCGAGCTGGCCCTCCACCACCGGATGCCGGCCTTGCACGATGTCGATCACGTTTTCCTCGACGCGCTCGGGCTGGGTCCAGTCCAGCGTCTGCGCGCGCTCCGCCAGGGCGGCCAGCACGTCGAGCCGGGCCAGCGCGCCCGCCACGCGTTGCAACTCGCCGATATGAGGCAGCAACTGTTGCAGCAGCGCATCGTAGAGCAGCTTCTCCCGTGCCAGCGCGCGGTCCTGCGCCGACAGCGCCTTGTCTTCGAAGGCCTTGAGCTCGGGCGTGATGTAGCGCTCGGCGTTCTTCAGCGTCTGGCGGCGGCGATAGTCGTCGGGGACCTTGTCGGCCTGGCCGTTGGTCACTTCGATGTAGAAGCCATGCACGCGGTTGTACTCCACGCGCAGGTTGGCGATGCCGGTGCGGGTGCGCTCGCGCGCTTCCAGTTCCACCAGGAACTGGCCGCAGTTCTCGGAGATATCGCGCAGCTCGTCCAGCGTCGCATCGTAGCCGCGGGCGATCACGCCGCCATCGCGGATGACGGTGGCCGGTTCCGGCGCCACCGCGCTGACCAGCAGCGCATGGCATTCCCAGGGCACAGCCAGTTCGCTCACCGTCTGGTTCAGCAACGGCGCGGCATCGTCAGCGCGCAGGCAGGCCTGTACGTCGGGCAGCGCGGTCAGCGTATCGCGCAGCGAGGACAAATCGCGCGGACGCGCATTCATCAGGGCAAGGCGTGCGGTGATCCGTTCCACGTCGGACAGCCGGCGCAGCGCCGCGCGCAGCGCATCGGTGCCCTGGCCGAGCATGGCGCCGATAGCCTGCTGGCGTGCTTGCGGAATCGTGCTGTCGCGCAGCGGATGGTGCAGCCAGTGGCGCAGCAGGCGGCTGCCCATGGCGGTGGCGCAGGTGTCCAGCAGCGAGAACAGCGTCGGCGACTCGCCGCCGCGCAGCGTTTCGGTCAACTCCAGGTTACGCCGGGTGGCGGTGTCCAGGCCGACGAACTCCGACTCGCGCTCCACCGTCACGCCCTTCACGTGGCGCAGCGATTGCCCCTGGGTGGATGCGGCATAGTTGAGCAGCGCGCCAGCCGCGCCGAGCGCGGCGCCCAGCCCGGCGCAGCCGAACGGATCGAGGCTGGCCACGGCGAGTTGCTCGCGCAGGCGGCGGGTGCCGGCTTCCTGGTCGAAATGCCATTCGGGCAGCCGGGTCCGCGCGCAGGCCAGGGCCGGCAATTCCATGCCGTCGGCAAACAGCAGTTCGGCCGGGCGAATCCGCTCCAGCTCGCGGCCCAGTTGCGACACCTCGCACTCCATCAGGCGCAGCTCGCCGCTGGCGAGGTTGAGCCAGGCCAGGCCGGTCTTGCTGACGCCGCGGCGCGTGGTTTGCTGATGCACCGCCATCAGGTAGGTATCGGCCTTGTCCGGCAGGAGCGCCGCGTCGGTCAGCGTGCCCGGCGTGACGATGCGCACCACCTTGCGCTCCACCGGCCCCTTGCTGGTGGCCGGGTCGCCGATCTGTTCGCAGATCGCCACCGATTCGCCCAGCTTGACCAGCCGCGCGAGGTACTGGTCCACCGAATGGAAGGGGATGCCCGCCATGCGGATCGGCACGCCGTTGGATGAGCCGCGTGATGTCAGCGTGATATCGAGCAGGCGCGAGGCCTTCTCGGCATCGTCGTGGAAGAGCTCGTAGAAGTCGCCCATCCGGTAGAACAGCAAGGTGTCCGGATGGTCGGCTTTCAGGCCAAGGTACTGCGCCATCATGGGCGTGTGCTTTTCCGCGGCACCGGCCTTCGGCTCGGTCTTGGCGGACTGTCGGGGTTCTACGGACATGCAATCCTCTCGGGCGGCTTTGGCGAAACCGCCTGTTTTCGGGTACTCCGGCGGCCTGCGGCCCTGGCGCGGCGTGCGCGGCAGGCGCCGTGGATGGGGCAGGCGCGGATAAAACGGGCATTTTACTGCGAGCCGGGCGCGGAAGGGGCAGGAAGAGGCGAGAAGGGACCGGGATGGGGGCGGGGAGGCATCGCCGGGCAGTCGGAGGCAGTCCAAGGGTCTTTACAAAAAAAATACACCATCGCCAGTCTCTTTACAGAATATTTGCGCCGTCCGGCCTTATATGGATTCCAGATAGCAGGCCTGGACGACAGGCGAAACAATTGAGACAAGGGAAGGTGTTCGACATGCTGAGAGTTCTGGTGCCCGTCAACGGCTCTGCGCACGCGCTGGATGCGGTGCGCCATGCTGCCTTCATGTTCCGGGACCGCTGCGTGTCCGAGGTGGTCCTGCTCAATGTCCAGCCGCCGCTGGAATCCGGCCGGGCGTCGGCCTTTCACTCGCTGGCCGCCTTGCGTAAGCTCGAAGAAGCAAGTGGTGAGGCGGCGCTACGCGATGCACGGAGCATTCTGGACGATGCCGGGGCCAGGTATGTCGCGCAGATCAAGGTGGGCGATGTGGCGCAGACCATCGCGCAGGTTGCGGCGGCGAACGACTGCGATGCCATCGTGATGGGCACCGCCGGGCGCACGGCGGTGGGCGCGCTGCTGGCGGGGAGGCTGACCAACAAGCTGTTGCGCATGTCGCGCGTGCCGGTGACGCTGGTCAGGTAGAGCGCGCCGTCACGCCACATTCATCGGCAGCAGCACCATTTGCTTTCCTTGTTGGTGTAGCCGCGCCTGCAGTTCGCCGGGTAGCGGGATGATCTCGCCCGCCGTGAAGGCCAGCCAAGTCACCATGTAGAACCTTGTCCACTTGCCGTTCGGCACTCGCGGCTCGGCCAGCAAGCCAGGAAGGCCTCCTCGGGCCCGTGGCACGAGGACGAAAGCTCGTCGGCGCCCAGAGCCCAATCCATGCCAGCAGCGGCACCACGGCAATGGCATGGCGGGTTCCCGGTGCGAGTGGATCGAGCGGCTTGTCAGCCAGGCGCCTCCACCATTTCGACCATGCCGCCATGTTCGCCACCCGGGTCGCTATTGCGGCGCAGCGCACGGAGCGCGGCGTCGGTGCTTGCATACTCGCCTGCCAGCACGCCGAACTTGGAAGTCCCGTGGGAGTGATGCAGGCGGCAAGCAGGCCGACTCCCAAGAGTGGTCTTCGACGCCGCGCTTTTACGATCCCTGCTGCGGCCGCAGTGCGTCGATTACCTGCGCCAGCCGCGCGATCAGCCCGTCGATGGCGCCGGGAGGCACGCCGGCGTAGCCGAACACGAAGCCGTTGTACTGCGCCAGCGGCGTGCCGGGCAAGCGGTAGGTGCTAAGCGGCCGCACGATCAGTCCTTGCTCGCGCGCCGCGCGGCTGACCACGGTGTCGGCAAGAGGCAGTTCCAGGCGTGCCGACAGGTGCATGCCGCCGGCGCTGGCCGAGACCGTCACGCTGCCGCGCAGGTGCCGATCCAGTGCCGCTTCCAGGGCATCGCGGCGTTGCCCGTAGCGCTGGCGCATGCGGCGCAGGTGACGGGCGAACTGGCCACTGTCGATGAAATCAGCCAGTGCAATCTGCTCGGCCACATGGCCGCGCCGGGCGATTTCCCCCAGCGTGCCGGCGATGGATGCGGCCAGGTAGCGCGGCACCACCATGAAGCCCAGGCGCAGGGCCGGGAACATTGTCTTGCTGAACGTGCCCAGGTAGATAACGGGCGCGTCTTCGCTGAGCCCCTGCACCGCCGAGAGCGGCACGCCGCCGCGGCGGAACTCGCTGTCGTAGTCGTCCTCCACGATCCAGGCGCCGGCGGCGCGGGCGTCTTCGATCAGCCTGAGGCGGCGTTCCAGGCTGAGGATGGAGCCCAGCGGGTACTGGTGCGACGGCGTGATGTAGATCAGCCGCGGCGGCGCGTCGTGCCACTGTTCGGGCCGGGGCGCCAGCCCGTCCGCGTCGACGGCCACGGGTTCCAGCCGGAGGCCGGCGGACTGGAAGGCGGCCCGCGCGCCGCCGTAGCCGGGGTTCTCGATCCAGGCGGTGTCGCCGGGGTCGGCCAGCATGCGCGCGCACAGGTCAAGGCTGGTCTGGGTGCCGTCGGTGATGAAGACCTGGTCCATCTCGCAGCGCACCCCGCGTGATACCTTCAGGTATTCGGCGATGGCATGGCGCAGTGCGGGCTGCCCTTCGATCCTGCCATAGCCAAGGTGGTGGGGCGCGAGCTGGCGCCACGCGCGCTCGACGCAGCGCCGCCACGCCGCCAGCGGAAACGCTTCGAGGTCCGGCACGCCGGGCACGAACGGCAGCAGGTCGTGCATGCGATCGCCATCGCGCCGCAGGCCTCGCACGCGGCGCGATAGTTCGGCGACGCGCTTGACCGCCCCCGCGCCATGGCCGGCTCTTACCAGACCTACGCGCGCGACCGTAGTGCCATGCCGTGTCGATACCACGAAGCCCTCCGCGGCGAGGCTCTCGTAGGCGTAGATCACAGAGTTGCGCGCCATCCCGAGTTCCGCCGCCAGCGTGCGCGTGGCGATCAGCTGGCTGCCCTGCGCAATCCTGCCGTCGAGGATGGCGCCGCGCAGGCATTCGTACAGCAGCCGTTGCTGGGTGAGCTTGCGCCCGTCGAGCTGGCGCGTGAAGGTAGAGACCAGCAAGCCGTAGTCCATGGTGTCGTTGCAAAAAGCCGTGGTTCTAAAAATGGGACTGCTCATGGGTCTACCCATGGTGCCACGAAAACCCTATCTTGGCTGCAACGCCGGACGTGGCATGTCGCCGCCAGGCAAAACCCACCATAGCCCAGGGAGCCACCATGAACCAGAAACCGATGCCGCCGAGCGAACGTACCCGCGTGCGGCGCGTTGCCGATCGCGGCCGCTACGATCGCGCCATCCTTCATGCGATCCTCGATGACGCCTATCTTTGTCACGTGGCTTTCGCGGACGATCGGGGCACCCATTGCATTCCCACCGCGTGCTGGCGCGAAGCGGAGCACCTCTACATCCATGGCTCGAATGGCAGCCGCATGCTGAAGCTGGCGGCCACGGGCAGCCAGGTCTGCGTGTGCGTGACCCATCTGGATGGGCTGGTGATGGCGCGCTCGGCATTTCATCACTCGATGAACTATCGCTCGGCGGTGATCTACGGCAGCTTCGAAGTGGTTGACGGCGCCGCCAAGGCAGCGGCCATGGACGCCTTCCTGGAGCGCATCGCGCCGGGCCGCTCGGCGCAGGCCAGGCCGGGTGACGTCAATGAGCTGGCGGCGACCACGGTGTTGCGGATCGGTCTGGACGAGGCGGCAGCCAAGATTCGCAGCGGAGGTCCCAAGGATGACGAGTCAGATCTTGCGCTGCCAGTGTGGGCCGGCGTGTTGCCGATGGCTTTGCAGGGGTTGCAGCCGGTGCCGGACGGCGTGCAGGGGAGTCTGCCGGAGTATGTGGCGCGTTGGGGAGATCTCACTGCAACTGCCTGACGTCGAAGGCAGTTTCATCCTCTGCGGGGGGGGGGGGAGGGGCGACCTGCCTTCTTGTCTTGCCAGGAAGGGAAGCGAAGAAGGCGCCCCGCGCGGCCAAGCACACCCTCACCGCTCGCTTCGCATCGCGTGAAGGGGCCCGCCGGCGGGCAGCCCATGGATGTGGGGCGCTTTGTTGCGTTGTGCTTTTACCGGGCCGGCTTGGCGTTGTCCACGGAGAACGGGGACAGCAGGCGCACCATCTGTGCGAAGGCCTTGGGGTTGCCGGCCAGGACTTCGCCTTGTTCGAGCTGGCGCGCTTCGCCCGAATAGTTGCCCACCAGGCCGCCCGCTTCGGTCACCAGCAGCATGCCGGCGGCCATGTCCCAGGGATGCAGGCCTTGTTCGAAGAAGCCATCGGTGCGGCCGCAGGCCACGTAGGCGAGATCGAGCGCGGCCGAGCCCGGGCGGCGCAAGCCGGCGCAGCTCTGCGTCATCAGCGCGAACAGTTCCATGTACTGGTCCAGGCCTTCCATGTCGCGGTAGGGAAAGCCGGTGCCGATCAGGCAGTCGGCCAGCTTGTCGCGGCGCGATACGCGGATGCGGCGGTTGTTCAGGAACGCGCCCGCGCCTTTGCTGGCGGTGAAGAGTTCGTCACGCGAAGGGTCGTAGATCACCGCTTGCGCCGGCACGCCCTTGTGCAGCTGGGCGATGGAAACCGCGTACTGGGGGAAGCCGTGGATAAAGTTGGTGGTGCCGTCGAGCGGGTCGATCATCCAGACGTATTCGCTGGTGGGTTCGCCCTCGCCCCAGGACGGGCCGGACTCTTCCGCTAGAATGGCGTGATCCGGGTAGGCCGTGCGGATGATCTCGATGATCGCGGCCTCGGCGGCGCGGTCGACTTCGGTGACGAAATCGTTGTGCTGCTTGCGGGAGACCTGAACCCGGTCGACGTCCATCGACGCGCGGTTGATGACGGAACCTGCCTTGCGGGCCGCCTTGACGGCGATATTTAGCATCGGATGCATGAATCTCTCCAGGCCGGCCAAGGGTGCGCGCCTGGCGCAAAAGGCCGGCGCGCCGCCCCCCGGGGCGGCTGACAACACAACGGATTGTAGAAGAACGGGCGCGTCGCCATCGCATAAAAACGGGCGGCGCACCGAAGATGAAGCCTGAATTGTATATGAACCCGCAGAACCAGACGAGCGCGGCCGCCAACGGCGCCCCCGCCGCAGCCGCCGATCCCCAGACCGGCCCGGCCCCTATTCCGCCCCCGGGTGCTTCTCCCGGCACCGGCCCGGATGCGGCCGGCGGCGTCCCCGCCGCGTTTGCCGCGGTGCGCTTCGTGCTGGTGGAAACCAGTCATCCGGGCAATGTCGGTGCGGTTGCGCGGGCCATGAAGACCATGGGCTTTGGCGCCGCGCCGGGCAGCCTGGTGCTGGTTTCGCCACGCGAGCCGGCGGTGCGCGAGCACCCGGATGCCATTGCCATGGCCAGTGGCGCCGACGATGTGCTGGCCGGCGCGGTGATCGTAGAGAGCATCGAGGTCGCGCTGGCCGGCACCGCTTACGCGGTGGCGCTCACCGCCCGCCAGCGCGAGTTCGGGCCGCCGCGGCTGCTCCCGCGCGACGCGGTGGCGCAGGCCGGTGCCCGTATCGCCGCCCAGCATGCCGCCGCCCCGGCCGCCGCCGGCGCCCACATTGCCTTCGTGTTCGGCAATGAGCGCTTCGGCCTGCCCAACGAAGTGGTGGATCGCTGCTCGGCGGTGACCCATATTCCCGCCAATCCGGCCTATACCTCGCTCAATCTGGCCCAGGCCGTGCAACTGGTGGCCTACGAGATGCGGCTGGCGCTGCTGGAGGTGAGGGCTACGCCGCTCGCCGAGATCGGCTATGCTGGCGAACCGGCCACGGCCGAGCAGATCGAGGCCATGTTCGGCCATCTGCAGGCCGGCCTGGAAGCGATTGGTTTTCTCGATCCGGCCAGCCCCAAGAAGCTGATGCCGCGCTTGCGCCGGCTGCTCGCGCGCACCGGGCTGGAGCGAGAGGAAGTCAATATCCTGCGGGGCATTGCCAAGCACATGCTGATGGCCACGCAAGGCGCCGGCGCACGGGCGCCAGTGAAACAGGAGAAGTAAGCAAGTGGCGGAGATTCCGGCCTACTACATGCGCGGCGGCACCAGCAAAGGCGTGTTCTTGCTGGCAGACGACCTGCCGACCGACCCGGCCGAGCGCGATGCCGTGCTGCTGCGCGTGATCGGCTCGCCCGACCCGTATGGCACGCATGCCGACGGCATGGGCGGCGCCACTTGCAGCACCAGCAAGGTTGCGCTGCTGCGTCCCTCGCAGCGCCCGGACTGCGACGTCGATTGCCTGTTCGGCGCGGTGGCCATCGGCGAGCGGCGGATCGACTGGTCCGGCCATGGCGGAGACCTGTCGGCGGCGGTGGGCCCGTTCGCGATCTGGCGGGGCTTTGTCCCGGCGCGCGACAGCATCACCACGGTCCGCATCTGGCAGCAGGGCATTGGCCAGGTGTTCCACGCCCACGTGCCTTGCCGCAATGGCCATCCGTTCGAGGACGGTGATTTCCGCGAAGACGGGGTGCCGTTTCCCGCAGCCGAAATCGTGCTCGATTACCTTGAGCCGGCCACCGCGCAGTTGCCGTTGTGTCCCACCGGCAACGTGGTGGACACGCTCGATGTGCCAGGCATGGGCCGCATCGAGGCGACGCTGGTGACGGCCGGCACTCCCACCGTGTTCGTGCGCGCTGCCGACCTGGGACTGGATGGCACAGAACGGCCCGAACGGATCGACTCGGACACCGGGCTGCTGACCGGGCTCGAGGCTATCCGCGCGAAGGGCGCGGTGGCCATGGGACTGGCGCCGGATGCGCAAACCGCCACGCGCGAGCGTCCCACCACGCCCAGGATCGCATGGGTGGCACCGCCCGCAGGCTATCGCGCCAGCACCGGGGCTTCGCTGGCCGCGGCCCATATCGATGTGTTGCGCCGCAGCGCCGACCCTGCCTTTACCGGGGCCGACGCGATCGCGCTGGCGGCGGCTGCCAACCTGCCGGACTCGGTGGTGCATCGGGCCGCCGTGCGCAGCGGCAGCCAGACCCGCATCGGCCATGCGTCGGGCGTCCTTGCCGTGGGCGCCGTCACGGCAAGGCGCGATGGGGCCTGGGTGATGGAGCGCGCCGTGATGAGCCACAGCGCTCGCCGCCTGATGACTGGCCTGGTCCACGTGCCCGAGCGATGTTGATGGCGGCCGCCGTCCACCTCCACGCACCGCGGCCGATACCGCGGTACGGCAAAGGCGGACCGCGTCATCGCAATCCATGTCCATGGCGGCAGCAGGGTAGCAAATCTCTTACACTCCCTGATCCCGTTCCCACCGGCCAATGACCATGCCGGCGACGCGCGTCAGTCCTGCTGACCCAGGACGCGCGGCGCACGGCGTGGCAACACGACACGACCAAGATGTTCTCTCGTCTGAAGGAAGATATCGACGCCATCATGCGGCGCGATCCCGCCGCGCGCAGCCGTCTGGAGGTGCTGACCTGCTACCCCGGCTTTCATGCCGTGATGTTTCACCGCTTCGCCCATGCTTGCTGGAACGCGGGGTTTCACTGGCTCGGCCGGTGGATTTCCCACTGGGCCCGTTTTTTCACCGGGATCGAGATACACCCCGGCGCCAAGGTAGGGCGCCGCGTGTTCATCGATCACGGCATGGGCGTGGTGGTAGGCGAGACCGCCGAGATCGGCGACGACTGCACCATTTACCAGGGCGTGACCCTGGGCGGCACATCGCTCTACAAGGGCGTGAAGCGCCATCCCACGCTGGGCGCCAATGTGGTGGTGAGTGCCGGCGCCAAGGTGCTTGGCGGTTACACCATCGGCGACGGCGCGCGCATCGGCTCCAATGCCGTGGTGCTCAAGCCGGTGCCGCCGGGCGCCACCGCGGTTGGTATCCCGGCGCGCATCATCCTGCCGGATGCACCCACCGGGCAGCAGGGTGCCAAGCAGGAGTTCTCCGCTTACGGCATCACGCCGAACGCGGACGATCCGGTGTCGCTGGCGCTCAAGAGCCTGATCGACAATGCGGCCCAGCAGCACGAGCGCCTCGAGACGGTGATGGCTGCGCTGGACCGGCTCGGCGAGCACCTTGAGAACACGCCGAACGACCGCTTCGACGCGAGTGAGTTGCGCAAGCTGATGAAGTAGGGAGGCCGGGGCCGCCTGGGGGACGCCGGCCCCGGCGTCAGTCCACTTGCGGCAGTACGTGGAAGCCGTCCGCGTCGAGTTGCAGCACGGCGGCGCGTGGCCGCTTGCCGTCGAGGTCCCAGTCGGTCAACACCCAGCGCACGCCCTCCGGACTTTCATGGCGGGCGGGGCGGTGCGTGTGGCCATGCACCAGAACCGGTGCATGGCTGTCGCGCAACAGCGCCGCCACGGCTTGCGGCGTGGTGTCGCCGTAGTCGGGCGGGGCATCGCGGCGCGCCTGGTCGGCGCGGCCCGCCTCGCTATCGGCGCGCAGCCGCCGCGCCACGCGCAGGCGCAGCGTCAGCGGCAGCGACAGGAATGCGCGCTGGACCCACCGTTTGCGGGTCCAGCGGCGGAATTTCATGTAGCGTTCATCGTCGGTGCACAGCATGTCGCCGTGGCTGAGCACCACGCGCTGGTCGGCGCATTCGATCACGGTCGGATCGGGCAGCAAGGCGGCGCCGGCGGCGCGCGCAAAGCGCTGTCCCAGCAGGAAGTCGCGGTTGCCATGCATCAGGTACACCTGGACGCCTCGGCTGGCGAGCTGGCGAAGCATGGCGGCCACTTGCGCCGCAAAGGGGCTGTCGGCTTCCTCGTCGCCTACCCAGAATTCGAAGAAATCACCCAGGATAAACAGCGCGCGCGAGCCTTGCGCCGCGCGTTCGAGCACGCGCTCGAAGGACGCCAGCGTGCGCGGCATCTCCGCCGTGAGATGCAGGTCGGAAATGAACCACGCCGGCGCTGGCACCGCAAGGGCGCCGGCAGCCGGCGTGGATTGGGTCACAGTCATGCGCTTGGAGAGAGAGTCTGGCCTGACTTCGTGCCGCGACCCCGCCAAGGCGCGCGGTAGAGCGTGTCCTGGCGGGGGGCAGTGACTTATTCAACCACCACGGCCTTTTCGATGATCACGTCTTCGAGCGGCACGTCCTGGTGGAAGCCGGCGCTGCCGGTGCGCACGCCCTTGATCGTCTCGACCACGTCGGTACCGTCGATCACCTTGCCGAACACGGCGTAGCCGAAGCCCTGGGGGGTCGGCGAGGTGAAGTTGAGGAAGTCATTGTCGACCGCGTTGATGAAGAACTGCGCGGTGGCCGAATGCGGTGCGTTGGTACGCGCCATGGCAACCGTGTAGCGATCGTTCTTGAGGCCGTTGCCGGCTTCGTTCTCGATCGGGGCATCGGTGGCCTTTTGCTTCATGCCGGGTTCGAAACCGCCGCCCTGGATCATGAAGTTCTTGATCACACGGTGGAAGATGGTGTTGTCGTAGTGGCCCTTGCGCACATAGGACAGGAAGTTTTCAACCGACTTGGGCGCCTTTTCGGCGTCGAGTTCGATGGTGATGACACCTTGGCTGGTGTGGAGTTCTACCTTGGACATTTGCTTTCCTTTGTACGGTGGTACGGTGTTATTTGACGACAGAGGCCGACTCGATCACGATCGGCGTGGCCGGGACATTACGCATCGGGCCATACGAGGTGGTGGGCGTGTTCTTCATCTTTTCGACGGTATCCATGCCTTCCACCACCTTGCCGAACACAGCGTAGCCGTTACCGTCCGGCTGCGGATAGTCGAGACTGGAATTATCCACCACATTGATGAAGAACTGGGCGGTGGCCGAGTTGGGATCGCTGGTGCGTGCCATGGCGACCGTGCCAGCCTTGTTCTTCAACCCGTTCTGGGCCTCCAGCGGAATCGGCGCGCGCGTGGGCTTCTGCTTCATGTCGCGGTCGAAGCCACCGCCTTGCACCATGAAACCGTTGATGACGCGATGGAAGATGGTGCCGCTATAGAAGCCGCTCTTGACGTATTCCATGAAGTTCGCGACCGTCTTGGGCGCGGCGTCCGGATAGACCTCCAGCGTGAACTTGCCGGCGCTGGTGACGAATTGCACCCGCTCGGCTTTCTGCTGCTGTGCCTGCGAGGCCAGGGGCGAGAGCGCCAGGGCACCGGCGACCATGCCGGCAAGGACGAGGCGACGCGAAAAGATCATGCTTGACTCCGTGGATCTGGAAAACGATAAGACCGGGGCCTGGCTGCGGCCCCGCCTGCCGGGCAAGGCATTACCGGGCGGGTGCGGCCGCCGGCTCGCTGGCCGCGGCGCTTGCCTTGCGCGTGGTGCCCGCGGGAGGCTGGATGGCCGCCGCGGGTTGCGATAGCTTGAGGCCCGAGGCCGCAGCCGCGTCCTTGGGATTGCGGCGGAGTGCTTCCCGGTAGGCATTCTCGGCCAGGCGGCGGTAGACATCGCCCAGATTGGTGTAGCCCACCGCGAAATCGGGTTTGGCATCGAGAGCGAGCAGCAGTTCCGCCTCGGCGCGCTTGAGATCCCCGCGCTTGGCGTACAGCAGGGCCAGGTTGTTGTGCGGCTCGGGCAGTTCCGGGAAATCCTGTGCCATGGAAGACAACGCCGCGATGGCCTCGTCCTCGCGTCCGGCCTGGGCCAGGGCCCAGGCACGCTCGAAGCGCGCCTGCGCATTGCGCGGGTTGGTGGCCAGCACGCGGTCGAAGCGATCGATGGCCTCGCCATATTTCTTCTGCGCCGCCGCCTTCTCCGCCTCGGCCATGCCCGGATCGGCAGAGCGCACGCCGCCGGGCGGGACGGCCGGCACGGCAAGCGATACGGGCCCGGCCTGCGCGCGCACGGGGCCCGCCATGACAAGCATGCCTGCCAGGCTGGCCGCCAGGGTTAACGAGGCGGCCGCAATGCGCCGGCGCAGGGGCGGGGATGAAGCGGTTGCTATGGTGGGCAGGAACAGGCTCATGTATGGCGGTCCGTTATACTCCGCGGCATTCTAGCAAAAGCCCGGCCATGCCGGCCCGGGTATCGGGGCGTTCCCTTTGCCACGCGGGCTTGCCGTGGTGCGCCGCAAGGCGGGCGCGGGGCCACCCTGGTCGGTCGCTTCCGGTAAGATATGGGTCGCGCCTGGTTTTGCGCAGGCGCAAGTTGCCGGTCTCGCGAAGGCGCGACAATGGCGCATCTGGTGTCTTGCAAGTGCTGTCCCGCCGTATCGTTGCAGTGTTGTCCCGCTGTGCCGTTGTCCCTCTCGTCCCGCATCGTTGCGCGAGGATTGCCCGCAGTCGGTTATGGGCAACTTCGGGGCAACGCGGGGGCGGCCCCTGGCAGCCCCGGGGGCAGGGCAGCAGAATGCGGGCGGCCGGTTCAGTTCCAGCCAGTGCCAGTTTGTGCCCGGTCATGCCGCCGGCAGGATTCCTCATCCTTTCACCTCGTTTCATGCATCCTCTGAATATCTACAACACGCTCGCGCGTGAAAAACAGCCTTTCGTGCCAATCGAACCCGGCCGTGTACGCATGTATGTCTGCGGCATGACGGTGTACGACTATTGTCACGTTGGCCATGCGCGCGTGATGGTGGTATTCGACATGGTGCAGCGCTGGCTGCGCACGGCCGGCTACCAGGTGACCTACGTGCAGAACATCACCGACATCGATGACAAGATCATTCGCCGCGCCGCGGAGAATGGCGAGACCATCGGCGCGCTGACCGACCGCTTCATCCGCTACATGCACGAGGATGCCGACGCGCTGGGCATCCAGCGCCCGGACCATGAGCCGCGCGCGACCGACTACGTGCCGCAGATGCTCGATATCATCGGCAAGCTGGAGGCCCGCGGCCTGGCTTATCAGGCCAGCGATGGCGATGTGAACTATGCGGTGCGCAAATTCCCCAATTACGGGCGCTTGTCGGGCAAATCGCTGGAAGACCTGCGCGCCGGCGAGCGCGTGGCCACCAACGAAGCCAAGCACGATCCGCTCGACTTTGTGCTGTGGAAGCCCGCCAAGGAAAGCGAGCCCGCCGAAAGCAAGTGGGACTCGAAATGGGGCGCCGGCCGTCCGGGCTGGCACATCGAATGCTCGGCCATGAGCTGCGCGCTGCTGGGCGAGCATTTCGATATCCACGGCGGCGGCGCCGACCTGCAGTTCCCGCACCACGAGAACGAGATCGCGCAGTCCGAAGGGGCCAGCGGCAAGACCTTCGTCAACTTGTGGATGCACAACGGCTTCGTGCGAATCAATGACGAGAAGATGTCGAAATCGCTCGGCAACTTCTTCACCATCCGCGACGTACTCAAGGAGTACGACGCCGAGGTGGTGCGCTTCTTCATCTTGCGCGCGCATTACCGCAGCCCGCTGCACTACAGCAATGACCACCTGGAGGACGCTCGTCATTCCCTGACGCGCCTTTACACGGCACTCAAGGACGTGCAGCCCGATGATCAGCCCCTGGACTGGGAAGAGGCGCATGCGCGGCGTTTTATCGACGCGATGGGCGACGACTTCAACACGCCGATCGCCATGGCCGTGCTGTTCGACCTCGCCGGTGAAGTCAATCGCACCGGCTCGCGGGCGATGGCGCGCCAGCTCAAGGGCCTGGGTGCCACGCTGGGCTTGCTGGAGCGCGGCGCGCACGCGTTCCTGCAAGGCGGCAAGACAGCCGATGGCCTGCAGCCGGAGCAGATCGAAACCCTGATCGGTGCGCGCAAGCAAGCCAAGGCGGAGCGCAACTTCGCCGAAGCCGACCGCATCCGTGCCGAACTGCTGGCCGGCGGCGTGATCCTTGAAGACAAGCCGGGCGGTGCCACCGAGTGGAGGCGCGCTTGAACGCTGCCGTGCGCAAGACGGCGACGCCTGCGGCGCCGTCCAAGACTGCTGCGGCCAGCAAGGCCAGGCCTGCGGCGAAGCCGCCGGTGCCGCTCAAGTCGCCCAAGGCAAGCACGGTGGCGAAGGCCGCCAAGCCGCTGAAGAGCGGTGTCAAGGTGGCCAGCAAGGCCCCGGTCAAATCGTCCGGGCCGGTGGTCCGGGCGGACGGCAAGGCGGTGCTGAAGACCGCGGCACGCACGCCCAGGGCGCCCGTGCTGCCGGAAGCCGCGGCAATCCCCCTGCCGGTCGAGACGGTGGTGGGCGCGGTGCGTCCCGCCTACTGGGACGAGGCCTGCGCCGACCTGATGAAGCGCGACCGCATCCTGCGCAAGATGATCCCCACCTACGGTCCGGCGCACCTGATCTCGCGCGGCGATCCCTTTATCACGCTGGCCCGCTCCGTCGTTGGGCAGCAGATCTCGGTGAAGGCCGCGCAAACGGTGTGGGAGCGTCTGGCGGCACTCTGTCCCAAGCTCACGCCGGCACAGATGCTAAAGGCCGGGCACGACAACCTGGCCGCTTGCGGCCTGTCGCGCCGCAAGGCTGAGTACATCGTCGACCTTGCCGAGCATTTCAAGGCGGGACGCGTGCATGTCGACAGCTGGACGGAGATGGACGACGAAGCCGTCATCGCCGAATTGACGCAGATCCGCGGCATCGGCCGCTGGACCGCCGAAATGTTCCTGATGTTCAACCTGATGCGGCCCAATGTACTGCCGCTTGACGACGTCGGCCTGATCAACGCCATTTCGGCGAACTATTTCAGCGGCGAACCCGTTACCCGCAGCGAAGCGCGCGAGGTGGCGGCCAATTGGGAGCCGTGGCGAACCGTCGCCACCTGGTACATGTGGCGCAGTCTTGACCCTCTGCCGGTGACGTATTAGCCTGACAGGCAGCAGAAAGACAGCAGAATTTGCATGGAAGTGCGCGAGGCTGCATCCGCAGACTTGCGGTTTAGTGGGTGAATTCCGGTAGAATGCGCCCCTTCACAGACAGGTACGCGAGTCTCATGAAAACCACCTTCCTGGATTTTGAGCAGCCAATTGCCGAACTCGAGGCAAAGATCGAAGAACTGCGGTTTGTGCAGGACGATTCGGCTGTCGATATCTCCGAAGAGATTTCGCGGCTGGCCGGCAAGAGCCAGCAGCTTACCAAGGACATCTACGCCAACCTGACCCCATGGCAGGTGGCACAGATCGCCCGGCATCCGCAACGTCCGTACACGCTGGACTATGTGCGGGAGATCTTCACCGACTTCCACGAACTGCACGGCGACCGCAGCTTTGCCGACGATCTCTCCATCGTGGGCGGCCTGGCCCGCTTCAACGGGCAGGCGTGCATGGTGATCGGTCACCAGAAGGGGCGCGACACCAAAGAGCGCGCGATGCGCAACTTTGGCATGCCCAAGCCCGAGGGCTACCGCAAGGCCAAGCGCCTGATGGAGCTGGCCGACAAGTTCGGCCTGCCGATCTTCACCTTCGTTGACACGCCGGGTGCATTCCCCGGCATCGACGCGGAAGAGCGTGGCCAGTCCGAAGCCATCGGTCACAATCTCTACGTGATGGCCGGCCTCAAGGTGCCCCTGATCGCCACCATCATCGGCGAAGGCGGCTCCGGCGGCGCGCTGGCGATTGCCGTGGGTGACGTGGTGCAGATGCTGCAGTTTGCCACCTACGCCGTGATCTCGCCGGAAGGCTGCGCTTCCATCCTGTGGAAGACCGCCGAGAAGGCACCCGAAGCTGCCGAAGCCCTCGGCCTGACCGCGCACCGCCTCAAGGCGCTTAGCCTGATCGACAAGATCGTCAGCGAGCCGCTGGGCGGCGCGCACCGCGACGTCAAGGGCATGGCCGCCATGCTCAAGCGTTCGCTGGCGGATTCGCTGCGCCAGTTCCAGGGCATGAGCGTGAAGGAGTTGCAGGCGCGTCGCAACGAGCGTCTGCTGTCCTATGGCAAGTTCAAGGAAACCGGCGCACCGGGCTGACCCGTCCGCCGGCTTGACCGACAAGGTCGCACAGGCACTTCAGGCCGGTGCGGCCTTTGTTGTTTCTGGCCATGGCGCACGGGCAGGCACGGTGGCGGTGGCGCTCTCCGGCGGACGCGATTCGGTAGCGCTGCTGCACGCGTTGCGTGCGGCGGTGGCGTCGTCGTCGCTGCCGCTGCGCGTGGTGGGGCTGCATGTGCACCACGGGCTGCAGGCGCAGGCCGACGAGTGGGACGTTTTCTGCGCGTCGCTGTGCCGCGACTGGCAACTGCCGTTCTACAGCCGCCGCGTCACGGTGAGCCAGCAGCACGGCGAAGGGCTCGAGGCGGCCGCGCGCCGCGCGCGCTACGCAGCGCTGGAGGCCATGTGCGATGAGGCCGGGGCGGAACTGCTGCTGTTCGCGCATCACCTGGATGACCAGGTCGAGACCGTGTTGTTGCGCCTGTTTCGCGGCAGCGGGCTGGCCGGGCTGGGCGGCATGCCGCGCCTGCGCCGGCTCGGGCCGCGGCAGCAGATTGTGCTGCTGCGGCCCTGGCTTGACGTGGCGCGTGACGACATCGATGCCTACTGTGCCGCCCATGCGCTCGCATGGATCGACGATCCCTCCAACGACGACCCCCGTTTCGCCCGCAACGCGCTGAGAGGGCAGATGCCCGCGCTGGTCGCGGCGTTTCCCGCCTTGCGCGCCAACGTGGCACAGGCCGCCGCCCACCTGGCGCAGGCCGGCGAATTGCTGGATGGGCTCGCCATGCAGCTGATGGCCGGGCTGGTGCGCCCGCCGCGCGATGCCGGCACCATCGCGGAACTCGATCTCGCGGGCCTGCGCGCGCTTTCGTCCGCGCAGGCCGACACTGTGCTGCGCCTGTGGTTGCGCGACCTCGGCACGCAGGCCCCTTCCACCGCGCGCTTGTCCGCCATGCGCGCGCAATTGATCGAGCACGAAGGCGGGGAGCCAGCCATCCATCACGAGGCGCTGGTGCTGCATCGTTTCCAGGGGCGCGTGCTGGCCCGGAACGCCGGGCCAGCGATCGCTTCGGGCGATCTCGCGCTAGCCTGGCAGGGCGAGGCAAGCCTGGCGGTGCCGGCCTGGCATGGCGAACTGCGCTTTACGCGCGACGACACCTATGGCTTGCCCGAAGCCGCGTTGCGGCAGCCCCTGCGGCTCGCGGCACGGCAGGGCGGCGAACGCATCGTGCTGCGCCCGGGCGGCCCGGCGCGCGCACTCAAGCAGGCCTATCAGGAGGCCGGCGTGCCGATGGCGCGGCGCGCGCGGCTCCCCCTGCTGTGGGCGGGTGGTCAACTCGTGTTCGCGGCCGGGCTGGGCATGCACCGGCGCTGGCCGGCTGCACCCGCATCGCCACGCTGGCGCATCGAATGGGTGGAGTGGACGAGGGCGTAACCGCGCCCTGAACAGGCGGTGCAAGCGGACGCCAGATCGCATCGATACCGCGCGCAAAATAGGCGCGCGAGCCGTGCGCGCCACTTCCGCCGGGCGCGTGTCATCATGCGATGCCTTGCTTCACGCCGCCTCTTCGTGTATTTTCAGAGGTTTTGCACAATCGCTGGCGTCGACAAATAGATGGCTCTCATCGTTCACAAATACGGCGGCACTTCGATGGGTTCTCCGGAACGCATCAAGAATGTCGCCAAGCGCGTTGCCAAATGGCATCGTGCTGGTCACCGCGTAGTCGTGGTGCCTTCGGCCATGTCCGGCGAAACCAATCGCCTGCTTGGTCTTGCCAAGGAAATTTCGGCGCAGCCGAGCCCGCGTGAGCTGGATATGCTGGCCGCGACCGGCGAGCAGGCCAGTTCGGCCTTGCTGGCCATCGCGCTGCAAGGCGAGGGCGTCGGCGCGATCAGCTACACCGGCTGGCAAGTGCCGGTGAAGACCGACTCGTCCCACACCAAGGCCCGCATCGAATCGATCGACGACGAGCGCATCCTGGCCGATCTCGACGCCGGGCGCGTGGTCGTCATCACGGGTTTCCAGGGCATCGATGGGTACGGCAATATCACCACGCTCGGCCGTGGTGGTTCGGATACCTCGGCAGTGGCCATCGCCGCCGCCATCGAGGCTGACGAATGCCTGATCTACACCGACGTGGACGGCGTCTACACCACCGATCCGCGCGTGGTCGAGGACGCCCGCCGCCTGGACCAGATCACCTTCGAGGAAATGCTGGAAATGGCCAGCCTGGGTTCCAAGGTGCTGCAGATCCGTTCGGTGGAGTTCGCCGGCAAGTACCGCGTGAAGACCCGCGTGCTGTCGTCGCTGACCGACCCCCTGATGCCCCTCGAGCAAGAAATGCACTCGGGCACGCTGATCACTTTTGAGGAAGAGTCTGAAATGGAAGCAGCCGTCATCTCCGGCATTGCCTTTGCCCGTGACGAGGCGAAGATCACCGTCCTGGGCGTGCCCGACAAGCCCGGCATCGCGTACCAGATCCTGGGCCCCGTGGCCGACGCCAACATCGACGTCGACATGATCATCCAGAACCAGTCCGTCGACGGCAAGACCGACTTCACCTTCACCGTGCCGCGCGGCGAATACCAGCGCGCGCTGGCTATCCTGAACGATGGCGTGAAGGCGCATATCGGCGCTGCCAGCGTCTCCGGCGACCCCAAGGTGTCGAAGGTCTCGGTGGTCGGCGTGGGCATGCGCTCGCACGTTGGCATCGCCAGCAAGATGTTCCGCACGCTGTCGGAAGAAGGCATCAACATCCAGATGATCTCCACTTCGGAAATCAAGATCTCGGTGCTGATCGACGAGAAGTACATGGAGCTCGCGGTGCGCGCGCTGCATAAGGTGTTCGAGCTGGATCAGGCGTGATTCATGTTGGACAGGCCGCGTGCGGCTTGTCCAACCGCAGGTCCAACTATCGGTTCTGAGATTTTTTTGAATTAGTTATCGAATCATCGTTGACCAATTGAAATCTGACCGATAGAATACGCGCTTCGTTGTGTGGCCTCCCTCACACAACGGCAGGTTTGGGAGACGTGGCCGAGAGGTCGAAGGCACTCCCCTGCTAAGGGAGCATCCGGGCCAAAACCTGGATCGAGGGTTCGAATCCCTCCGTCTCCGCCAGCAATGGCGGCAGAACCCCGGAAGATCGCGGTCTTCCGGGGTTTTGTTTTTTGTGGCCCCGATTTCACTGCTGTCCCCGCGTGTGTACCTGACACAGACAGAGCGGGAACCAGCATGTACCTCACCCCGCCGAGACGGCATCTGCTACCTGCGCAAGCGCGTGCCGATGGACCTCGTTGCCGTCCATGGCAAGCGAGAGATTCTGCGCAGCCTCAGCGTCAGATCCTCGCCGCGATCGCGCAGTGCCGGGGCACCGAGCCGGTCAAGTATCGGGTTCCCCGGCTGGGACGGTTCACGGGCGCACGTTGAATAGGTTGTGCCAGCCTCGCGCGTTCGACATCGTCGTTCCTGACAGCATCTGCGGTCTCCTGCTGGCCGATCGGATCTCGCCGTTCGTTGCAACGAACGCGCTGAGCGTGTGCGGCACGCCGACATGCCCAGGTCCGTCCGGACCTACTTCGTCGCCCGTTCGCGTAGCAGCAGCGTCTGGATCGCGATGCCGATCGTCCCCATCTCGTCATAGAGGCGTGACATCGTGACACCAGTTCCGCTGCCATGCACCTCTGTACCGGACAAAAGCCCGATCCATTCCCCGACGGGCTCACGATGCAGATGCAGGCTAAGGTCAGCATTGGCGAACAGATAGCGACTCGCCGGAAGCACCCAGCTCAGCCCATTGCCGAAATCGGACGCGGCGGCAGCACGCATGGCGGGAGATGTCGGCGCTCCCTGCACGATCGGCACCGTGAGCCTGAACCAGGCAGCGCTGGGGCCGGCTTGCGAAGGGTCGCCTTGTGCGACGCGTGTCTCCATGGCCGATTGATAGAAGGACGTTCCGTCGGGCAAGCCTGGGATGCGCACGCTGTCATTGCAGTTTGCCGGCAACGGTTCAAGCCGCGTGGGCGACCAGCCGGCAGGCAGGTCACCAGGCAGCGTCAATTGCGCGCCACGCAGCATCAGGGCATGTCCGCGGGCAACCAGAAGGTCTCCGGCAAGCAGGTCGATAGTGATACGCGATGTGGCTCGCGACGACTGGAGGTTACATCTCGTTGTCAGCGGGGTAATCGGAACTGGCTTGATCAGTTCGACACTCAAGCGCGCGAGGCGCCAGCCAGGCTCCGTAACTGCGCTTTCGGCCGCATGCGCCAACAACGCGCATGGCGCCCCGCCGTGCTGGAAACGCGCGTCCCATGGACCGCGTGAGAGCTCTGTCGGCAACCATGTATCGCCTTGTCGTTCGTAGACAGCCGATGAACTGTCACTGAATGCCGGGATCGCTTGCGTCATGGTGTGCTCCAAATCGAATCGTGGGCGGCCGTGGCTGCCCAGTTGTAAATTGGATGGCCCGGCGCACGCCGAGGCCGGTCTTTTCGTAGAGAATCCTGGCGCCGTTTCCCGTCTTGAAGGCTATCAAGGGCGGGGAGATCATTCAGCGTGCAAAGTCGTTCCGCGTGAGTTGGTAGTCGCCATTAGCGAGCCGGAGGCACGATCAGGAGCGTTGAAGTTCCGTGTGCCAGGACGCGGCCATCGGTGGCCAGGACCCGCGCCTCGGAGGTGACGATTTGGCGCCCCTGGCTGACAACCTTCGCTTCGGCGCGAACACGGCCGGTATCTGGCCTGATCGGCCGCGAGAAGTTGCCCTTGGTTTCGACGGTGGTGTAGCTGGTCCCCGCAGGCAGCAAGGAATGGGCAGCGCAGGCGGCCACACTGTCGATCAGGGTCAGCGCCCAGCCGCCATGCACCGTGCCCATCGGATTCAGCAAGTGCGGCGCGGGTTCGCCCTCGAAAGCAGCAAAGCCGTCGCCGACTTCAACGAACCAGAAGTCCAGCGCCTGCGAGATCGGCGCCTGCGGCAGTTGGCCGTCAATGATTGCCTGAAGCAACACTCTGCCACTCATTCCGGCGATGTCTTCCAGGTCGGCCACGCCAAAGCGATAGTTTTTCATGTCTCTGTTTGTTATTGAAATTATATGTAGATGCAATAAATGCAGATGCATATAATAGAAACATGAACAGGAAAACACAAGCACCAAGAACATTGCGCGCGGACGCCGCCGATGCGCTGGAGTCGGATCTTGGCTGGCTCTCGCGCTTGGTGGCGCGGCGCATTACTAGCAAGCTGGATGCAGCATTGCTGCCATCTGGCTTGTCCAATACCCAATTTGGGCTGATGTGCCTGATCGCATCCGCGCCGGATGACACGCTGGGGGCGCTTGCGCTGCACGCCGGACTGAATCAATCCACCATGTCCCGAAACGTGGATCAACTCGCCGGGGCCGGCTTGGTGGAAGTCGTGAGCGCAGAGAGTGACCGCCGGCGACGCGCAGTCTGGCTGACCGAGGAGGGGGCTTTTCGCCTCCAGCGGGCCCTTGCGTTTTGGTCGCCGGCGAACCGCGAACTGTCTGCGAGTCTGGGGCCGGACCTGCTTGGCCTGCTCGGCAAGGCGGCAGACAAGCTAGGCGACTAGGTCGCGCTGGCAAGATGGGGGCGCACAGGCGATCGCCGAAGCCGGCGATCGCCTGATCGAGCAGATATTCCTCCGGGCGGCCACAAGATAGCGGCTCAAGTAAAGCGGTCGCTCAGCACCTGTGCCGTCAGTTCCCGGCCTTTCCAGAACATGTGATGGATGCGCTCGGCGTACTTGTGCAGCGTATCCGGGTCAATGTCATCGAAGGTCATTACCACGGATGGCCGCGTCCCATCGCCAGGCACCTGCTCTATGACATCGCAGGGTGGTAGACCGTACTTTTCGAGAAGCGCGCGGACTTCGTCGTCAGCGGTGCCGGGTTCGATATTCGTCAGCAGTAGACGTGACATGATTACCTCTTGCTTCGATACAACGGGCAATGTCCACTATGTGCCGTTGGCTGGGTTAGCCTGATATCTGGCAACTGCCAAATCCAGGGTGATGAACATCCGGTCACGGCCGAGCGTCTCTCCCAGCGGGGAGCGTCGAACCATCGCCAGCACGTCGGGATTCATGCCGACCAGCCAGAGCAGGACACCGTCTTCCTCACGCAGTTCTTTCTCCGCATCGATCAGCATATGGAGCGCGGTGTACTCGAGGTCCGAAACGCCTGCCAGGTCCAGGGCCAAAATCTTCGGCCTGACCTTGGCAACCAGAGGCCTCAACTTATGCCCGATGCGCCGCGCATTCGCAAAGTAGACTCTTCCTTCCGGCCTCAGCATCAGCAAGCCGGGGATGGCCTCGTCTTGCGGATGTTCATCCGACCGCGGGCGGATCACATTGGTGTCGGGCTTGCGGACGAGCACGTAGACGGGTGGGTCTGATGTCTGGTACGCCAGGGCTAGCAGCGACACGATGATGGCGATGACGATCCCCTGCAGCGTGCCAAGAGCAACAACGCCGGCCATCGCAATCAGCGCCCAACTGAACTCGGTGCGCCGTATGCTCAGAATCGCGCGAAATTCGGCGGGCTTGATCAGGGTCACGGAGTACACGATGACCACTGCGGCCAGTGTGGCCTCCGGCATCAGTCCCACTACTGGTGCGAGCACCAGCATGGTCCCGAGCGACGCCAGGGCGGTCACCAGTCCGGCCAGTTGCGAGCGTGCGCCAGAAATGCGGTTGACGGCGGTTTGCGTGGTGCCCCCGCCGGCTGCCATGGCACCGAGGAAGGCGCCGCCCAGGTTTGCGAGTCCCGTGGCCAGCAGTTCGCGATTTGCCGCTGGCGGCGGCTCCCCGCTTTGCGCGAATGCGCGCCCGGCGGCAATGCTCTCGGTAAAACTCATCAGCGCGACGCCAAGCGCCCCAGGCCATAGCCGCTGCATCATATCCACATCGGGCAGGGTCACGGGCGGAAGGCCGGTCGGGACTTTGCCGACGATGGCCACGCCGTAGTCCGGGAGGTTCAGCAGCGTCACGCCGGCGATGCCTGCGGCCACGGCAATCAAAGGCGCGGGCAAGCGCGGCAGCCAATGCTCCATGGACAACAGGATGCCGACCATGGCGATACCCACAGCCGCAGTCGCCAACGACGCGTGCGGAATGCCTTGCGCGATGGCCAGGAGATTATGGAAGATCGATCCCTTCTGAATATGCATGCCGAGCAGCTTCGGAATCTGGTCCACCATGATGACGAGGCCGATCCCCGCCTTGAAGCCAACGAGCACGGGTTCGGAGATGAAGTCGGCGACAAAGCCCAGGCGGAGCAGCCAGGCGGCGAGGAGCATGGCGCCGACCAGGAACGTTAGCGTTGCCGAAGCCGTGATCAGGGTTGCCGGGTCGGGGTGCGGGCCCAGGCTGCCGAATGCCGCCGCAACCAGGATCGCGAGCGTTGTCGTCGTGCTGACGCTGAGCGTGCGCGAACTGCCGAGCAGGGCGTAGATCAGCATGGGCGCGAAGGCGGTATAGAGCCCCACCTGAACGGGCAGGCCGGCAATGGTGGCATAGGCGAGCGCCTTGGGGATGACTACCGCCGCAACCGTGAGTCCGGCAATCATGTCCGGTGCAACCCACTCCTTCCGATAGCCTTGCAGCGACCAGCGCATATGGCTGACGTGGATGTCGCGGCGCCCGTCTGGCGCTTCCTGCTGCATGGCTGCCTCCCTCCCGGTTTCGGTTCTGATGAGGGAACCTAGAATTTCTCGGGAACGCGCTTGTACGGGTAGTCCGGCTCCACGTAGCCTTCCGGCTTTTGCCGCGCGGGCAGCGACACCTCCTTGCGCGGCATGGCTTCATAGGGAATCTTGTGGAGTATGTCGCTGATGATGTTGAGGCGGGCGCGCTCCTTGACATCGGAATTGGCCAGGTACCATGGGGCGATTGCGGTGTCGGTAGCCCGGAACATGGCGTCACGGGCGCGAGAGTAGTCATACCAGCGGCTGTAGGACTTCAGGTCCATGTCGGACAGCTTCCACAGCTTGCGTCCGTCGTGGATGCGCGCTTCCAGCCTGCGAGTCTGTTCCTCCTGGCTGACTTCCAGCCAGTACTTGAACAACATCACTCCAGAGTGGACGATGGCCTGCTCGACCAACGGAACGGCCCTGAAAAAGCTCTCCACCTGTTCCTCGGTACAGAACCCCATGACGCGCTCCACGCCCGCCCGGTTGTACCAGCTACGATCGAAGATCACCACTTCTCCCGCGGCCGGCAGGTGGGGCAGGTAGCGTTGCACGTACATCTGACTCTTCTCGCGTTCCGTGGGTGCCGGTAATGCCACCACGCGGAACACGCGCGGGCTCACACGCTCGGTCAGGGCCTTGATGGTTCCCCCTTTGCCAGCGCCGTCGCGGCCTTCAAAAATGATGCAGATCTTGGCGCCCGACTGAACCACCCATTCCTGGAGCCTGACCAGCTCTACATGCAAGGGGAGCAGGGCCTTTCTGTATTTCTTATATGACAAAGGCTCTCTCTGATCACCGTGCTCAGGCTTTTCGCGCCTGGTTTTTTCCTTCTCCTTTGGCATGGTCGTCTCCTTCCGGTGTGTGCGGATCCTTGCATGAGGAGCCATTTACAGTTTCGTCGTCCATGCGGAGAGAGTCAAATCACCGGCCATTACATGGACGACGCAGTGCACCCATGGAGCAAACCATGGCAAGGCAAACCGGCGGACGGCTTGAAGCGTGAGCAGGCTCCCAAAATGCACCGCGAATAGCCCCGGGCTGCCTTGCCGCTACCGCGCATCCACGGCCGTCGTCCTTGAAATCACACGCTGCGCTGCCGTGCGTCAGCACTCGGGCATGCGGGGGATGAAACGTTCACGTTCGACGACGCCGCCTCTGGCAAGAATGGCCGTACCCTCCGGGATCTCCTCCCATGCGCCAGCGAGGTCGACCACGGGTTCCGAAAGCACCAGGATGGCATCGTCGCCCGCTTCGGCAATGTGCGAATTCTCAGGATAGAGTTCGCGTAAATGACGAACGCATGTACTGTGGAAGAGCGAGCGCGAATCCGCTTCGCTGGAGTAGCGCGCTGCGACGATCTGTTCTCCGTCGCTCGCGCAGACCGTCATGTTCAGCGGGTACTCGACGCCATGGCGGTGGCCAACGTTCTCGATCAGGCCCACCATCTGTTCCAGCGCCGCGCGCGGATCGCGTTCAAGCCCGAACGTGAGGGCGAGAAAGAACATGACTTCCGAGTCGGTGGAACCTTCGATCCAGCGGAACAACTCAGGCGCAATGGCCATCATCAGCTCCCGCCTGACCGTCGGATAGTCCCGTATCAGTCCATTGTGGGCAAACAGCCAGCGACCATAGCGAAAGGGGTGGCAGTTGGTTTCCTGCGCCGGCGTGTCGGTCGCCGCACGGATATGCGCAACAAACAACGAGGCCCGGATAGCGCGGGCCGCCTCGCGCAGGTTTGTGTCATTCCACGCGGGATGCACGCAGCGATAGCGGAACGGAACTTCCGAGTGGTGGCCATACCAGCCCATCCCGAACCCGTCCCCGTTAGTCGTGGTGTGCCCGAGCCGTGAGCGCAGGCTCTGGTCGATCAAGGAATGCTCGGCCCGGAACAGCACGGTCTCGAGTTGGATCGGATTGCCCGAGTACGCCAGCCACCGACACATGATGCCTCTCCTCAACGCGTTTCCATGCGGAAGCACTTCTGCCAGGCGGCCGATCGCTCGTCCTGCGCCCGCCAGATCGCTATTTGAAGTTTTAGGACAGTGCGCCGCCTCAGGCAATGAGGCAAGCGGCGATTCCCGAAACCGCGGCGTCGCAAGAGGATATATGGCGTGCAACGCGCATCGGCGCTCTGCATTGAAGTGGCGCATGTGCCATTTACGCCAATCTTTCCAGGTAGCCGGGATCAAAGCCATGCTGGCGGGACGCCAACGCGTTCACATCACAATGCGCAGGCGCCGGCCACCGCTCAGCGCGGCCTGAGTTCAACCGGCGCATCGGCCAGGTAGCCGCCGCCAAGTGCCTTGGCCAGGGCAATCTCCTGGCTGATCTTCTGGCCGTTGACGTTGAGCAGCGCAATCTGCTCGGCAATCAGCGGCTGGCGCGCCTCCATGGCCAGGAACCGGCTGCCGAGTCCGCGCTGGTAGCGGGCCTCGGCGCTGTCCCGGACGAAGGAAACCGACTGGACCTTCCGCCGCTGCAGTTCCGCTTCGGTGTCGAGGTCCTGCAGGCGGGTGCCGGTGATGGCGACATCCCGCACCGCATTGAGCACCGCCTGGTTGTATTGTGCGATGAGCGTGTTACTCGCCGTGCGCGTGCCGCCCAGGTTTGCATTGAGCCGCCCGCCGTCGAAGATCGGCAGGTACAGGCCGGGAATCAGGTTGATCTGCTGGCTGGCGTGGGTGAACAGATCGGCCAGGTGCAGGGCATTGAAGCCGAAGAAGGCGCGGATGTCGAAGCTCGGATAGAACGCCGCCCTGGCCGCGTCGATCCGGTCGAACGACGCTTGCACGTACCAGCGCAGGGCCTGCAGGTCGGGGCGCCGCGCCAGCAGTTCGTACGACAGCGTGGCCGGTACGCCGGACGTGGACTGGGGCAGGGGAACCGGGCGGATCTCCGGCAAGTCATCCGGTCCCGCGCCGATCAGGGCCCGCAACGATTCGCGCAATTGCCTGACCGTGCCCCGCGCCGCGACAAGCTGCCGTTCCAGGGCCAGTTGCTGCGCTTGCGCTTGCTCGACGAATGTGCGCGATTCCAGGCCGCGCGCGGCACGTGCCTGGTGTGTCTGCACCGAGAAGGCGGCGACCTGCCGCGATTGTTCCAGCAGTTCGATCAACTGGTGGCTGGTCTGGATGCCGTAGTACAACTGCGCCACATCGGCCGACAGTTCAAGCTCCACCGCATACGCTTCGGCCAGGCGGGCATTGTTGACGCCCATCGAAGCCGCCACCTGCGCCCGGTGCAAGCCCCAGAGATCGATGTTCAGGCTGGCACCCACGCCGACGATGCCCTCGGTGTACCAGGGACCGTCGAGCCCCAGGGCCGGCACGTTCATCGCGAACGGCCCTAGGAAGCCGTTCGCCGAAACGTGCTCGCGATCGATCGCCCCGAACGCCACGGCCTGCAGGCGCGAACCGGACTTGACCAGTTCGACGTCGGTTCTGGCCTGGGCCACGCGCCTGCGTGCCACCACCATGGTGGGGGCGTCCGCCAGGGCCCGTTCGATCAGCGCGTCGAGCTGCGTGTCGCCGTAGCGCGTCCACCAGCGCGTTTCGGGCCAGCCATCGCGGGCCAGGTGCGTGTCGTCCGCCAGACGGATCTGCTCAAGGGGAATTTCCGGTGAGGGAACCCCGTTTTCGTGGATCAGGGCGCAGCCGCCCAGCGCATACAGGAGCGCGGCGGCCAGCCAAGCTGCGGGGCGGCGCGGCCAGGCGCGGGGTGGCTTGCGTTCAGCCGGCATCATGGGACTCGCGAAGCATCGCCGGGGACTGCGCCGCCGCAGCCTGCCAGTCCGGAAGGACGCAGAGCTGGCGCACCAGGTGCCGCATGGCCGCGACGACAGGCGCCGCAAGGGTTGCGTCGCCAAGCGCCGGGATCTCGACGGGCGGCGGTGTACTGGCGGAGGGTGGGTTGGCAACCAGCGCGTCCGCATAGTGGCCGAGCCGCGCGGCGGTTTGCGCCTGAAAGGCGCGCGCCGCGTCGTAGGCCGTACTGCCCAGGTGGCCATCGGTGGCCTCCAGTGCATTATGAAGTGCATTGCCGGCCAGCATGATCTCACGCCCCTGCGCCAGGACTTCCTGGGCGCGCAGCGTGAGCGGCGCCTGCTCTCCTTCCTGCCAGCCCGGCTCGAGCGCAACGCGCGCCAGCGTATCCTCGCAATCGGACAGCACGGCCCAGGTCTGCAGCTGTAGCTGCGCGTAGGCCAGGTGCCCGGGAGGCGTTGCGGTGCCGGTTGCCGCCTGCGCCAGCAGCTTGCCAACCGAATGCAGCATGGTGGCCAGCTTTTGCCGCAGGGCTTCCCCTTCCGCCTCCGGCCACAGCGACATCTGGATAAAGGTGGAAATGCCAACCCCGAGCAGGATGCCGAGCACGCGGTCCCGGATTTCCGTGAGATTCGTAGTGGGGCCGAACTGCTCAAGCAGTGCAAGCGAAAAGGTGAAGAGGATCTGGGTCCCGGCGTAGCCGATGCGCTCCGATCCGGCCGCGATCCATGCGGCGAGCGCGACCACCGGCAGCGTCATCAGCAGCAGGCCGGCGATGCTGTCGAGATGCGGGATGACGAACACCACCATGAACAAGGCCAGCGCGCTGCCGCCCAGTGCGCCACCGACGCGCAGCAGCGCGCGCTGCATCGACGCGCCAAGGCTGGGCAGGGCAATGATTACGCAGGTCAGCATGATGGTGTGGATGCCTTGCCAGTCGGCCGCGGTGTAGAAGACGTAGCAGATCAGCACGGCGAGCAGGGTCTTGAGCGCGAACCGTACGTACGCCGGATTGGTCAGGGCGTCCGGCACCACCATCGGCGGCTCTTCCGGCGCCTTGCCGGGCGCGCCGGCGGCCGTGTCCGCATCGGCGAACGCCACCAGCGCCCGCTGCATTTCTTGCGCGGCGGCGGGCAGCGGCGCGGCCCCGCCTTGGCCGGGCGTGGCAAGTGGGGCGGGCCGGTATGGCTGGTCCGCGATGACCGATGCGTCCAGCGCCTGGCAGTCGGCGCGTAGCTGCCGCAGCGCTCCGAGCTGCGCCGCCGAAGCGTTCGGCAGATCGTCCGGCAGTTCGCCCGCTGCACGATACAGCCGCGACACGGTAGCGATGCAGGCTAACTGATGCGCCTTGTCTTGCCGATAGTGCGCATCGCGCATGGTGGCGAACTTGAGCAGTTTCTGCAGCGTCAACGCACCTTGCTGAATCGCCATTGGCGTGATTGGTTCCGCCATTGGCGTGCCGTCGGTCAGCCGCGCCAGATGCGCGTCGACAGCACCCAGTTGCCGGTGGACTTCCGCCTTCAATTGCCGCTGCGGCTCCGCGGGCAGCAACAGCGTATTGATCAGCAGCGTCAGCGCGATCGGATAGTTCACGGCGACCCACACCCACAGCACGGCGCGGATCAGCAATTCTGCCTCGCCGGTGCGGTCGACGAAGGTCTGCACGTAGATCACCACGATCGCGACGATGAAGAAAACGATGCCGATCTTCAGCACGCGCATGAGGTACACGCTGGCGAAGAACAGCAGGCTGGCGACCACGATGCGCAGCAAGGGAAAGTCGAAGGTCAGCTTGAGCAGCAGTATCGAAACGCCGATGGCGAGTGTGGATCCTGCGATGAACATCACACCCACCAGCCGGGTGACCACCACGTTCGCTTGCGTGACGTAGAACACGACGAGCAGCGAGAGCGCGAGCGAGGGCACCTGGAGCGCCATCGAGACGACGATGACAATGGCGCTGGTCAGCATGCAGCGCAGCAAGATGTTGACGCGTCCCGGATACGGCGCGAGCTGGGCGCGCAGGAACGCCGCCGCCTGCAGCAGGCTGTCCGGTACGAGCGTGCCCGGGCTCATGGCGGTGCCTCAGCGACGCCCGTCGGGGTTGCCTGCCTCGGGGTGCAGGATGGCCACCGCTGAAGTGCCGACCCGGAACAGATCCGGATTGGGATTTTCGACGCGGATCTTGACCGGGAAGCGCTGGGCCACGTGCACCCAGTTAAGGCTGCGCTGGATGCGCGGCAGCCCGCCGGGCAGGGCCAGGCCGCCTTCGTCCGGCGCCACGCCATAGCTGATCGAATCGACTGTGCCGCGAAAATGCTGGCCGGTGTCGCTCATCAGGTAGACGGTGGCCGGCGTGCCGGCCCGCATGCCTTTCAGCTCCGTTTCCCGGAAGTTCGCCACCACGTACCAGTGGCGCGTATCGATCAGCGTGAACACCGGCTTGAGCGCGGAAGCGAACTGGCCGGTCGATGTCTTCAGCGCCGCCACCCGGCCGTCGAATGGTGCCCGCACGGTGGCAAATTCCAGATGCAATTCGGCCAGCGAGATTTCCGCCAGGACCACCGCGCGTTGCGCAACCAGCGCGTCCACGCCGCTGACCGCCGCCGCCGCCTGCTGCGCCTGCAGTTGCACCGCATTGAGCTCGGCCTGGGTGGCGCGCTGCGCGGTGCGGGCGCGGTCGACGTCTTCCGCCGACACATAGCCTTGCGGCAAAAGCGGCTCGGTGCGGCGCAGGGTATCGGTTGCCTGGGTGGCCGCTGCCCGGGCGCGTTCGACCGCCGCCCGTACGGATTGCGCATTGTACTGCTGTGCATTGACCGTGCGCTGCGTCAGCATGATCTGCTGGTCAAGCGCGGCCAGCGAAGCCTTGGCCCGGGTCAGCGCATCCTGGTAGGGGCGTGGATCGATCTGTAGCAGCAGGTCGCCTTGTTTCACCGCCTGGTTGTCGCGCACGGCGAGCTGGACGATGCGCCCGTTGACTTCCGGCACCACGTCGATCGCGTCGGCGTAGACATAGGCATCGTCGGTGCGCGGCGAGCGGTCCAGCATCCAGATCACCAGAATCAGCAGCGCCAGCGTGATCAGGACCAGTACGAGGGCCGGCCACGCCTTCTTGTTGTTCGTTGTCGTCATGTTCATGCGCCCGGGCGGGTCAAGGTTGGAACAGGATCAGCCAGGCAACGAGGGAAAACAGGGTGACGAGTGTTGGATAGGCCAGGGCCGGAGGGCCGAGCCAGTATCCGGACCGGCTGCGCTCCAGCAGCAGGTAACAGGCGATGGCAAGCGCAACGCCAGCGATGATGCAGAACATCCAGTCGGGAAAATACGCGCCGAGCACGCTGAGGGAGGGCGATCTTGCACATCCCCCAAGCGCGGGGGCGACAACGGCAGCAACACCGATCACTCTCATGGAGTCTCCCATTATTCAGCGCTGCGTGTGTCTGCCGGCAGGCGTCGACACGTTGTGCAGATCGCCTTTATGCGCCGACTCCGGCTGCCCATTTTGCACGATCCGCATAGCCAATGGAAGAATTTGCTCCGGGACTGGCCCTGTCTGCGCGGCCGGCCGGCAAATTTGGCAAGCGGTCTTCGATGGTCTACATTGCATGCATTTCCATGCGCTGGTTCCCGTTCCTGGCGCGGTCGCGTTCATGCCAAAGGCCCGGTCCGTGCGCTGAAGCTGCGCACCATGGGCGCATATCATGAAGTTGCGAATAAGTGACTTGATGAGCCTGTATCGGGGGGGGCGCGACGCCAGCGGAAGATCGAGCCGGGCGGCGCGCCGGCCACCACATGATGCCAAAGCCCCGGGAGGGTTTCATGAGCACGGTCTCCATACTCCTCTCGGCTTTTATCCTTTCCGTGGTCGGCCTGCTCGTGTTTATCCTGAGCGTACGGTACGGCTTGCTTGACGGTTCCCCGAGCGCGGCAGCGGTGATTTTCGCGCCCGGGGAAATCGGCAGGGCGGAGGAGCCCTCGGTCACCGGGCAGCAGCGCACGGCATTGCAGGAGGTCGCAACCCGCACCGGGTTGCCGGCGCCGTCTCCGACGCTGGCCGCGGAACTGACGGCCAGGGCGGAAGCGGATCGCTCGTCTTCCATGGTGGTCTTCGTTTTCCTGTGTTGCGCCATGGCCTGGCTGCTGGTGGCGTCGCTGGCCGGGCTGACGGCTTCGCTCAAGCTGCACCTGCCGGATGCGCTCGCCTCGCAGGCCTGGCTGTCCTTCGGGCGCATCCGCACCGTCCACCTGAATGCCGTGGCGTATGGCTGGGCGCCGATGGCCGGGCTGGGCATTGCGCTCTTTGTCTTGCCGCGCGTGCTGAGGACCCGCCTGGTTGGCGCCAACTACGCGCTGCTGGGCGCCATGATGTGGAACGCCGGCGTGGTTGCCGGCCTGGGCAGCATTGCCGTCGGTCTGTCCGACGGCCTCGAATGGCTGGAGATCCCCTGGCAGATCGGCATCGTGTTCGCCGTGGGCGGCGCCTTGATCGGCATGCCGCTGGTACTCACGTTGTTGGCCAGCCGCGTCAGCCATTTGTATGTCTCGGTCTGGTACATGGGATGCGCGCTGTTCTGGTTCCCGGTCCTGTACCTGGTGGCCAAGGTGCCCTACGTGCATTTCGGCGTCGAGCAGGCAACCATGAACTGGTGGTTCGGGCACAGCGTGCTGGGCTTGTTCTATACGCCGCTTGCCCTGGCATCGATCTATTATTTCCTCCCCAAGATCATTGGCCGGCCGATCCAGTCGTACGGCCTGTCGCTGCTCGGTTTCTGGACGCTGGCGTTCTTCTATGGGCAGGTCGGCGGCCACCATCTGGTGGGCGGCCCGGTTCCCGGCTGGATGGTCACGCTGTCCATCGTGCAGAGCATGATGATGCTGATCCCGGTCGTGGCGTTCTCTGTGAACCTGCACCAGACCATGCGCGGCCACTTCAAGGCGCTGCTGTATTCGCCCACGCTGCGCTTCGTGACCCTCGGCGGCATGATGTACACGCTGAGTTCGTTCCAGGGCTCCTTCGAAGCCCTGCGCAGCATCAACGTCATCACGCATTTCACGCACTACACGGTTGCCCATGCCCACCTGGGGCTCTACGCGTTCGTGAGCTTCGTATTCTTTGGCTCGATCTATTTCATCGTGCCGCGTGTCACGCAGCGAGAGTGGCCGTACCCGAGCCTGATCGCGGCGCATTTCTGGTGCGCCGCAGTTGGTATCGCGATTTACTTCATCGCCCTGACCATCGCAGGCACCCTGCAGGGGCTGGCCATGCTGGATGCCTCGCGGCCGTTCATGGATTCGGTCACGCTGACGGTGCCTTACCTGCAGGCCCGCTCGCTGGGGGGCGGCCTGATGGTGCTGGGGCACCTCTGTTTTATCGCCAACTTCGTCTGTGTCATCCTGGGGTTGGGGCCGAACCGAGACAAGCCCGCCATGTTCCCGCTTGCCGACCTGAACAAGACAGGAGCCAGTTCATGAGGAACGTCACCCTGATGATCGGTGCCGGCATGGTCATGCTGGCGGTGGCCACCAGCGCGCTGGTGGTGGTGCCGTACCTGCAACTGCAGTACGTCAAGCCTGCTCCCGGCCTGAAACCTTATACGTCGGCGGAACTTCGGGGCCGGCAGGTCTATATCGGCAATGGCTGCGTCTACTGCCATTCGCAGCAGCCGCGGGATCCGTCGTTCGCGCCCGACGTGAAGCGCGGGTGGGGCAGGGCATCGGTGGCGGCGGACTATTACTACGATCACCCGCACTTGCTTGGCACGATGCGCACCGGGCCCGACCTGTTCAATATCGGCGCGCGCCAGCTCAGCGCGGACTGGCATCTCGGGCACCTCTACCAGCCGCGCGCCTACGTTGCGCAGAGCATCATGCCGAGCTATCCCTACCTGTTCGATGTCAAGGCAGCTGCCGATCCGGGCGAACACGTGGTGACGCTGCCGGCGGGGGCCGCACCGGTTGGCAAGGTGGTGGTGGCAACGCCCGAGGCGCTCGACCTGGTTGCCTACCTGAAGGCGCTCGACCACACGTATGCTGCCTTGCCCGCGCCGGACGATGCGGCCTCCAAGGCAGGCAAATAGCCGTTTCACGCGCCGCTTGACGGAACCCGATGCCATGCCAGACAACCAGCCACCCTCCCAGCCCTCGCCGCAGGAGCAGCGGGAGTACGCCGACCCCGGCGAAGGGCAGACGCCGATTCCGCGCAGCATCGTGGTGCTGGTGGCGGCGCTGATCCTGTGGGGCATCTACTACATCTCCAGGGCACCGATCAATATCCCCTCCGAGCTCGGCGACGGCCGCACCGTCGGCGCGCTGCAAGGCCAGAAGGCGGCCAGCGGCGGCGCGGCGGACGGCGCTGCAGTGTTTGCTTCGCGCTGCGCCGCCTGCCATCAGGCTACCGGCCAGGGCCTGCCCGGGGTGTTCCCGCCGCTGGCCGCTTCCGAGTGGGTGCAGGGCAAGGCCGAGACCGCGGTGGCGATCGTGCTGCATGGCATCACCGGGCAATTGACGGTCAAGGGCAGCGCGTTCAACGGCGCCATGCCGCCCTTCGGCACGCAGCTCAGCGACGCGGAAATCGCCGCCGTGCTGAGCTACGCAAGAAGCCAATGGGGCAACGCCGCGCCCTCTGTGACGGCGGACCTGGTCGCCCAGGTTCGCATCGCCACCAAGGACAGGGCGGCCCCCTTCGATGGCGACAAGGAACTCGCTCCGCTGAAGTAGTGACAGGGAAGGTAGTCAAGGCAGTGATGGCCACGGACTCTCGAACTTCGCGCCGCCCGCCCAGCCTGTGGGCCGCGGGCCTGGGTTGCCTGGCGTTGTGCCTTGGCTTCGCGGCGGCGCTCGCCTGGCTCACGTGGGGCATGCGGGTGTGGACGCTGGATGACCGGCGCAGCGCCATGGCCATGGCGGGAAAACTGGTGGCGCCGCCGCTGGCGATGCGCGACGCGCGTGGCGACCGGTTCACGCCCTGGACGCCGGCATCCCGCTCCGGCCAGGTGTACCTGGTGGATTTCATCTATACCCGCTGTGCCACCGTGTGCGCCGCGCTCGGGCCGGCATTCTTCCGGCTTCAGCAGGATATTCAGGCACAGGGGCTGGCAGACCGGGTCGGGCTTTTGTCCATCTCCATCGACCCCGCCCATGATGAGACGCGGCGCCTGGCTGCCTATGGCGCGCAGCAACGCGCCGACCCCGGCATCTGGCGGATCGGCGCGCCCGTGGCGCCTGCCGCGCAAGCGGCCCTGTTGCGCTCGCTCGATGTGGTGGTGATACCGGACGGACTGGGCGGATATATCCACAACGCCGAAATCCATCTGATTGACGGGCGCGGCGTGGTGCTCGGCCTGTACGACTACCAGTCGTTCGACCAGGCGCTGGTCGCGGCGCGGCAGGCGGCGCGATGAAGCCGGCTGCCGGTGTCGCGGCCCTGCCCGCGCCGCGCCCGCGACGCGAGTGGGCGTTGTGGTGCCTGCTCTGCCTGCCCGGTGTTCTGTTGCTGGCGCCGGTCCGCCAGGCCATCGAAGCCAGCATGGCACTGCAGATGCTGGCGGAGTTTCCCGTTCTCCTGGCATTGGGCTTCGTCGCTTCCGTCCTCGCCGCTCGCCGGCATGACGGTATTCGCGCAGTCGAAGCCCTGATGCGCATGGGCCTGGCGCCGTTGCTGTGCTTCTCGCTCTGCCTGATGTTCTGGATGGTGCCGCTGGCGCTGGACCTGGCGCGGCTCGATGCAGGCGTCAACGCAGCCAAGTACATATCGCTGCTTTTCGCCGGAGCCGCGCTACAGCACGGGCTGAGGCGGGCGCCAGCGGCAGTGCTGTTGTTTTTCGCCGGCAATCTTGTATGGACGCTGGCCACGGTGGGCATGCTGTTCCATGACACCCGGAGCCGACTCTGTGCCAACTACCTGCTGGCGGATCAATGGCTCGCGGGGAATGGGCTCATTGCCTATGCCGTCGCGGTTGCCGTCGGGCTAGTTTTGCACCTGCGGCGACTGCCCGGCTTTGGCTTTTCTCCGCGCGGCGGCTCACACGAGGGGGAAGAGCAATAGGCCGCCGGTGCGCGGAGGTGGTTTTTTTAAGGCCCTGACGACGCCTTGTCGGGGAGGGCGGCTATGCCGCCGGGAACGTGGCGACCGCCTTGGTAGCCAGCACGTCCTTCAGGATGCTGATCTAGCGCAAAGCGAAGCACACCGGCTGCCCTAACCTTTAACTGCAGGGTTGTATCAGTGCGTTGCGACTTACCGAGTGCCTGTGGCCACAGTCCCCCAAGGAGGAAAAAAATGAAACGTCGTACTTTTTGTTCCCTGACCGCCGTTGCGCTAGCCGCCTCCGTTACGGCGTGTTCCACCACGTCAGGCTCTGCCACGGACACTGCGAGCAAGCGGCGGGAGATCGACGCCAGCGTCGATGGGGCGCTGAACAAGCTCTTTGCCACGGCGGACGGATCCAGGGAACTTTCCGCCAAGGCGGAGGGCATCCTGGTATTTCCGAGCGTGATTGCCGCGGGCTTTATCGTCGGCGCCGAGTATGGCGAGGGCGCGTTACGCGTGGCAGGGGGGTCGGTGGGCTACTACAGGACCACGACCGCGTCATTCGGCTGGCTGGCGGGGGCACAGTCCAAGGCGCTCATCCTGATGTTCATGACCCCGGACTCGCTGGCGTCGTTCCGTGCCAGCAACGGCTGGACCGCGGGTGTCGATGGGTCCGTGGCGCTGGCGACGATTGGCGCCAACGGCAAAATCGATACCAATACCGCCCGCGCGCCGATCATCGGCTTCGTAGTGACCAACGCTGGCCTGATGGCGAACCTGTCGCTCTCAGGGACGAAGATCGGGAAGCTGGACATTTAGCCCGCGATTCGCAAGGCGGCCGGCCCTGGTTCCCGCTCAGGAGCCAGGGCGGGCGGCCTTGCCCGAGCTGTCGCGCGGGATTGCAGGGCTAAGGCTTGCCAAGGAACAGGTAGTAGGCATAGTGGCCGCCAGCGGCGCGGCCATAGGCGAGGTAGAGTGGCCCGATCGGCGAATCGATGGCGACGAACAGCGAGCCGGACTTGAGCACGCCGGTAGGACTTCCCTGCACCAGCGGCTCGCCCATGCGGCCGGCCTCCAGCGAAAAGCCGCCATACACGCCTTCCAGCAGCGATTGCCTGGCCAGCTTGTTGTAATAGACCGCCCGGAGATACTGGAGGTTGCCACCCAGCAACTCCCCGGTGCTGTATCCCGATTGCTTCAGGAAACCGCCCCACTGGAACAAGTCGTAGCGTGGCAGCGGGTTGCCACCGATATTGCTGCCGGCCTTGAATCCGAAATTCAAGGTGTGCCGGCCTGAGGACCAGGCGTAGGTGCCGTCGGCATCCGCCTTGACATAGGATTGGTCGGCGCCGAGTCCCGGCTCGGAGGCGTAGACGTGCATGCTGCCGGCATAGCCGGTACGCGGGAAGCTCGCGCTGTCGAGTTGGTCCACCAGCAGCCGGCCGGTGATGGCGCCGCGCTTGTTGTTCTCCTGGCCGGGCGACAGCGCGGCCGGACCGGTGCTTAGCGTGACGTGTTCGCTGCCGGTAAGCACGCCGATCCTGGCTTCGCCATATTTCGTGAACTGGCTGCCTACATCCAGTGCCAGGTCGAAACGGCGCAGGTCGTAGGTGGCGATGCGGTCCGTGTCCCGGAACACGTTAACCGAGCGGCGTTCCAGTTCCACCCGAGGCGCGATGAAGAAGGTATGGCGCGTGTCCAGGGGCTGGTAGAACTCGCTGGTCAGGTTGGTTGTCTGTCCGAGCTGGGCATCGGTGCGCCATTCGGCGCCGAGTGAATTGATCCAGGTGCGCCGATGGCTGGCCAGCAGGTTGAAGAACGCATCGCCACGAAAGTCGGTGCTCAGCCCGAGACCGAAGCGCAGGTAGTTGGGGCCATAGGACTTCTCGACGGCATCGACCGACAGGATCCGTTGGCCTGGTTCATCGAGCACGCGATAGTTGACGTGCTCGAAGTCGCCGGTGCCGAACAGCCGGCTCATGTCCTTATCCAGCTGCTCCGGCCGGATCGGTTCGCCAGACTTGGTTTCCATGGTGCCGGCGGCGAAATCGGGGTTGACGCGCTGCAGCGGTGCAAAGCGTATCTCGTCGACCGGGCGACGGTCTTGCGGCGCTGCGGCCTGCTGGCGCTGGCGCAGTGCGGCATACTCCTGCTGTGGCAAGGCCAGCGGGGCCAGCCGGTCGGCAACCTTGCGTGCCGCGGCCTCGCCGATCGGGATCGTCTTTTCCAGGTTATCGAAGTCGCCTGCCGAAAAATCCCCGAGTTCCGGCAGAATCAGGATGTCCTCTGGCCGGAGTTGTGCCAGCGACGCACGTACGTTTTGCTCGGTCAGGATATTCAGCATCTGGCCGGTCACGCTGATCACCGATCCCAGTTCGTCGCGCCGCATCAGCGGCGTGCCGAGGTTCACCGCAATGACAATATCCGCGCCCATGGCGCGCGCCACGTCCACGGGGAGGTTGTTGGTCAGTCCGCCGTCGACCAGCAGCTTCCCTTCGTAGTCGACGGGGGCCACCACGCCCGGCACGGACATGCTGGCGCGCATGACCATGGCCAGCTCGCCCTGGGTGAACACCACGGGCGTGCCTGTCACGAGGTCGGTGGCCACTGCGCGGTACGGAATCGGCAGGGCATTGAAATCGCGATAGCCTGGCGCGCGCGCCAGCCCGCGCAGTACCTTCTCGAGCTGCACGCCCGTGACGGCGCCTTTGGGCAATTCCAACTGGCCGCCCTTGACGCCGATTTCCGGCGTAAACAGATTGCTGCGATCTTCCTGCTTGCGCCTGATGCTCAGATCCTGCCGCGGCGGCCGTTCCTTGAATAGTGCGCTGGTGGACAAGCCAGCGACGATTTTCTCCATTTCGCCTGGCGTGACGCCGGTCGCATAGGCGGCACCGACCAGCGATCCCATGCTCGTACCCGTTATGCAGTCCACCGGCACGCGCAGCGATTCCAGAACCTTCAGGATGCCGATATGGGCGGCGCCGCGTGCGCCGCCGCCGGACAGCACCAGGCAGATCCGCGGTCTGCCCATGGCCTGCGGGGGGGCGCTGGCGAGAGGGGCGCCGGTGGCAGCAGCAGGCTGTGCGGCCGGCAACCCTGGCTCCGCAAGCGCTGGAAGCGCCGGGATCGCCAAAAAGGCGGCAAAGGCAGCCAGCAAGGCGCGCGCAAGACACCGAGGGCGCGCGTACCCCGGCGGGCACAAGGCAACACCACCCGAGCCGATCCAGATTTGAAGCTGTCGCCTTCCTGGTCTGGCTGCGGCTTTCATGGGCAGTTTTCAAGGCGAACGTTCTGTATAGCTTAGATGGACGAACACCGCTGCGGTAGGTATTGCACTGGTTACTTGTTGCAGGTCAATTTTTCCTCGCGGATCTGCACTACCTTGAAACAAGGAAGAAACGCCGTGCCGGTCGGTGCATCGCAGCATCATCAAGGTGGGGCGCCATTGGCGGCCCTGTGCGTACCAGCCATCACCCGCCAATGCGCAAGGCCCGATATTGAGAATGAGAACAAATTTCGTTGCGCGGCGCATGTGTAGGACCAAAGTCCGATTGCCAACGCAGAAGCCGGCGGCCACATTTGACGTACATGCCCACCCGGGGTTGTCAGCGGCGGTATCAGGAGAAGAATCATGGCAAAGACGAATCAGCATGACGCCGATACCGAGCCACGGGAGGACGGAAAGTTCAGCAATAAGGAATACCTGAAGGAACTTGCCCGCCTGCATGTGGAACTCGTGAAACTGCAGGAATGGATTCTCGCGACCGGCTGCAAGCTTTGCATCATCTTTGAAGGGCGCGATGGCGCAGGTAAAGGCGGCACGATCAAGGCCATTACCGAGCGCGTGAGTCCGCGCGTGTTCCGCGTGGTTGCCTTGCCGGCGCCCACCGAGCGCGAAAAGAGCCAGATGTATGTCCAGCGCTACCTTCCGCACCTGCCCGCCGCAGGCGAGGTGGTGATTTTCGACCGCAGCTGGTACAACCGTGCCGGCGTGGAGCGGGTCATGGGCTTCTGCACCGAGGAACAGGCCGAGTCATTCCTGAGCGCCGTGCCCCTTGTGGAACGGGCCGTCGTGAGCTCGGGCGTTATCCTGCTCAAGTATTGGCTGGAGGTCAGTGAGCAAGAGCAGACCCGCCGCCTTGAGGCGCGCATTAACGATGGGCGGAAGACCTGGAAGTTGTCGGGCATGGACCTGAAGTCCTACAGCCGGTGGTATGACTACTCGCGCGCGCGCGACGACATGTTCCTTGCAACGGACACGGACTTCGCACCATGGTATGTTGCCAACTCGAACTGCAAGCGGCGCGCCCGTCTCAATATCATCAGCGACATATTGGCCAAGGTTCCCTACGAAGCCGTGCCGCGCAAGAAGGTAAAGCTGCCAGAACGGCAGAAGCCTGGTGGCTATCGGGAACCGGACTATCCCTACAAATTCGTTCCAGAGCAGTTTTGAGGGCCACGGGTTTCAATCCGTAACCTCTGTCAGTTTCGCCTAAGCGCACGCGCGGACCGCCGTGGCAACGCGGTCCCCTGGGCCAACTACAAACAAGGTCACCATGCAAGACAATCCCCTCTCTGAAATATCGCTGCCGGCCCGGGTGGCGCTGCGCGATGGGCGGCAGGTAGTGCTGCGCAAGATCCGGGAGGAGGACAAGGCCGGCTTGCTGGCGGCCTTCGACCGGCTTTCCGCGGACTCGCGTTACACGCGTTTCATGGCCTCCCTGCGGGAGTTGCCGGAGGCGATGCTTGAGTCGGCAACGCATCCGGCGCCGGAGCTGGAGTGCGCGCTGGTCGCCATCTACGGCGATGCGCAAAGCATTGTCGGCGGCGCGCGCTATGCCGCCGCGCCGGGCAGCGATGTCTGCGAGTTTGCCGTGACGATCGACGACGAATGGCACGGTCTCGGGCTGGCGCGGTGTCTCATGCAAGTATTGATCGCTGCCGCCCGCGCACGCGGATATCGCACCATGGAAGGCTACGTGCTGGCCTCGAACACCGGGATGCGCGGCCTTGCCCGCCGGCTCGGGTTTGTCGACACGGCCTGCCACGAAGATGCCACGTTGCGCGTGGTCAGTCTCGGCTTGACGGGGGCGGCGGAAGCACCGGCACCAGGGTAAGGGCGGATGATAGTCCGTCTCTCTGGTTCTGGCCGACTGGTGCCGAAGCTTCATCCCTTCCCGACCCTCATGGCGTCCGGCAACGGTTGCTCAATCTCGGTCAACCTCAGATCTCCAGCCCGTGGTGAAACGTCCTCCTCCACGTTCGCTATCCCATGACCTGCGTTTCAGCTCCCGCCGGGCCGCCCGTTTCCGCGTGTCGCTGAAACTCGTCGATCGCATCGGCCACCGAGACGCGGCGCCCGAAATAGCCGAGGCGATCCTCCAGCCCTTCAGCGCGAAGCATATCCCGCACCTTCGCATGCGCCGCCACAAGCCGCAGATCTATCCCTTCTGCCTTCAATGCCGTATGCAATGCCGCCAGCATGCGTGCGCCGGCGAGGTCGACGGCGGGCGAGGTGGACAGATCCCAGATCACCAGCCTGACCGGCGCGGCGGCCGAGCGGATTCTCTGCCAGACGGCAGCACGCACATGCTCGACGTTGAAGTAAAGCAGCGACGCCTCGACGCGGAACACCCGCACATCAGGAATGGCTTCGTTGTCGGGATTACGCTCCATATCGGAGTAAATGCGCGTGCCGGGGATGCGGCCGAGGATGGCCACATGCGGGTGCGCCGCGCGCCGTATGATCAGCAACATCGAAACGAGTACCGCCACGAGCACGCCGTTCAGGATGCCCAGCAAAAGCACGGCGGCAAACGCCACCATCGATACAATGAATTCAAGGCGGCTTACCCGCCACACGTGGCGCAGTTCGCCGATGTCGATCAAGCCCTTGACGGCAACCAGCACGATGGCTGCGAGTACCACGTTAGGCAGGTTGGCTAGCAAGCCGGTCAGGAACATCAGGCACAGTCCGATCGTGACCGAGGCGAAAACCAGCGCGAGTGGCGTCTTGGCACCAGCCTTGTCGTTCACCGATGACTGGGACAGACCGCCGGCGACAGGGTAGGCCTGGAAGAAGCCCGCGGCCAGATTCGCCGCGCCCAGGCCGAGCAGTTCCTGGCGCGGATCGATCTCGTAGCCGTGCGTCTGTGCCAGTGCCCGCGCCGCGGAAACGCTTTCCACGTAGGACAGCAACACGCAGGCGAATGCCAGCGGAACCACCCCGTCCACATCGCGTGCCCGCAGCCCGGGAAGGCGGAACTCCGGCAAACCTTGCGGCAACGCACCGACGACCTTGAAGCCGAACTGACTCAGCGACGTTGCCGACAGCACGATGATGGAAATCACCACCACGAACAGAGCGACCGGGCGGCCAGGCAGGAATTTCTCCCCCAGCAGCAGCAAGGCAAGCGCGACAAGACCGAAAGCGAACACGACCAGGTTGGTATCGGGGATCTGACCGGCGAGAATGACGACGCGCTCGAAGAAAGCCTCGCCGCCACCCTTGACCCCGAACAGCTTGGGCAATTGCGTCAAGGCGATGGTCAGGGCCGCGCCGGCTTTGAAGCCGAGCAGTATCGTTTCGCTGATGAAATTGACCAGGGAGCTCAGCCGCAGCAGCCATGCCAGCAAACACATGCCGGCCATGAGCACCGCCGTCAGCGCCGCGATGGCGGCCCAGCGGCCCGGATCGCCATTGGCCATGCCCGCCACCGTGACCCCGACGAGCATCGAGATCGCAGAGGTGGGCCCGATCGCAAGCTGGCGAGAGGAGCCGAACAGCGCGTAGAAGAGGCCGCCAACCAGATAGCAGTAAATGCCATATTGCGGAGGCAGGCCGGCGAGCGATGCGTAGGCGAGCGAAACCGGAATGCCGTAGGCAGCGAGCGTGACGCCGGCAATCGCGTCGCGCGCCAGCCACTGCGGCCGGTAGGTGGTCAGCCACTGCGCAGGAGGAAATACTGCGCGCCACCCACGCATGGAAGTCCCGCTGGTGGCTTCGCCGGCGGTGCCGGGATCTTCGGTCATGGCATCACATCCTCTTGGGGCGCGGATCTGACGGGAACCTGGATCAGGCATAACACTCAGGTAACAGACCTGCTCACGCTAGTTGCCTGTTCCCGCCGTCAAAATCGAATGCGCCATATGGAAAAGCAAGGCCTCCAAGAAACAACGCTTAGTGCACGCCGGTGTGCTGCGCCTCACGCGCTGGTGCCACAGCCGCAGTCCATACTTCCAAGATATTCGGCACAGGGTGCTTGTGCTTGATTTGGCGCAAAGTCCGGACGGGTCTGGCCTGTTCACTTCACGCGAAAACGGTGGCGCCCATTTCTTGAGCCTCTGCGCTACCGGACGCGTTTAGGACCGGCAAGCGTCACGACTTGCGGCCGGACGTCGTCCAGGGAAAAGTGCTCCCGGCACATCCCGCTGGCGCGCGGCGCCAGGGTGCCGCCATAGGTGCCTGGCCGCCGGCGCTGGCCTCTCAACAACCGCCCGTGCGCCGCGTGGCAACTGCATTCCGGTCACCGGGGCAATGAACAAGCCCGCCAATGAACGGTGCGTGACGTCATTTCGGCAACGAGCACGCATTCTTGATGCAAGTCAATGTGCTGGCGGACCGCATGTATAAAACATAGGCATATCAAGTCTGCGAAACGCGACGCCCCGATACGCCGGCGTTGCCGAATCGCACGTGCATGGCTCAGTGGGCATAGCCCGCCACTATTGAGGCCAATCCTATACGCGAAGGTACCTTCCATATCCGCCGGCGATGCCGCTCGCGGACGGTTTAACAACTGGCTGTCGAGGTCATCACCATGGATGCTGGAAAGCAACTAGTACATGCGCACGAGATCGGTATCAAGACCGGTCTGGTACTTCAGAAACGCGTCAGGAATGCACAGGAAGCCTTTGGTCACCGGGTGCAGGAGGCCTGCGGCGATGGCAATGGCATTGGCAAAGGCATTGGCAAAGCCGAGGGCCTTGCCGACGCCGCCAGGCTGATGACAGGCGCCGATCCATTGAGTTGTTACGCTTACGCCGTGGATGCGGGGCAACGTGCCATCCTCTTCTGGGACACGCTCCGGCAGCGCGGCAATCACTTTGTCGAGAACGCGGTGCAGGGCCTGAAGCCGGTACTGCACTTCGACTACGAGTTTGTCCTCGACGGCCGCCAGTTCGAGCGGCCGGTGAACTACGCGCTGCTACGGATCACACCGCCCGAAGGCGTGCATATCGACAACAGCCGCCGTCCCTACCTGATCATCGACCCCCGCGCGGGCCATGGTCCCGGTATCGGGGGATTCAAGGACGATTCGCAGGTGGGCGTCGCATTGCGTGCAGGCCATCCTGTCTACTTCGTTATTTTCTTCCGCGATCCCGAACCGGGCCAGACCTTGCTCGATGTGTGCGAGGCCGAGCAGGTCTTCGTGAAGAAGGTCCGTGCGCTGCATGCGGACAGCCCCAAGCCGGCCATCATCGGCAATTGCCAGGGCGGCTGGGCGGCCATGATGCTGGCGGCCTCTGGCCCGGACGACACCGGACCCATCGTCATCAACGGTGCGCCGATGTCGTACTGGAGCGGCGCCTGGAGCGAGGATGAGGGAGACAACCCGATGCGCTACGCGGGCGGCCTGCTCGGCGGTACCTGGCTGTCCTCGTTCACGGCGGATCTCGGCAACGGCAAGTTCGATGGCGCCCACCTGGTGCAGAACTTCGAGAACCTGAATCCCGCCAACAGCCTGTGGGACAAATACTTCAACCTGTACAACAAGGCCGACACGGAGCCGCCGCGTTTCCTGGAGTTCGAGCGCTGGTGGGGTGGCTACTACCTGATGAACCGGGAGGAGATCGAGTGGATCACCCGAAATCTGTTTGTCGGCAACAAGCTATGGTCCGGTGATGTGAAGGGCGCGGGCGGCAAGGGCTTCGACCTGCGTGATATCAGATCGCCCATCGTGCTGTTCGCCTCGATGGGCGACAACATCACACCGCCGCAGCAGGCATTCAACTGGGTAGTGGACGTGTACGAGAGCACCGAGGAGATCAAGGCGCGAGGCCAGGTCATCGTCGGGATGCTTCACCAGAACATCGGTCACCTGGGCATCTTCGTTTCGGGGAAGGTGGCACAGAAGGAGCACGCGCAGATCGTGTCCGTGCTGAAGAGCATCGAACTGCTGCCTCCCGGGCTCTATGGCATGGCCATTACGGAGCGTGCGGAAAAGAGCGCAAGCGGCGACGTCGAGTACGACGTGGAGTTCCGGGAGCATCGCCTCGAGGATATCGTGGCGCGGCTCAATCGCTTCCAGCGAGTCGACGAGAAGCCGTTCGAGGCTGTAGCGGCGCTGTCGGATTTCAATCAGCGCGCCTATGAGCTGTTCGCGCAACCCTTCGTGCAGGCGATGTCCAACGATTTCTCGGCACGCTTGCTGCGCGAGTTCCACCCGCTGCGGGTGCAGAACTGGGCGCTGTCGGATATGAACCCCTGGCTCGCCTGGCTGGGTCCCGCCGCCGAAGCCGTCAGGGAGAACCGTCAGGCCATGGAGCCAGACCATCCGCTGCGGCAGCGGGAACAAGCCGGGGCCGAACTCGTCAGCGCGGCGCTGGACGGATACCGTGCCGTGCGCGACGCCATGACGGAGGCATCGTTCTTCGGCATCTACGCCAATATGTTCTCCCTGTACTTCGGCAACAAAGAGCCGGCGCATGACGGACGGCCGGTGGCGGCGGAGCCGGCGGAGCTGCCGCAGGTCAGGGAGGCCCTGGCTTCGATAGCGCGAGGAGGCTATGTGGAAGCGCTCGGCAGGATCGCGTTCCTGTTGATCCGCCATGGGGAGCCGCTGCCGCTCTCGCGGCTGGAGATGCGCAAGGAGATGGTAGCTGACTACGGTGAATTCCTGCCCGAAGTGCCGATGCACGAGTGGCGCTCGATTCGCGGCCAGCAGGAAATCATCGTTCAGCATGCGCCGGAGCAGGCCCTGGAGACGCTGGCGGTCCTGCTCCAGGATCCGGCCGACCGCGAACGGCTGCTGACGCTGCTGGACAAGCTGTCGGCGGATGAGCGCGTGCTTGGCAGCAAGCCCACGGCAGAACAGGTGGCCATGCTCGCGCGCATCCGGAGAGCCGCGGCGGGAAAGCCGGAGCGCGTGCGCCGACCGGCTACGCTCGCGCGGGCCTGAGCGCGCCGGGAATGCTGCCGGCCACGGCTTAATCGAGCAGGAGGAGTGCAAGTGAACACCAAGCACGAGAAGTACCAGCGATTGATTGAGTTCTGCAAGTCCATCCCGCCAACGCCGACGGCGGTGGTGCATCCGTGCGACCGGAGTTCGCTGGAAGGGGCGGTGGAAGCTGCACAGATGGGGCTGATCGCCCCCATCCTGGTCGGTCCCAGGGCGCGCATCGAGGAAACAGCGAAGGCCGCCGGTATCGACATCAGTCCGTATCCGATCGTCGATGCGCCTTTCAGCCATGCGGCTGCCGCCGCTGCCGTGCAACTGGTGCGCGAAGGCAAGGCCGAGGCGCTGATGAAAGGCAGTCTGCACACGGATGAGCTGATGGCGGCGGTGGTCAAGGGCGATACTGGCTTGCGCACCTCCCGGCGTGTCAGCCACTGCTTCGTGATGGACGTGCCGGACCATGAGGAGGCGCTGATTATCACGGACGCCGCCGTGAACATTGCTCCCACGCTCGCCGAGAAGGCGGACATCCTCCAGAACGCCATCGATCTGGCCCATGCGCTGCAATTCAAGGAGGTAAGGGTGGCGATCCTGTCGGCGATGGAGACCGTCAATCCGAAGGTCCCGTCCACTATCGAAGCTGCAGCGCTGTGCAAGATGGTTGAACGTCACCAGATCACCGGCGCGGTCGTTGACGGCCCTCTGGCGCTCGACAACGCCATCAACCTGGAGGCCGCCCGCATCAAGAAGATCGATTCGCCGGTTGCGGGCCGCGCCAACGTGCTGCTGGTGCCCGACCTGGAGGCCGGCAACATGCTCGCCAAGAGCCTGTCCTTTCTCGCCGGTGCCGATGCGGCCGGCATCGTGCTCGGCGCGCGGGTACCTATCATCCTCACCAGCAGGGCGGACTCCGTGTCGACCCGGCTGGCATCCTGCGCGGTTGCCGCGCTGGTGGCAAAGGCCCGCCGCGAGTCGGGCAAGGCACTGGGGTAAGGCCATGGCCGACGTGATACTGGTACTCAACGCAGGCTCGTCGAGCATCAAGTTCAGCGCTTTCGGTGCCCACGGCGACGAGCCGGAGCTGGTGCTGCGCGGCAGTCTCGATGGCATCTACACGTCGCCGGGCTTTCGCGCCACCAACGCATCGGGCGCGGAGGTGGAGACGAAACACTGGGGCGATGGCACCGAACTGGGTCATGGCGGGGCCATTGCCTTTCTCGCCGATTTCCTGCGCGGGCACGGTGAAGGCCACCATCTGGTCGCCGTGGGGCACCGCGTGGTGCATGGAGGCGTGCAGTTCACGCAGGCGGTGAAAGTCACGCCCGAGGTCGTTTCTGCGCTGGACGCCCTGAGCCCCCTGGCCCCTTTGCACCAGCCGCACAACCTCAAGCCGATCCGCATTCTCGCGCAGCGGCGCCCCGAACTGCCGCAAGTGGTTTGTTTCGACACGGCGTTTCACCGCGGCCAGCCAGAAGCGGCACAGGCTTTCGCGCTTCCCGCCTCGATCACGCAGCGCGGCGTGCGGCGCTACGGCTTTCATGGGCTCTCCTATGAGTACATCGCCAGCGTTTTGCCGGCGGTCGACGCCGCCGCCGCCGCCGGCCGCACCGTGGTTGCCCATCTGGGTAACGGCAGCAGCATGTGTGCGCTCGTGGCCGGCCGGAGTGTCGCCAGCACCATGGGGTTCACCGCGGTGGACGGGCTGCCCATGGGTACGCGCTGCGGCAATCTGGATCCCGGTGTCATCCTGTACATGATGGATGAGCTCGGCATGGATGCCCGCGCTATCGAGGACCTGATCTACCGCAAGTCCGGGCTGCTCGGCGTCTCCGGGATCTCCAGCGACATGCGGGCGCTGCTGGCCAGCGACGATCCGCGCGCACGCTTCGCCGTTGAACTCTATACCTACCGGATCGCGCGCGAGCTAGGTTCGCTTGCGGCCGCGGCTGGAGGACTGGATGCACTGGTGTTCACCGCTGGTGTCGGCGAGCATGCCGCGCCGATACGCGAGCAGGTTTGCCGGCAGGCGGACTGGCTTGGCATCGCGCTGGATGCCGGCGCGAACGCCAGGGGCGAGCCGAGAATCAGCACGCTGTCGAGCACGGTGCCGGTGTGGGTCATCCCGACGAACGAGGAACTCATGATCGCAAGGCACACCAGGTCGGTGATCGGAACGGCGGCGCAATGAAGACCATTTCGTTCGCCACGGGCAAGGCGGTGCCGATGGAGACGGCACCCGGCGTGTCGCCCGGGCAGGCGCAAGCGGCACAACCCAGGCTACGCTTGCGGCGCCCGCACGGGTGCCGGAGATGTCCTATGATGGAGCAGCAACATGACAGCCGAAACACTCCGGCCGATCCTGGCGGGCAAGAAAGCGCTGGTCTGCGGGATCGCCAACGACCAGTCAATCGCCTATGGCTGCGCAAAGGCCTTTCGGGAGATGGGTGCCGACCTCGCGATCACCTATGTGAACGAAAAGTCCAGGCAATACGTGGAGCCGGTGGCGAAGGAACTGGAAGCCCCGATCTTCATGCCGCTCGATGTGTCGCGCGAAGGGGAGCTTGAGGGCGTGTTCGCCGAGATCGAAAAGACCTGGGGCAAGCTGGATATCCTCGTGCATTCGATTGCCTGGGCGCCAAAGGACGATCTGCAGGGCGGCCTGCTGAATTGCTCCGCTGAGGGATTCGGCAAGGCCATGGACGTCTCCTGCCACTCCTTCATCCGCATGGCGCGGCTGGCCGCGCCTCTGATGCGGGACGGGGGCACGATGTTCACGATGAGTTATTACGGCGCAAACAGAGTGGTGCCGAACTATAACGTAATGGGTCCGGTGAAAGCCGCGCTGGAGGCCGTTTCGCGCTACCTGGCCTACGAGCTCGGCGCCAGGGGCATCCGTGTGCATGCGATATCGCCTGGTCCGCTCAAGACCCGCGCCGCTTCCGGGCTGAAGGACTTCGACCTGATGCTTAGCGACGCAGCGAAGCGCGCGCCCGTTGGCGAACTGGTCGACATCCTCGATGTCGGTTTTACGTGCGCGTTTCTCGCGACGCCGTTTGCGCGGCGACTGTCGGGAGAAACGCTGTATGTGGATGGCGGCGTCAACATCATGGCGTAGCGCGCCGCGGCAGCAACCGAGGAGAGTGAATCATGTCCTTGCTATTACTGGGGAATATCGACAGCGCCACCACCGATGACGAGATCAGGGAATTCCTGGTCAAGTACGGCTTCCCACCGTTTGACGAAATCGAGCATGTTCCGGGGGACGGGTCGCGGCCAGCCGTGATGCTGACCTTCCATGCCCTCGAGCCGGATGCATTGCGCAAGCTTCAGCCGCGCATCCAGCACATGTTCTGGAAAGGCCACAACCTCAGCGCGCTGGTCATGGCGGAGCGCTATAGCTGATCTCGCGGGGCCAGGCGAAGCGCGGTGAAGGGAGCTGTTGCATGAGTATTCTGAACTGGCTGCGCCGGCGTGACGCCGGCGCGCACCCGCATGACGAGCAGGAGATCGCCGGGTTGACGGAGCGCGTGCTCAGGCTCAGCCCGCGCCTGCGGCTGGTGCCGCGCTACGAGCAACGGCTCGGCCCCGCGATCGGCATGGCGCTCGATTATGTGCGGGGCCTCGTAGCCGGCCTCCCTGCGCCGCTGGAAGCCAGCAAGGCGGCGTGGGGATCCGACCCCTATATCCACGCTTTCTTCGGCACCGCGCATGATGTGGAGCTCGCCTTCAGCCGCTCATCGGACCTGCGCGAGTTTTTCGAGGCGTCGGCGGGCGCGCAGGATGCCTGCGCCGTGCTGGGCATGACGATGACGGAGCGCCATACGCTGGGCGTGGCCCTCGAAGGGGATGTGATGCGTGCCGAGGTGCCGCAGACCACGGTCAGTTTCAGTGACCATCAGGTCAGGATCTGCGGCACGACCGATGCGGCGCTGCGCGAGGAGATCGTGCGGAGAATGCTGGATCAGATGGTCCTTCAGAGCCTTTCCAATATCGCTGCCGATACATCGCGGCGCGATGTGCTGGAGCGCGAGCATGGCCTGCTGAAGGCGCGCTTGCGCCTGCTGGAACGGCAGAGCACCGGTATGCGTTCGGTGATGGGCGGCGACGAGCAGGCGGACGCCGGGGAACGGGCCCGGCTGCGCGAGCAGATCGAACAGAACGACAGGGAACTGGGCGAACTGGGTGACAAGTCCGGCGCGCTTGACCGCCAGCTGGAAGGCATGGCGGCGGTGTTCAAGGATGCAAGGTCGTGCTTCTCCATCGAAAGCCAGCGCAGGCGGCTAAGCCTGATGAATGTGCTTTTGCCGGAAGGCAGCACGGTGCCCGGGCATGAACTGGAGTTGCTGACGGCGCGCGTTCCCGGCGATCCGCCACTGGTGCGTACGTTCGCACTGGTGCGCTTCGCACGCGCAGCGATGTTGTCGTGCACGAGCCTGCTCGACGAGGCCGAGCGCTTGCTGTAGCGGCGAGCGGGTGAAAGCGGGTTTCTGGTGTTTCAAAGGAGAGGAAAATGCAAAGCAAGAAATTCCTGATGGTGGCCGCCCTTGCGGTGATGGCGGGCTCGGCGATGGCGCAGCCGGAAACCAAGGTGGACGTCGCGAAGGCGCCGGGCCAGGTGACCGTGGGAGGGGTAACCAGCGTCACGGCCACGGTGACAGCCATCGACGCGGCGACCAGAACGGTTTCGCTGAAGGACAAGAAGGGCAAGGTGACGAGTCTTGCGGTGGGTGAGGAAGCGCGCAATTTTGACCAGCTGAAGGTTGGCGACGTGGTGACTGTCGACTACAGGGAAGCCATGACGCTGACGCTCAAGAAGGAGGGGCGCGGCAAGAGTTCGATCAGCGAGAGCGCGACGATGAACCGGTCCGAACCGGGCGCCAAGCCGGGCGGCACAGCCGGGCGCGAAGTGACTGTCCTTGCCGACGTCGTCGCGGTCAATGCCAAGACGAAGATGGTCACCTTGAAAGGGCCCAAGGGCAATACGCTGGACCTGAAGGTTGACGACCCGGCGCAGTTGAAGGACATCAAGAAGGGCGACCAGGTAGAAGCTGTATACACCGAGGCGCTCGCGGTATCCGTCAAGCCGGCTGCGGGGAAGTAAGCAGCGATGGAGCGCGGGGGATATGCATCCCCCGCTGACGAAGCCGCAGTGAAACTCGCGGTGCGCAGCGGCAAGCCCTGCGCAACCTGCGGTCAGTCCGGGCAGATCACGCGTCAACGAGGAGCTCGCGGGAAGCGGCCGGGAGCCATGCATCCATGCATCCCAAGCGGGAGCGGTCCCGATATGGATCGTAGTTGTGACATTGGCGGATCGAGCCCATGGACCGGAAATCGTCAGCATCATCCCGCGGCGGCGTAAGCCTGCTGGTGCCGGAGTGGATCCGCGCGTACCAGAAGGACTGGGTCGCGCCGGATGTCGTCGCCGGGCTCACCGCCGGTGCCGTTGTCATTCCGAAGGCGCTGGCCTATGCAACAGTGGCGGGCTTGCCGATCCAGGTCGGGCTCTATACGGCGTTCCTGCCGATGGTGATCTATGCCTTCCTCGGAACGTCGCGCCCGCTTAGCGTCAGTACTACGGCAACGCTAGCCATTCTCGGTGCGGCGGCGCTCGGTCGGGTGGCGCCGGGCGGGGCTCCTGCCAGCCTGCTGGCGGCCTCGGCGACGCTTACCCTGCTCGTCGGCGCCATCCTTGTGCTGGCTTCGCTGCTGCGGCTTGGCTTCGTTGCCAACTTCATCTCGGACCCTGTCCTGACCGGGTTCAAGGCCGGGATTGCCGTCGTGATCGTGCTCGATCAGGTGCCGAAGCTGCTGGGCATACACTTTGCCAAGGGTTCGTTCTTCCACAATTTGCTGGCCATCGTCACCGGGCTGCCGCATACATCGCTCACCACGCTGGCTGTCGGCGTCATCACCATTGGCATGCTGCTGGTCATGGAGCATGTCTCGCCCAAGGCGCCCGCACCGCTGATCGCGGTGGCAGCCGGGATCGCCGCCGTGAGCTTGCTCGGCTTGCAGGCGCACGGCGTGGAGACCGTCGGCCAGGTGCCAACGGGCCTGCCGACGCCCGTCCTGCCGGATCTTTCGCTGATTGCGGAACTCTGGCCGCCTGCCGTTGGCATTGCGTTGATGAGCTTTACCGAGTCCATCGCGGCGGGCCGTGCGTTTGCCAGGAGGGGAGAACCGGCACCCGTGGCAAACCGGGAGTTGCTGGCGATCGGCGCCGCAAATATCGGGGGAGCCCTGCTGGGCGCCATGCCGGCGGGCGGCGGGACGTCGCAGACCGCGGTGAACCGGCTGGCCGGTGCATGCACACAGCTGGCTGCACTGGTTACCGCGGCGCTGGCGCTGGGCACAATGTTGCTGCTCGGACCGTTTATCGCAAAGATGCCGCACGCCACGCTGGCTGCCGTGGTCATTGTGTACTCGATCGGCCTGATCGATCCGGTCGAGTTTCGCGCGATTCTCCAGGTACGCCGCACGGAGTTTATCTGGGCGGTGACGGCGATGGTCGGCGTCGTGCTCCTCGGCACGCTGCAGGGCATTGTGGTGGCCATCGTAGTCTCGCTTTTGGCGCTGGCGCACCAGGTATCCGATCCGCCGGTCTATGTGCTCAGGCGCAAGCCGGGCACGCATTTGTTCCGGCCGGTGGGGCCTGAGCATCCGGAAGACGAGAGCTTTCCCGGCTTGCTGTTATTGCGCCCGGAGGGCCGTATCTTCTTCGCCAATGCCGGGCGCATCGCGCAAAAGATGCGTCCGCTTATGGCTGATGCCGACGCGCGCGTTATCGCGCTGGATCTTGGCGCTGTGTTCGATCTCGAGTACACAGCGCTCAAGATGCTGACGGAGGCGGAAAAGACATACCGCGAAGGCGGTGGAATGCTGTGGCTCGTCGGCATGAACCCCGGCGTGCTGGCGCTGGTGCAGCGCTCGCCGCTGGGCCAGGAGCTAGGGCGCGAGCGGATGCTGCCGGATCTGGACCAGGCGGTTGCCCGGTATCAGGCGTCGCGGGAGCCGGCCGGGGGGCGGTGAGGCTGCCGCGCCCGAGTCGGCGCGCCATGTCAGGCCTTGATTTCGTTCGTAAGCGGCTTGCCGGACTCGCATGCGGTGACGCTGCGCAACGTCGTCTGGCAAATCGTCGTCATGGCTTCGTGCGTGAAAAAGGCCTGATGGCCGGTCACGATGACGTTTGGAAAAGAGACCAGTCGCTGAAGCACGTCATCGGTGATGATGGTGCTGGAGAGATCCCGGAAGAAGATATCCGCCTCCTGCTCGTACACGTCGAGGGCCAGCCCGCCCAACTGTCCGCTCTTCAGCGCCTCGATCGCGGCCTCGGTGTCGATCAGCCCGCCACGGCTGGTGTTGACCAGCAATGCCCCGCGCTTTGTGCGCAGCAGCATGTCGGCATTGATGATGTGGCGCGTCTGCGGGGTCAGCGGGCAGTGCAGTGAAATGATATCCGCGCTGGCGCCGATTTCGCCGGGTAGGGCGTAGCGCGCGCCCAAGGCCTCGAACTCGGGCGTGGGGAATGCATCGTAGCCGACGACGTTGCATCCGAAGCCGAGCATGATCCTGGCGAACACACAGCCGATCTTGCCGGTACCCACCACGGCGACGGTTTTGCCGCAGAAATCGAATCCCATCAACCCGTCGAGGGAAAAGTTGAAGTCCCGCGTGCGGTTGTACGCACGGTGAATCTTGCGATTGATCGCCAGCAGCAAGGCAACGGCATGCTCCGCGACCGAATTTGGCGAATAACTGACGACGCGAACCACCTTCATGCCCAGCCTTTCCGCGGCTTTCAGGTCGACGTTGTTGAATCCGGTGCAGCGCAGCGCAACAAGGTTCGTTCCGCCGCGTTTGAGCGCATCGAGAACCGCGGCGTCCGCGGTGTCGTTCACGAAGATGCAGACCGCGTCATAGCCCGCGGCAAGGCCGGCGCTTTCCATTTCCAGCAGGTCATCGAAGTACTTGAGCTGATGACCCTCGGCAACATTGGCGGCATCGAGATATTCGCGGTCGTAGGGCTTGGCGCTGAATACGGCAACTTTCATTGCGTGTCTCCCAGAATGATGGAGCGTTGTTCTTCCGGCCAGAACTTGTCCGCGCTACCCGCCGGCCAGTGCCGCGGTGATCTGTGCGAACAGGATTTTTGCAACCGTCATCGAAGGGAAAATCATGGCATAGCCGAGGTCCGTCCGATCCGTGGGGGCGACGCGATTGGCAAAGGCAAGGATGGCCGGGTTCCCCGTCGCCCCGCTGATGACGCCTGCGGTAGTGTCAAACGGCAGCTTGAAGATCCACAGGCAACACAATGCGGTGATCAGCACCAGTGCCAGGACAATGGCAACGCTGTAAAGCAGGAACCAGGCTCCCGCTACGCCGATCGTGGCGAAGAACTTCGGCCCGGAGGAAATGCCCACCTGCGCCAGAAAGATGGTGAGGCCGAAATTGCGCAGGACCAGATTGGCCGAGAGGGGCATGGTCCAGACGAACGGTCCGGAGCGGCGAAGCTTGCCAAGATAAAGGGCGACCAGCAGCAGCGCGGCCAGCCCGAGGGTCAGCTTGCCGACGCCTGGAATCGGCAGCGGGATGATGCCTGCCAACAGCCCCGCGGCCGCACCGATGCCGATCGAGATGAAGCTCAGTTCGGCGGTGCCCTTGATGGAGTCGCCGAAGAACTTGCGTATCGATTTTGCGTGGGCACGATTCACCAGCAGGCCGACCCGGTCGCCGACCTCAAGGATAAGATCGGGGCCGGGCAATATATCGGCATCGCCCCTGCGCACATGGGCAATCGAGCAGACGACACCTTCCGGAAACCGGATATCGCACAGCGCCAGTCCGACCACGTCGCGGCTCGACGCAAATACGCGAGCATAGTCAAGATCCTCCCGATGGCTGCTGATCCGTCCCGGTTGCAGCTCTCCCAGGAAGGCGGCGGCTTCCTGAAGTGCCGCCGGGTCCGTGGCAGTCGCAAGCAGGACATCGTCCGTTTGCAGAACGAGGTCGTCCGTGGGCAGCTGGTTATGGTGTTCGCGGCGCACCGCGGCAATCGCCAGGCCTGCCGGCAGGCGTGCCTTCAGTTCGGAGAACCTGAGGCCAATGACTTCGCGGTTTCTCAGGGCGATTTCGGCCGTTTCAATGATCTTTGCCGGAGGTGCCTCGATCTTTGCCTTGAGCACCGCGCCAAGTCCGTAAAGGATCAGGATCGGACCGGCGACACCGAAGGGATACGCCACGCTGTAGCCAACCGCGGCGCCGTCGCCTTTCATGGCAGTAATGATCGCCTGCAAGGTCGCCGTGCTGGTCCCCGAGCCCGCGAACATCCCCAGCGACTCATCGAGTTTGACACCGAACAGCGGCACCAGCGCCAACGAGACAAAGCCGGCACCGGCTACGCCCAGTGCGGCCGCCGCGTTGGCCTTCAGTCCGTCGGCGCTTGTCAGGCCCGCAAAAAACTGCATGTGGTTATACACAATTGTCCCCATCATCGACGGCTCGTAAGCCTCGCAGTGTCTTCGCCGCGACATGAACTTCTTTCAGCCCCAGCCAAATCGTCTTCACGCCAGGCTCGCCATCACTCTTGCGGCCGAGGAATCCGCCAAGGCGTGCAATCAGGCGCAGCACCTCGTTCAGGCTTGGCTTGGCCGGCTGCTTGACTCTGGTCAGCAGATAGGCGCCGCGTATTTCATCAGGGTCGAAGAACAACTCAGCGTCCAGATCGGGGCAAGTGCGTCCGAGTCTCATCAAATGCGCTATGCGCCAGGCGACGACCATGAACAGCGCCAAAGCGCGCTCAAGGCGTTCCACCGCCGACAACTGAAGCACTTCAACGCGGCAGGCGTTCTTCAAGATGTTGAAGAGAGTCTCTATCTCCCAGCGCGCGCGGTACCAGTCGATAAGTTCAATCGCATCGTCCAGATTGGCCGCGGCACGATTTGTCAGCAGGCGCCACTCGATTGGCTTGACGCCGGCCGGTGCATCGAACTCGCGCGCGAGGATGCACGTCGCCGCGACTGTCTTGCCTTTGCCTGCAGGCAGGTCAACTCGCTGCACCCACAGTTGCTGGCGCACGGTACGCGCCTTGACGCCATGCCGCGATCCCATCGTGAAGGCAATCGCGCCAACGGGCTTGCCGTCGGCGGTGCGCTGCCACAGCTTCTCGCCATCTGGCAGGCAGCGATTGTGAGCGGCGCGTATCAGCCAGTCCGCAGGCGTACCGAGCTCTTGAGCACGAAGCATCAACGCCATCAGGTCTGCTTCGCGGTCAGCGACGTAGACCAGCCTCGTGTTGAGCAACTCCGCCGCCATTTCAGCGATGCGCTCGTAACCTTCGATCCAGCGCAGGCTCTCCTTTGGCCCGCCGCGCTTGCCGAATTTGTCCCGCTTCTCGCGCGCCCACATCCACGCGTCCAGCACGCCAAGCGGCTCGCGTTGCGGCGTGACGGCGTAGGTCGCGTGCAAATACATGCCCCGCTGGGCTTCATAGTTCAGCGGCCCCAGACCGATCGCCGCTTGGCCGTTGAAATCAAGTCCCGTCGTGTCCTGAAGACACAGCACGACCGGCTGGGCCTGCATTCTCTGCTGGGACTTTTGCCAATGCGGCGCCAGAATATCGCGCCAGTCAACGCTGTCGTTGCCAAAGAAGCGATAGGCTCCCATGGTCTCGCCCCAGCCGTGGCACGCCTTCGGTACGCTGGCCATCGGATCAGCCGCAAATCGCTCCATCAATATCCTCGCTCGCTTGTCGAGGCGCGCATCACCGAGATCCAGTCGGGCGAATTCAGTCTCTGCCCAGTGTGTCGATTCAATCGTCAACGCGTCACCCAAAAAGGCAGAAGTAAACGCGAGACTCAGACAGTTTACAAGTGCCGCTTCAAGTCCTTGAATGTAAACACTTTTCCGGGGCGCCAGGATCGCTTCGGTGGGTCAACGATGTGTATAACCGCATG
>NZ_JBFTSG010000021.1:0-116315 GCF_056399885.1 Cupriavidus sp. 01L45 | reverse complement strand
CGCCAGGCCTCCGCCGCGCGTGGCGGAGGCGGCTCGCGCCTGCCGCCGCCTGCCGCCGCGCCGGCGCCACCGCCGGCTGCGCGCCAGCCCTCGGCCCAGCCTTTGCGTCCGCCTGGTCCGCCTGCGACAGTGTCACGGCCGGCGGCACCCGCTCCGGCTGCAACAACGCCCGCGCGCCGGGAAGCGCCGCCGTCACGGCCGGCCGCCATGGAAGCCAATGACGCCGGCCCGGGCAATGACGTGCCGCCGTGGGAAAACGCGGGCAGCAGCGACGTACCGCCGTGGGAGGACCTCCCGCCGGACCTGCCCATGATCGGGCCGTATGACAGCGATCCCGAACCGATGCCGGCGCGCCAGCCCGCGCCGCGCAGCGAAACCGCCACGCGGCCCGCGCCGGTTGCCCGCGCACCGGTCCAGGCCGCGCCGGCCGAACCCGCCGAGCCCGTGCGGATCACGCCGCCGAAACCGCCGGTGGCAGGCGAGGATGGCTCGCCGCCGGCCTTTACCGGCGCCTGGCCGGAGCTGGCTGCCAGCCTGCCCCTCAAGGGCCTGGCGCAGCAGCTTGCCTACCAGAGCGAACTGGTACAGGTGGTAGGCCGTACTTTCCACTTGCGCGCGCCGGTGGCACCGATTACCGAGGCTGGCGTCGTCGAACGCCTGCAACAGACGCTGGCCGAGCATCTCGGCGTCGACGTGCGGGTGCAGTGCGAAATTGGCGCGGTGGCCGATACCGCCGCAGCCGCGGATGCCCGGGCCCGTGCCGAGCGCCAGCGCGAGGCCGAAGCCACGATCGCAGGGGATCCTTTCGTGCAGGGTTTGCTGCGCGAGTTCGGCGGCACGATCCTGGAAGGATCGATCCAGCCGCGCGCCGCCTGAGCGCCGCTTATTTTTGCAAGGCCGCCGGCGCCCATGACGCGCGGCGGCCCGTAACTTCTATCCAATCGCTAATCAGGAGCATTCCATGATGAAGGGCCAACTGGCCGGGCTGATGAAGCAAGCCCAGCAGATGCAGGAAAACATGAAGAAGATGCAGGAGCAGCTCGCGCTGATCGAGGTCGAGGGCCAGTCCGGCGCCGGCCTGGTCAAGGTGACCATGACCTGCAAGAACGACGTCAAGCGCGTGTCCATCGACCCCAGCCTGCTCGCCGAGGGCGAGGACAAGGAACTGCTGGAAGACCTGGTCGCGGCTGCCTTCAACGACGCCGTGCGCAAGGCCGAAGCCACTTCGCAGGAAAAGATGGGTTCGATGACTTCCGGCCTGCCGCTGCCGCCGGGCTTCAAGTTGCCGTTCTGAGCCAGTTACGGAGCTCGCGCATGATTCTCGAATCCGCAGTGTTGCCGGTGCGCCCGGGCCAGGAAGCCGCCTTCGAGGCGGCCTTCGGGCAGGCGCGCCATATCATCGCGGGCATGCCGGGTTTCCTCGGGCTTGAGTTGCATCGCGGCATCGAACAACCGTCCGCTTACCTGCTGACGGTACGCTGGCGCACGCTGAAAGACCACACCGTGGGATTTCGCGGTTCGCTTCAATACCAGCAATGGAAAGCCCTGTTGCATCATTTCTACGAGCCGTTCCCCACCGTACTGCATCACACGCCGGTGGTGAGCATGACGGCGCCGGCCCTGGGAGACGCAGCGTGAAAGGCGCCCCCCCGACCTCGCTGCAGGCGCTGATCGAGGCGTTGCGGGTGTTGCCCGGCGTAGGCCCGAAATCGGCCCAGCGCATGGCTTACCACCTGCTGCAGCACGACCGAGAGGGCGCCCGCAAGCTGGGTGACGCGTTGCGCGGCGCGGCCGATGGCATCAAGCATTGCTCGCGCTGCAATACCTTCACCGAGCAGGAAATCTGCTCGACCTGCCTGGACGAACGGCGCGATGCCTCGCTGCTGTGCGTGRTGGAAACCCCGTCCGACCAGATCATGATCGAGCAGACGCTGACCTATCGTGGCCAGTATTTCGTGCTGATGGGCCGGCTCTCGCCACTCGACGGCATCGGCCCGCGCGAGATCCACCTGGACCGGCTGCTGGCGCGCGCCACGGATCCCGCCATGGGCGGACCCGTGTCGGAGGTGATCGTCGCCACCAATTTCACCAGCGAAGGCGAGGCCACCGCGCACTATGTCGGCGAGATGCTGAAGGCGCGCGGGCTCAAGGTGTCGCGCCTGGCGCGCGGCGTGCCGGTGGGTGGCGAACTCGAATACGTGGATGCCGGCACCATCGCCCGCGCGGTGATGGACCGGCGCTCGGTCTAGCCGTGCCGGACTGCCTCGCCCTGTATCCGGCCGTGCGCTTGAACGCAACCGCATGAATCTCGCCCGCTTCGACCTCGTCACGCTCGGCCTGTTCGTCGCCGTGGCGCGCCAGGGCAGTATCTCCGCCGGTGCGCGCCAGTCCCACCTGGCGGTGGCGGCGGCCAGCAAGCGCATCTCGGATCTGGAGACCGCGGTCGGGGCGCCGCTGTTCTTCCGCCACGCGGCCGGCGTGCAGCTGACCGAGGCCGGTCAGGCATGCTTCCATCACGCGCTGACCATCCTGCAGGACGTGGAGCGCATGGCTGGCGTGATGTCGGACTATGCCAGTGGCGTGCGCGGCCAGGTGCGCGTCTGCGCCAATACGTCGGCCATCACGCAGTTCCTGCCCGACGACCTGGCGACCTTCATGGCGCTGCATCCCACCATCCGTATCGAGCTCGAGGAGCAGAACAGCAGCGAGATCGTCGCCGCCCTGGTGGAGAACCGGGCGGATGTGGGCATCTTTGCCGACCGCACGCCCAGCGCGGGCCTGGTCACGGTGGAGTACCGGCAGGACGAACTGGTGCTGGTGACACCGCCAGGCCATCCGCTCTCCGAGCGCGGGCCGGTGCGCTATGCGGACACCCTCGAATACGATTTCGTCAGCTTGCCGCAGGTTACTTCGCTGGCGGCCCGCCTGCTGGAGGAAAGCAGCCGGCTGGACCGGCCGTTCCGCCTGCGCATCCAGGTACGCAGCTTTGACGCCATGTGCCGCATGGTGATGGCGGGGCTGGGCGTGGGCGTGCTGCCGCGCATCGCGGCCGAGCCGCATGTGCAGTCGATGGGCTTGTCGCTGGTGGGGTTGCAGGACGCCTGGGCGCGCCGTTCCCTGCTCATCGGCATGCGCGATCCGGCTGGCCTGACGGTGTCGGCGCGGCTGCTCATTACCCACCTCTGCGGCGACCGCGCGCCATTCTGAACCCCCGAGGGCTTTCGCGTTCCGAGAAAGCCCGCTTCTCCGAATGCCGATTCCGCCAGCCGCGCGGCTGGGGCACACTGCGTCGAAACAAGGCGTGGTGCCGGCAACGGCCACACGCCAGCCCCAATCGACATTGCGACATCGCACGGAGACACCCCCATCATGGCGCGACAGATCCTCGAAGGCATCCGGGTCCTGGAACTCGGGCAACTGATAGCCGGCCCCTTCGCCGCCAAGACCCTTGCCGATTTCGGCGCCCACGTGGTCAAGGTGGAGCCGCCGGGGCAGGGCGATCCCCTGCGCAAATGGCGCATGCTCTACGAGGACACCTCGGTCTGGTGGGAAGCGCAGTCGCGCAACAAGCAGTCGATCTGCATTGACCTGCGCAATCCCGAGGGCCAGGAGGTGGTGCGCAAGCTGGCGGCCGAGGCCGACGTGCTGATCGAGAATTTCCGTCCGGGCACCATGGAAAAATGGGGCCTGGGCTACGAGGCGCTCCGCGCGGAGAACCCCGGACTGATCATGGTGCGCGTGTCCGGCTATGGCCAGACCGGCCCGAAGAGGGACGAGCCCGGTTTTGCGGCGGTAGCCGAGGCCATGGGCGGCCTGCGCTATCTCACCGGCGAGCCGGGGCGTGCCCCGGTGCGCGCGGGCCTGTCGCTGGGCGACACCATTGCCGGCCTGCATGGCGCGCTGGGCGTGCTGCTGGCGCTGTATGAGCGCGATGCGCGCGGCGGCGAAGGGCAGGTGATCGATGTCGCGCTGTACGAGTCGCTGTTCAACCTGAGCGAGAGCCTGTTGCCGGAATACTCGGCCTTCGGCGCGGTGCGCCAGCCGGCCGGCGGCGCGTTGCCGGGCATCGCGCCGTCCAACGCCTATCCCTGCGCCAGCGGTGAATACGTGCTGGTGGCGGCCAACGGCGACGCCATCTTCAAGCGGCTGATGCATGCCATCGGCCGCGCCGACCTGGCTGAAGATCCGGCGCTCGCGCGCAACGACGGCCGCGTCAGCCGTGTCGACGAGATCGATGCGGCGATCACGGCGTGGACACGGACACAAGGCGTGGAAGACGCGCTGGCGGTGCTCAAGCAGGCCGAAGTGCCATCGGGCCGCATCTACACCGTCAAGGACATCTCGGAAGATCCGCACTACCGCGCGCGCGGCGTGATCGAAAGCGTGACTGCGGCCAGCGGCCTGACGGTCGAGGTGCCGGGCATCATGCCGAAGCTCTCGGCAAGCCCCGGCGCCATTCACGATCGCGCCCCTACGCTGGGGGAGCACACCGATAGCGTGCTGGAGGCCGCCGGTTTCGACGCCGCCACCATCGCCGAGCTGCGCGCGCGCGGAGTGGTCGCATGAGCGCCGCCATTTCCACCCGCCTGCGCGGACCGGGCCGCATCGAGATCAACGAAGTGGCGCCCCGCGATGGCCTGCAGATCGAACCGGTGGTGGTGCCCACCGACGCCAAGGTCGCATTCCTGGACGCCTTGTCGGCCTGCGGCTTCGCCCGCATCGAGGCCACGTCCTTCACATCGGCGAAGGCTATCCCGGCGCTGGCCGACGCCGAGGCCGTGATGCATCGCATGGCGCGCGCCGCGGGCGTGCGCTATACCGCGCTGGTGCCCAACCTGCGCGGCCTGGAGCGTGCGCTGTCGTGCCGGCCCGATGAGCTCAACCTGGTGATGTCCGCCAGCGAGACCCATAACCGCGCCAACCTGCGTATGACGCGTGTCCAGTCGCAAGCCCAGTTGCTGGCGATGACCGAGGCCGCCAACGCGGCTGGCGTGCCGGTCAATGTTTCGCTGTCCACGGTGTTCGGCTGTCCCTTCGAAGGCGAGGTGGATCCCGATGCCGTGATGGCGCTGGCCGAATCCTTCGCCAGCGCCGGCGCGGCCGGCATCACGCTGTGCGATACCACCGGCATGGCCTATCCCAGCCAGGTCGCCTCGCTGTGCGAGCGCTTCCAGCAAGGCCTGCCGCAAGCCGGCCTGACCATTCACCTGCATAACACCCGCGGCATGGGCCTGGCGAACGCGCTGGCCGCCTGGCAAACGGGGGTGACGCGTTTCGACGCCGCCGCGGGCGGCCTGGGCGGCTGCCCGTTCGCGCCGGGTGCAAGCGGCAATGTCAGCACCGAAGAGCTGGTGCACATGTTCGCGGCAATGGGCGTGGATACCGGAGTGGACCTGGGGCRCCTGCTCGATGTGGTGGCCGGGCTGCCGGCGCTGGTCCAGCGCGACACCGCCAGTCAGTTGCTGCGCGCGGGGCCGCGCCTGCGCACGCATCAGCCGCCGGCCTGGCTGGCCGAACATTTCGGCGGGCAGCACTGACGCCGCACGGCCATACCGAATCCCGAAGAACGGTTGCGCACCGCGCGGCGAGGGCTGGCGCGGGCGCTGTAAAAGACCAAGATCAACAAGCACCAAGCAGGAGACGCTCCATGCCTCGCATCCCGGCATTTGCCAACGCACGTCCGCATTCTTCCCTGTCCGTATCGCCGGCGCGCCGCAAGACACTCGCCGCCGTGGCGCTGGCAGCCGCCAGCCTGGCGGGTACTTCCGCCTGGGCCCAGGACAGCAGCTATCCGAACCGGCCTGTCACGCTGGTGGTCTCCGCCGCCGCCGGCGGCACCACCGACCTGGCCGCACGGATGATCTCCGAGCCGCTGTCCAAGGCCCTCGGCCAGCCGGTGGTGGTGGACAACCGGCCCGGTGGTTCAGGCGGCATTGCCGCGCAGACCGTGGCGCGTGCCAAGCCGGACGGCTATACGCTGCTGGTGCAGTACTCTGGCTTCCAGGTCATCACGCCGCTGCTGACGAAGACCTCGTGGGACCCGGTGAAGGACTTCGCGCCGGTCGCCAACCTTCTGTCGGCGCCGCAAGTGCTGGTGGTGCGCCCGAGCCTGCCGGTCAAGACGCTCAAGGAACTGGTGGCGTATGCCAAGGCCAATCCCAACAAGCTCAACTACGCGTCGTCGGGGAACGGCTCGCTGCAGCACGTTTCCACCGAGTTGCTGAACCAGATGGCCGGCATCCAGATCACCCATGTTCCATACAAAGGCACCGGCCCGGCCATGACCGACCTGCTTGGCGGCTCGGTCGATCTCACCATCACCACGCCGCCGCCGTTGATGGGCCATATCCAGGGCGGCAAGCTGCGCCCGCTGGTGGTGACCAGCAAGCAGCGCCTGCCCAGCCTGAAGGACGTGCCGTCCGCGCCGGAAGCCGGGTACCCCGACCTCGACGTGTCTTCGTGGTTCGCCATGTACGCGCCGGCCGGCACGCCCAAGCCGGTCCTCGACAAGCTCGCGGGCGAGATCGAACGCATCATGCAGACCGAGGCCTTCCGCAAGAAGGCCGAAGAACTCGGCGCCGAGGCGAAGTTCATGGGGCCGCAGCAGCTCGCCACGTATCAGCGCAACGAACTGGCGCGCTGGGGCAAGGTCATCAAGTCGGCCGATATCCACGCGGAATGAGGCGCGCGTCGGGCTGGCCGTCAGGGCGATTCCGCAAGGCCATCGAGTAAAGCCGGTCAGTAAGGCGGTCGAAAGGCACGACCTGTATTGTTAGTGCCCCGCATGCCGCCATGCGGAGCCGCACTGTAGGTGTTGATCCCGATGCGACCCGGCGCGGCATCGGCTAGCATCGCAACTTGCCGCTTCGCGGCACCACGGAATCCGTGGCACGCCGTGGCACGCATGAGCGCGAGATCGGCGGCTGGCGTCGGCGGATGGCACGCAACGGTGCATGCCGCCGGCCGGCAGCCGGGTACAACAGGTAGGAGAGAGAAAAATGTATAACAAGAAGTTCTGGAAGCAGGCGCTGCTCGCGCTGGCGCTGTTCCTTGCGGGTTGGTTCACGTTCGGTGGCTACGCCCAGGCGCAAGGCAAGCCCGAGAAGGCCAAGATCACCATCGCCGTGGGTGGCAAGAACCTGTTCTACTACCTGCCGCTGACCATCGCCGAGCGCCTTGGCTACTTCAAGGATGAAGGCCTCGACGTCGAGATCGTCGACTTCGCCGGCGGTGCCAAGGCATTGCAGGCGGTGGTGGGCGGCAGCGCCGACGTGGTTTCCGGCGCCTACGAGCACACCATCAACCTGCAGGCCAAGGGCCAGCAGTACCAGGAGTTCGTGCTGCAGGGCCGTGCCCCGCAGATCGTGCTGATGGTTTCCAACAAGACCATGCCCGACTTCAAGTCGGTGGCCGACCTGAAGGGCAAGAAGATCGGCGTGACCGCGCCGGGTTCGTCGACCAATATGATGGCCAACTTCGTTCTGGCCAAGGCAGGGCTGAAGGCGTCGGACGTTTCCTTCATCGGTGTCGGCGCCAGCGCCGGCGCGGTGGCGGCAATGCGCTCCGGCCAGATCGACGCGATGGCCAACCTCGATCCGGTGGTGTCGATGCTGACCCAGAAGAACGAAGTCCGCATCGCCTCGGATACCCGCACGCTGAAGGACACCCAGGCCGTGTTCGGCGGCAATATGCCGTCGGGCTGCCTGTATGCATCGGTGGCGTTTATCCAGCAGAACCCGAACACCACGCAGGCGCTCACCAACGCCATGGTGCGCGCGCTCAAGTGGCTGCAGAAGGCCGGTCCGTCGGACATCGTCAAGACCGTGCCTGAAAGCTACCTGCTGGGCGACCGCGCGCTCTACCTGGCTGCCTGGGAAAAGGTCAAGGAAGCCATCTCGCCGGACGGCAGCATGCCCGCCGACGGCCCCAAGACCGCGCTGAGCGCGCTGCAACAGTTCGATCCGGACCTGAAGGGCAAGACCATCAAGCTGGAAAACACCTTCACCAACAGCTTCGTGCAGAAGGCAAACGCCAAGTACAAATAAGGCATCGCCCGCGCCCAGGGTGCCGGCGGCCCGCTGCGTGCAGCGGGCCTTTGCATTGGCAAGCGCCGATGCCGGCCATGGCATCGGGCACGCCGCCTTGAACTTGCCTTCCACGTTATTCCTGTCACGCGGTACTGCGCTGTCCGTATCGCTTGCACGGTTCGCACCGTTCGCACCGTTCGCGCAGTCAGCGTTATTCAGCACCGTATCCGCCAAGAGCCTGCCATGAGCACTGCCGCACTTTCCCTCGACAACGTCACCTGCACCTTCGTCTCGCGCGAAGACCGCAGCCAGCGCTATACCGCCGTCAAGGATGTCACCCTGGATATCCAGCCGGGTGAATTCGTCTCCGTGGTGGGGCCGACCGGCTGCGGCAAGTCCACCTTGCTTAATGTGGGGGCGGGTTTGCTGCAGCCCTCGATTGGCGAGGTGCGCGTGTTCGGCGAGCCGCTGCGGGGCATCAACACCCGCGCCGGCTACATGTTCCAGGCCGAGGCCCTGATGCCTTGGCGCAGCGCACTCGACAACGTGATCGCCGGGCTGGAATTCCGCGGCATGGCGCGCGCCCAGGCAGAGCAAGAGGGCGAGGCCTGGCTGCGCCGCGTTGGCCTGGGCGGTTTTGGCGACCGCTATCCGCACCAGCTCTCGGGTGGCATGCGCAAGCGCGTCAGCCTGGCCCAGACCCTGGTGCTCGATCCGGACATCATCCTGATGGATGAACCGTTCTCCGCGCTCGACATCCAGACCCGTCAGCTGATGGAAAACGAAGTGCTCGACCTGTGGGCGGCCAAGCGCAAGGCGGTCCTGTTCATCACCCACGATCTCGATGAGGCCATCGCCATGAGCGATCGCGTGGTGGTGCTGTCGGCGGGGCCGGGCACGCACCCGATCGGCGAATTCGCCATCGACCTGCCGCGTCCGCGCGATGTCGCCGAGATACGCAATCACCCGCGTTTTGTCGAACTGCACGCCGCGATCTGGGATGTGCTGCGCGAGGAAGTCCTCAAGGGCTATGCGCAGCAGCGCAAGGTTGCGTGAGTTGACTACCGTCACTTCGCGCGGCGCATAGCGCGCAACGAACTCCGCGAGCGCGCCGGTCGCCACGATGGCCCGGCCCGCCCGCTTCCCACTCAATCCTGTCTGATTTAAATTCGAACTCCGATTCCCATGGCTTTCCGTCCCGACTCCAAGGGCATGCTGCGATTCTGGCAGTTGCTCGTCCTCGTGGTGATCCTCGGCGCCTGGCATATCGCCACGCGCTCGCAACAAGTTGCCTTCTTCTTCGGCGAACCGCTGATGGTGGCCCAGCGTATCTGGAACTGGTTCGTGGTCGAGCGCGATATTTATATCCACCTCGGCGTGACCCTGATCGAGACGCTGCTGGCTTTCGGCATCGGCACGGCGGCGGGGCTCGGCGTTGGCCTGTGGCTGGCGCTCAGCCCGCTGACGTCCGCCATCCTCGATCCCTACATCAAGGCCATGAACTCGATGCCGCGTGTGATTCTGGCGCCGATCTTCGCCGTGTGGTTCGGTCTGGGCATCTGGTCCAAGGTGGCGCTGGCGGTGACGCTGGTGTTCTTTATCGTGTTCTTCAACGTCTACCAGGGCGTCAAGGAAGTCAGCCCGGTGGTGCTGGCCAATGTGCGCATGCTGGGCGCAAACCAGAAACAGCTGCTGCGCCATGTCTACCTGCCGAGCGCGACCAGCTGGGTCTTCTCCTCGCTGCATACCTCGGTTGGCCTGGCTTTCGTGGGCGCGGTGGTGGGCGAATACCTGGGCTCGGCGCGGGGCGTGGGTTACCTGATCCTGCAGGCCGAAGGCACTTTCGACATCAACACCGTGTTCGCCGGCATCGTGGTGCTGACCGCGGCGGCGCTGGTGCTCGACACGCTGGTGGGCATCGTGGAGAAGCGATTGATGAAGTGGCAACCGCGTAGCGGGGAGACCGAGCGCTTGTAAGACTGGCATCGGCATGGCGCGGCGGCGATCGCGCGTGGCAATAGGAGCGGCCGGAGGATGACTTTCCTCCGGCCGTTTTTATTTTGCGAGGTAATTGCGTAGCCTGCCCTGGTGCCGCTTCATCTGGCACTGTCGACGGGGGTAGGGCGCAATTGTCGGGCGTAATGTTTTGTGTTTAAGACAATTATTTTCACCTAGAATCGGGACCTGATTTCCATTGCCCGAGACATGCTGCGCGTTCCAGCGCCGAGGCGCCGGGACGCGCAGGCAAGCCACCGATGCCATTGACGTACCCGATACCGACTGCCGGCCGCGGCGCCCGCAGCCAGCGCCTGATCGTGGCCGCACTGGTGCTGGCGGCGCATGTCCTGGTGTTGGCGCCGGTGCCCTGGCCTGCCCGGCAGTTGCTTTCCGAACCGCAGCGGCGGGACGAAGCCGGCGCGAAGGCCTTGCAATGGGTCACCGTCATGCCTTCCGCGGCGCCGCCAATCCCTGTCATGCCAGCACACGCGCCACTTGCCGCGACCACGCGTGGCCAGCCTGCAGTCGGAGCGCGCCCCGCCGCACGGGCTGAGCAGCCCGTGCAGCCGCCTGCCGCGGCAACGGTCTCTGCGCACCCTACGCGTGCGGCACCCTCCGGTGCCGCCACGGTACCCATGTTGCGGCTGGAACCGCCTGCCTCCGGCGACGCGCCGCCAGTCCCCGGCGCCGCACTGGACAATATCGCCCGCAGCAGGCAGCGGGGCGGGGCGAGCTTCGAGCGCGCAGCCTCGGATGCGGTGGCGTCGCCCGCGCGCCGGCTTGCCGCGGGCATTGCTGCCGCGGCACCGGGCGCGGATCTCGGCGAAGGGCAGGCGGGTGTGAATCGCACCGCGCGAGTGCGGGGCGCAGCGGGAACCTACTGCCTGCGCGCGAAGGACCCCAGCCTGAAGGTCGATCCTTTTCGCCAGGAGCTTGCCGTGCCGACCAATTGCCCGCCTTAGCGGCACCGTCGAAGGCAACGCGATGCGGGTCAGGTGGCGGCACTCGCAGCCGCCACCGGCGCAAAGCGTACGCTGACCGTCAGGCCGCCACCCGGCGTTTGCTCGAGCGTTACCGTGGCGCCATGGGTGCGTGCAATCTCGCGCACGATCGGCAGGCCAAGGCCGCTGCCTTGCTGCGCCTGGGTGGATTCGCCACGATAGAAACGCCGGAATACCTTGTCGCGCTCCTCGTCTGCAACGCCGGGACCGTTGTCGATCACCTGCAGCAACGGCTGTTTTCCCCGCGCGGCCACGTGGACCGTCACCTGCGCGCCATGGCCGGCATAGCGGATCGCGTTGTCTATCAGGTTGCCGACCAGCTCCTGCAGCAGTTCTGCCTGTCCCATCGCGTGTACCGGCGCCTGGGCCTCGAAGCCCAGGTCGACCCGGCCGGCGCGCGCCACCGCTGTCCATTCGAGCGCAGCGTCCCTGGCGAGCAGGTCGAGGCGCAGGGGCTGCAGTGCCGGCGCATAGCCGCTGTCCGGTTCCAGGCGCGATAGCGACAGCAATTGTTGTACGCCTCTGGCCGCCTGGCGCACGGTATCGTGCAGCGGACGCAGGTGGCGGCGAATGCGTTCGCCATCGTGCTCGCGCAGCGCGAGCTCGGACTGTGCCTGCATGATCGCCAGCGGGGTCTTCAACTGGTGGGCCGCGTCGGCAAAGAAGCGCTTGCGCGCGAGCAGCATGCGGTGCAGGCGCGCGACATATTGGTTGATGGCCTCGACCAGCGGTTGCATCTCGGCGGGCAGGTGCCGATGTTCCAGCGGCGCCAGGTCATCGGCGCCGCGCGCGGCCACCGTGCCGCTGAGCCGGTGCAGCGGCCGCAGGCCGCGCCGCACGCCAAGCCAGACGATACCCAGTGCCAGCGTCACCAGCACCAGTTCCTGCTGCAGCGAACCGGTCAGGATCTCGCGCGCCAGCATCTGGCGCGGCTCGATGGTCTCGCCGATCAGTACCCAGACCAGCCGCGTCTGTCCCGACGGCGTGTCGCGCACCGGCAGTGGCTGGGCCGCCATGCGCACCGGCTCTCCCCGGAAGCGGGCATCGTAGAAAACGGTCTTGTAGAGCTGGGGCTTGGGCGCGGCAGGCATCCGGAGGTCGTCGTAGCCGGTCAGCGTGGCCCCTTTTTCATCGCGAATCACGTAATAGATGCGGCTGCCGGCCTCGGACTCGAAAATCTCCAGCGCCAGGTAGGGCACGTCGATGGCGAAGCGGCCTTCATGCAGGCGGATGCCTTCGCGCATCGACTTGAGCGAGGCTTCCAGCGTGCGGTCGAATGCCACGTGGGCGGCATCCATGGCGCGGTGGTAAGTCATCCATGCGTCGAGCGCCAGCAACATCAGCAACGGCAGCAGCAGCCAGAGCGACAGCTGCAGGCGCAGGCTCGGTACTTTCATCGCGCGGCGGGCAGGGCCGCGCCAGCCTGGGCGCCCGCATCGAGCAGGTAGCCCAGCCCGCGCAGGGTGACGATGGCCACGCCGCTGCCATCCAGCTTCTTGCGCAGGCGGTGCACGTAGATCTCGATGGCATCGGGGTTGACCGACTCGTCGATGCCGAAGATTTTCTCCGACATGGCCTCCTTGTTGACGGCGCGTCCGTCGCGCAGCATCAACACTTCGAGCACCGCGCGCTCCCGCCCGGTCAGTGCCAGCGTTTCGCCGTTCAGCGTAAACGCGCGGCTGATCCCGTCATAGCACAGCGTGCCGCATTGCAATTGCGTGCTCTCGTGCCCGTGGCTGCGGCGTATCAGCGCGCGGGCGCGGGCTTCCAGCTCGGACAGGTCGAACGGCTTGGACAGGTAGTCGTCGGCGCCGAGATTGAGCCCCTTTACCCGGTCCTCGACGGATCCGTGCGCGGTCAGGATCAGTACGGGCAAGGCATTGCGCCGTTGTCGCAGGCGCCGCAGCACCTCGAGCCCATCGAGCTTGGGCAGGTCAAGGTCGAGGATGAGCAGCGCGTAGTCCTGCGTCGCCAGCAGGTGATCGGCGGCCCGCCCGTCGTGCATGCAGTCGACGGCGAAGCCGGCCTGGGTCAGCGCTTCGACCAGCGCATTGGCCAGCATCACATTGTCTTCAACAAGCAGGATTCGCATGGTTTAGGCGAGGGCAGGGCCCCCTTGAAAAGCGGAAAAGTCAGCGCGCGCCACCGCAATGGCGAAATCGGCAGCCGCAGAGGAATACAGGCATCCGGCCCGACTTTGAAGCTAGGGAAACTCCCAACCCCCAACGCCCGTGGGCCGATGAAATCCGTCGAATTTCGAAAGCGAACTGAAAGTGCGCCTGCCATACCATGCGTGCCATCCCGGGGGGCTGCCCCGGCACCAAACAACAACGCACCACGACTACGACAAGAGGAGACGTCATGAAGTTGAAATCGATCGCGCTGGCAGCACTGGGCATGAGCCTGGCCGGTACCGCCGCGGCGCAATCCAGCGTGACCCTGTACGGCATCATGGATGCCGGCATCGAATACGCCAGCCACGCCGGCCCGGACGGCTCGGTAACGAAGCTGGTCTCGGGCGGCAAGAACACGTCGCGCTGGGGCATGCGCGGCGTCGAGGACCTGGGCGGCGGCCTGAAGGCGTTGTTCCAGCTGGAAAGCGGCATCGCCATCGATACCGGAAGGCTGGACTCCGAGGGCACGCTGTTCGACCGCCGCGCCATCGTCGGCTTGTCCAGCAACAAGTACGGGCAGGTTGTGCTGGGCCGCACCTTTACCACCACCTACGATTTCATGCTGCCGTTCGACCCGATGGGGTACGCGCCGAACTACTCCTGGGCGACTTCGTCCACGGCGACCGGCGATCGCAAGGACGGCTTGTTCTCGCGCGCGTCCAACGCGATCCGCTATGACGGCAATTTCGGCGGCGTGAAGCTGGGCGCCACGGTAGCGCTGGGCGAAGTGGCCGGCAGTTTCAAAAGCTTGTCCAAATACGACCTCGGCGTGGGCTACAGCGCGGGCGGCTTCGCCGCGGCCGCCACCTGGGATCGCCAGAACGGCGCCGGCACCAGCACCACGCCGGCCGACGCGACGGATTACATCCAGGGCATTCACGCCGGCGCCAGCTACGCCTTCGGCGACCTGAGACTCTATGCCGGCTACCGCAACTACAAGCGCGCCTTTACCACCGCCGCAGCATCCCAGCGCAGCGACATGTACTGGGGGGGTGCTTCGTACGATTTCACACCGGCCTTCACGCTGTATGGTGCCGTCTACAAGCAGAATATCAAGGGTGGCAGCGACGCCGATCCGATTCTGTTCTCGGTGCGGGCCCAGTACGCGCTGTCCAAGCGCACCACGGCTTACCTGTCGGGCGGCTACGCCAAGGCCCGCAACGGCCAGAACGTGAGCCTGTCGCGTGATTTCATTGGCTATGCGAACAACCAGGTGGGCGTGACCGCCGGTCTGCAGCATCGCTTCTGAACGGCGGGGCGGGGCGCCGCCGCCATGGTGACGTGAAGATCGACGGCGCAAAAAAACGCCTGGCACCAAGGCGCCAGGCGTTTTTTCTTTTGCACCGCGCCGAAGGCGCGCGCGGTCAGGGCACGATGACGATCTTGCCGGTGACCTTGCGTGCTTCCATGTCCTTCAGGGCCTGCGGCGCCTGCTCCAGCGGATAGCGCGCGGAGATATGCGGGCGGATCTTGCCTTCCTTCATCCATCCCAGCATCTGCGCCATATTGGCCTGGTTCGCCTTGGGTTCGCGCCGTGCGAAATCGCCCCAGAACACGCCCACCAGCGAGGCGCCCTTGAGCAGCGCGAGGTTCAGCGGGAGCTTGGGGATTTCGCCATTGGCGAAACCCACCACCAGGTAGCGGCCGCGCCAGCCGATCGAGCGGAACGCCGGCTCGGCGTAGATGCCGCCGACCGGATCGTAAATCACGTCGGGTCCGCGTCCTTCGGTCAGCGCCTTGACGCGCTCGCGCAGGTCTTCGGTGCTGTAGTTGATCAGCGCATCGGCGCCATGGTCCTTGCATACCGCGAGCTTCTCGTCGGTGGAAGCTGCCGCGATCACGCGCGCGCCGATGGCCTTGCCGATCTCGATCGCGGCCAGGCCCACGCCGCCGGCGGCACCGAGTACCAGCATGGTCTGGCCGGCCTTCAACTCGCCGCGGTCGATCACCGCGTGGTGCGAGGTGCCGTAAGTGAGGGTGAATGCCGCGGCGGTTTCGAAGTCGATGCCCGGCGGCATCGGCACCACCGCGCTGGCGGGCGCCTTGGCTTGCGAGGCAAAAGCGCCGTTGCCGAGATAGGCGATGACATTGTCGCCGGGTTTGACGTGCGTCACGCCTTCTCCCACCGCGTTGACCACGCCGGCCAGCTCCGAGCCGGGCGAGAAGGGCAGTTGCGGCTTGGCCTGGTATTTGTTCTGGATGATGAGGACGTCGGGGAAATTCACGCCGGCCGCCTTCACGTCGATGACCACTTCGCCCGCGCCGGGCGCCAGGTCGGGCAGGGTTTCAAGAACCAGCGAATCAGGCGGGCCCCAGGCTTTGCAAAGTACGGCTTTCATCATGTCTCCGGTGATATGTTCGATGCCCGGCAGAGTATGGCGCAAATGGGTGAACGCGAGGTCCATGCGCGTTGCGCCAGACAGGCCCGGGCAAGTGTAGCGCAAAAATAGCACGATCGTTCTGTTGCGCACCAGTGGCCATCTTCGGCGGTCGGTCGGCAGCACGATTTGCGGTACGGACAGGGCGCTCGCAGCAGCCTTGTCAGGTACAATCGCGCCCATGCATATCCTCCTCGCAAACGATGACGGTTACCTGGCGCCGGGGCTTGCCGCGCTACATGCCGCGCTGGCGCCGCTGGCTCGCATCACGGTGATCGCGCCCGAGCAAAACCACAGCGGTGCGTCGAATTCGCTGACCTTGCAACGGCCCCTGTCGATCTTCGAGGCGCGCGAGGGCGTGCAGAAAGGTTTCCGTTTCGTCAACGGCACCCCGACCGATTGTGTGCATATCGCGCTGACCGGCCTGCTGGACGAGAAACCGGATCTGGTGGTGTCAGGCATCAACCAGGGCCAGAACATGGGTGAGGACGTGCTGTACTCCGGCACCGTCGCCGCGGCCATCGAGGGTTTCTTGCTGGGCATTCCCTCGATCGCCTTTTCCCAGGTGGACAAGGGCTGGACGCACCTCGACGCGGCCGCCCGCGTGGCGCGCGACATTGTCGAGCGCTATATTGCCAAGCCGGCGGAAGAACCCTTCCTGCTCAACGTCAATATTCCCAGCCTGCCGTTCGAGCATCTCAAAGGGTATCGCGCCACCCGGCTAGGCAAGCGTCATCCCTCGCAGCCTGTCATCACGCAGGTAAACCCGCGTGGCGACACCAACTACTGGATCGGACCTGCCGGCGACGCACGCGATGCGAGCGAGGGCACGGATTTCCACGCCACGGGCGAAGGTTTCGTGTCGTTGACCCCTTTGCAGCTGGACCTGACACACCGCGGGCAGCTCGAGCAGATCAACCAGTGGCTCGCATAAGCCCTTGCGCGCGCAGTATCTGGCCGTCATGAGTACCGTCCCGCGTCGCCCAAAGTTTCCCCTGTCGCTGGACGCCGTGGTCGAGCGCAAGCCCGCACCGGCGCGTACCGCCGGCATGCCTGCCGTTGGCGGGACTCGCGGCGCGGCGATGGCCGCCAAGTCGCTCGCGGCCAAGGCGCCTGCCGCGCCGACGCCGGCCGCCAGCGCCGTGCAGGCTCGCGCCAGTGCGTCCACGGCGGGCGGGGGCGGGATGGCGTCCGAGCGGGCGCGCGGCGCGTTGGCGGCGCGGTTGCGCGCAGCGGGCATCCGCGACGAGCGTGTACTCGACGCAATTGCCACTATCCCTCGCCACCTGTTCGTCGAGCCTGGGCTGGCTTCGCAAGCGTATGAAGACGCGGCGTTGCCGATCGGCCACCAGCAGACCATCTCCAAGCCGTCGGTGGTGGCACGCATGATCGAACTGTTGCGCGATGGCCTCGCCGCCGACGAGCCGCTGGAGCGCGTGCTGGAGATCGGCACCGGCTGCGGCTACCAGGCGGCGGTACTGAGCCTGGTGGCGCGCGAAGTGTTTTCCATCGAGCGGATTCGTCCGCTCCACGAACAAGCCAAAGCGAACTTGCGGCCGTTGCGGGTGCCAAACCTGCGCCTGCACTATGGCGACGGCATGCTGGGCTTGCCGCAGGCGGCGCCGTTTTCGTCGATTATCCTGGCGGCGGCCGGCATGGAGGTGCCGCAGGCGTTGCTGGAGCAGCTGGCAGTCGGCGGGCGGCTGATCGCGCCTGTGGCGGTGGCGCCCCCCGCCGGCGGGCCGGGCCAGACCGTCACACAGCAGTTATTGTTGATCGAGCGGCGTAACCGGCATCGTTTTCACCGGACCGCGCTTGAAGCCGTTTTCTTTGTGCCATTAAAATCGGGCACTATCTGAGTCGAACTATGCACAATATCGTGAACACGGAACGTATCGCCCGCGCCGGGCAGCTCGCCACCGCCTCCCTGTTGCTGGCCCTGCTGGCGGCCTGCGCTTCCTCGCCCATGCCCGCGCCGGTGGTGGACCGCACCTCCGGCGCCGGTGTCGCTGGCGTCGTCCCGCTGGAGCCTGCGCCGCCTGGATACTATCGCGTCAAGCGAGGCGATACGCTTTATCGAATCGCGCTCGAGAACGGCCAGTCCTACCGCGATGTCGCGGCCTGGAATTCGCTCGCGAATGCGAATCAGATTGAGGTGGGTCAATTGTTGCGGGTGGTGCCGCCGGGTGCCGATGTGAATGCGGGCTCTGGCGTGGCCACCGTGCCGGTGGCGCCCGGCAGCGTGCAGGCGCAGCCGATCGACCAGGCTCGTCCGGTTCCCACCCCGATTCCGTCGACTGCCGCCGCTGGCGGGGCTTCCGCGCCCTCGGCGCCCGCGTCCGCCGCCGCCGCTGATGGCACAATCAAGCTGGCATGGCCGGTCACCGGCCAGTTGATCGGACGATTCGACGAAAAAGGCAACAAGGGCATCGATATTGCCGGCAAGAAGGGCGATGCGGTGCAGGCTGCCGACGATGGCCGTGTGATTCACGTTGGCCCCTTGCGCGGCTACGGGAATCTTGTCATCATCAAACACAACGATACATATCTCACTGCTTACGGCCACAACGACAAGGTGCTGGTGACGGAGCAGGCAACGGTCCGCAAGGGACAAAAGATTGCAGAGATGGGCAACAGTGACACCGATCGTGTGAAACTGCATTTCGAGGTACGCAAGAACGGGAAACCAGTCGATCCGATGCGGTATCTGCCGCCACAGTGAGGGTTCATGCCACGCCAGAAAACTGTCTCTACCGGAAGCACCAGCCGGACCCGGCGTTCCAAGCAGCCGGAGTTGCAGCAGTCCGCTGGCGTGGCGCGAGCCGACGCCGATTCCGAAGCCTATGAACAGGACCCGGCCGCCGACATGGTTCCACTGACCGATGAGCCCATCACCACGGGTACGGCGGTAGGATTGCGCGAGGCCGACCTGATGGTCGAGGAAGTCGAACGGCAGGCCCGCGACGAGGACGAGGAAGAGTCCGAGGACGAAGAGGAAACCGAGAATGGTACAGAGGCCGCCGCGCCCGACCATGATGATTTCCGAACCGTGCTGCATACCGAACTGGCAGCCGATACCGTCCAGCATTACCTGAACCGTATCAGCATCAAGCCGCTGCTGTCGGCCCCCGAGGAACTGCATTTTTCCACGCTGGCCAAGGGTGGCGACTTTTCGGCTCGCCAGGTCATGATCGAGCGCAACCTGCGGCTGGTGGTCAGCATTGCCAAGGGCTATCTCAATCGCGGCGTGCCGCTGCTGGACCTGATCRAGGAAGGCAATCTCGGCCTGATGCACGCGATCGAGAAATTCGATCCCTCGCGTGGATTCCGTTTTTCGACCTACGCCACCTGGTGGATCCGCCAGAGCATCGAGCGCGCCATCATGAACCAGGCGCGTACCGTACGCCTGCCGGTCCATGTCATCCGCGAGCTCAACCAGGTGCTGCGTGCCAAGCGTCATCTGGAAAAAGGCGGCACCGACGGCCGCGACGCCAGCCTGGAAGATATCGCCCATCTGCTTGGCAAGACGCCCGACGAAGTGCAGGACGTGCTCGCGCTCAACGAGCACACCACCTCGCTCGACACGCCTTTCGATCTCGATCCGGGCTCCAGCTTGCTCGATTTCCTCTCGGACGAGCACAACGCCGCGCCCGACCAGGAGGTCGCGCACCGGGAACTGGAAAACCTGATGAAACAGTGGCTGGCGCGCTTGTCGGAAAAACACCGCTACGTGGTGGAGCGCCGCTTCGGCCTTAATCATATCGAGCCGGCCACGCTGGAAGAACTTGCCGAGGAAATGGGACTGACACGCGAGCGCGTGCGCCAGATCCAGYAAGAGGCGCTGGTCAAGCTCAAACGCCATTTTGCATCRCAAGGCGTGCGCAAGGACGCTGTTCTATGACATCTGTGCTGGTTTTCGACATCGAGACGATTCCCGATGTCGATGGATTGCGTCGTCTGCACGACCATCCCGATTCCATGAGCGACGCCGAAGTCGCCGAACATGCCTTCGCGGCCCGCCGCGAGAAAAACGGCAGCGATTTCCTGCCGCACTACCTGCAGCGCATCGCTGCCATTTCCTGCGTGTTGCGCCGGAACCAGCGGGACGGCAGCCCGGTCTTCCATGTGGGCTCGCTGGGCACGATGGACGACGGCGAGGCGGTGCTGATCCAGAAGTTCTATGACCTGGTGGCGCGCTATTCGCCACAGATCGTGTCGTGGAACGGCGGCGGCTTCGACCTGCCCGTGCTCCACTACCGCGGGCTGGTCCACGGCATCGTGGCGCCGCGCTACTGGGAAATGGGCGAGGGCAGCGAGTCTGACAGCCGCGATTTCAAGTGGAATAACTACATCAGCCGCTACCACATGCGGCACCTCGACCTGATGGATCTGCTGGCGATGTACCAGCCGCGCGCCAGCGCACCGCTGGACGACCTGGCCAAGTTGTGCGGCTTTCCCGGAAAGATGGGCATGGATGGCAGCAAGGTCTGGCAGGCCTATCAGGATGGCCAGTTGGGCGCGATCCGCGACTACTGCGAGACTGATGTCGTCAATACCTATCTGATGTACTGCCGCTTCCAGTTGATGCGCGGCGGCCTGACGCCCCGGCAGTTCGATACCGAGATCGAATTCGTGCAGGAATCGCTTGCCGAGTTGCCCGGTTCGCAGTGGATCGAATACCTCCAGTCCTTCCGCGTCAAGCCGGTGCACGCTGGCGGCGATGACGACGAAGAACCGGAGATCTGACAGCGCCCCGCCTCCCTTTTATTCGTCCGCCAGGGACAGATAGATCGGCTGGTGGTCCGAGGCCTGCGTTTCGCTGTCCACCTCGCAGCACAGCACGCGCGACAGCAGGTCTTCCGTGAGGAAGACGAAGTCGCACGCAAATGGTGCTTCCGGCCACTGATCCTTGTCGTGCAACGCGCAGGTGGGCGCGTGGGGCTTGCCTGGATTGGCGTGCATCCAGGCGTCATGCCAACCGATGATGCCGGTCTCGTGAGAGCCATCGTACGGTGCCAGCATGCGCAGATAGGCAATGTCGTCCGGGACGCTGTTGAAGTCGCCGCACAATACGGCGGAGGCGGGGCGCGGCTCGGGTGTGAACGGGCCGGGGCCGGTTTCCGCCAGGCCGGGCTGGCTGGCGTGCTCGCACGCTTCGCGGTGCCATGCGCGCAGCGCGTCGGTCTGGGCAGCGCGCTGGTGCGTCGAGTAGTACTCGAGATGGGTGCAGATCACGCGCAAGCGTCGATCACCCGCCAGCACCGTAGCTTCCAGCGCGACGCGTGGCATCGAGGGCACGGTTGGATCGGCAGGCCAGGGCAGGGCGTGGTGGAACACTTCGCACAGGGGCAGGCGGGTGGCGATGAGGTTGCCGAACTGGCGCGGCGAACCATCCGCGGAGAAGCGGTCCACCCCCGGCGCGTACAGAATCCGGTAGCCGGGGAGCAGTGCCGCCAGTTCAGCCACCTGGTCTGGGCCAGGTCCGCCGCCGAGGTCGCCATAGCCCCGTGTCACTTCCTGCAGGCAGAGCACATCGGCATCCGCGATCGCGCGCAGAGTCCTGACCGTGCGGCCCAGGTCCACGCGCCCGTCGGCGCCACGACCCCACTGGATATTCCAGGAAATCAGTTCCATGTCGCCTCCCTGCTCGAATTCCGTTGCGCGCGGTGCCGGTGTTCGGTGCCGGCGGTGCCACGCGCATGCTGCATCCATGTTGCGCCTATCTTGCGCGCTTGTCCCATTGTTGTTACGTCGAAGCCGCCGCGCGGCCGCTCGAGGCAGCGTCTGGACTACAATCGCGCTTTTACAAAACAATACGTCAGGTCCCCCAGGTGTCCCAAGCCGTGACTCGTCCGCAAGCCCAATCGGCGCCCGAAGGTGGCGCTTCCGCCTCCCCGGCGGCTCCCGTTTCCGCTCAGCCCGCGCCCGCGGCGCAGCCCGTCGTACAGATCCACAGCCTCGATATGGAGGCGCGTGGCGTTGGCCGGCTGGTCAATGAAGACGGCACTCCCGGCAAGGTGATTTTCGTCGAAGGCGCGCTGCCGGGCGAAACCGTCAGCTACCGCAGCTTCAAGCGCAAGGCAAGTTACGAACAGGCGAATCTGGTCGAGATCAAGAAGTCTTCGTCGATGCGCGTGAATCCGGGCTGCCAGTACTTTGGTATCTGTGGTGGTTGTTCAATGCAGCACCTGGATGCACGCGCGCAGGTGGCCATCAAGCAACGCGTCCTGGAGGATGATCTCTGGCATCTGTCGAAACTGCGCCCGGACGTGGTGTTCCGCCCGATCGCGGGGCCCGACTGGGGCTACCGCTACCGGGCCCGCCTGACCGTGCGGTATGTGGCCAAAAAAGGCACGGCACTGGTCGGCTTCCATGAAAGGAAGAGCAGCTATGTGGCAGACATGACGCGCTGCGAAGTGCTGCCGCCGCACGTTTCGGCCCTGCTGGTGCCCCTGCGTGAACTGATCACGGGGCTGTCGATCCGTGACCGCATGCCGCAGGTCGAACTGGCTGTGGGCCAGGACGTGACCGTGCTGGTGCTGCGTATCCTGGAGCCGCTTACCGAGGCTGACGAGGTGTTGCTGCGCGGCTTCGCGGACCGGCACGGCGTGCAGTTCTGGCTGCAGCCCAAGGGGCCGGACACGGTGGTGCCGTTCTACCCGCTTGACCGCGAACTGGCCTATACGCTGCCGGAATTCAATATCCGGATGCCGTTCAAGCCGACCGATTTTACCCAGGTCAACCATCAGATCAATCGCGCGCTGATCGGCCGGGCGTTGCGCTTGCTGGACGCCCAGCCGGATGACCGGCTGCTCGACCTGTTCTGCGGCATCGGTAACTTCACGCTGCCGCTGGCGACGCGCGGCCGTTCGGTGATGGGCATCGAGGGCAGCGAGGTCCTGACCAGGCGGGCGCTTGCCAATGCGGCTGTCAACGGGCTGGACCACAAGACCGAGTTCGCCTGCCGCAACCTGTTCGAGGTGGGCGCCGAGGACATCGCCGCGCTCGGCCGCTTCGACCGCTGGCTGATCGATCCGCCGCGCGAAGGCGCGCTGGCGGTAAGCAGGGCGCTGGGCGAACTGGCCCAGGCTGGCAGCGATGTGCTGCCCAAGCGCATTGTCTATGTGTCCTGCAACCCGGCCACGCTGGCGCGGGACGCCGGCTTGCTGGTGCACGAGGCCGGCTACCGCCTGTCGGGCGCGGGGGTGGTCAATATGTTCCCGCACACATCGCACGTCGAGTCGATCGCGGTGTTCGATCGGGGCTGATGACCGGCGCCGGCGGGCGGACGAGGCAAAAAGAAAAAGGCCAGCGCCCAGGCGCTGGCCTTTCTTGTTCCGGAGCAGGGCGGCGCGCGAGGCCGCCCGCCTCAGTCGCGGTTGCCGCCGAAAATGCCGAGGAGTGCCAGCAAGTTGGCGAAGACGTTGTACACGTCCAGATAAATTGCCAGCGTTGCCGTGATGTAGTTGGTCTCGCCGCCGTTCAGCACGCGCTRCACGTCGAAGAGGATATAGGCCGAGAAGATGCCGATGGCGATCACCGAAACCGTGATCATCAGGGACGGCAACTGCAGCCAGATATTGGCGACGCTGGCCAGGATCAGCAGGATCACSCCGACGAACAGGAAYTTGCTCAKSCCGGAGAAATCGCGCTTGCTGACSGTGGCGATGGTGGCCATGGCGCCGAATACCGCCGCTGTGCCACCGAAGGCATACATGATCAATGCCGGACCGTTCGAGAACTGCAGCACCGACCCAATCAGGCGCGACAGCATCAGGCCCATGAAGAAGGTAAAGGCCAGCAGCAGGACCACGCCCATGCTGCTGTTCTTGGTCTTCTCGATGGCGTAGAAGAAGCCGAACGCGATACCCAGGAACAGGATCAGCGACAGGCCGGGGCTGCCTTTCATCAGGCTGAAGCCGGTTGTGACGCCGATCCAGGCACCGAGTACGGTGGGGATCATCGAAATGGCGAGCAACCAGTAAGTGTTGCGCATGACCCGATTGCGCACCGCAACGTCGCTCGTTGCGGTGCCGCTGCCGAAACTGTATGTGTTCAGCTTGTTATCCATGGTGACTCCTGTCTCAAAACGGTGAGGCGCCGGGGTAACCCAGCGGGCACAACGCAAATGTGGCATCGCGGAGGGGGAATTGCAAGGGGCGGGGAACCCATTCGCCACTTTTATGCAGAATCCGCGTTGCCAGTGATCGTTTGATCGCCATGCGCCTTGTGCGTTCCCTGTACATGCGCTCAATTTAATGTGATCTTTGCACTGCTTTGCGGCGCAAGCTCCATCAGTCCCGGCATTCGGTGACGGGCGACTATGGGCATTCTCGAAACCATAACTGTCTCGTGCTAGAATTGCACGTTTATTCCAGTTGTAACCCCTTCATTTTTCGGAGTTTTTATGGCGATCGAACGCACCCTGTCGATTATCAAGCCGGATGCCGTGGCAAAGAATGTCATTGGCCAGATTTACGCGCGTTTCGAGGCCGCCGGCCTGAAGGTCGTGGCTGCCAAGATGGTTCACCTGTCGCGCGGCGAAGCCGAGCAGTTCTACGCAGTGCACGCAGCCCGCCCGTTCTTCAAGGACCTGGTGGACTTCATGGTTTCCGGCCCGGTGATGATCCAGGCCCTGGAAGGCGAAAGCGCCATCCTGAAGAACCGCGACCTGATGGGCGCGACCGACCCGAAGAAGGCTGAAGCCGGTACCATCCGCGCCGATTTCGCCGACAGCATCGACGCCAACGCCGTGCACGGCTCGGACGCAGCGGAAACCGCTGCCGTCGAGATTGCTTTCTTCTTCCCCGGCATGAACGTTTACAGCCGCTGATTGTCTGGCATATTGCCCAAGACTAGACTGATATTGAAGTCGATACTGCCGTCATGAACACTCTCGTCAACCTGCTCGATCTGGATGCGGACGCGCTCACCGCTTATTGCGGGGAGCTCGGCGAGAAGCCGTTTCGTGCGCGGCAGTTGCAGCGCTGGATTCACCAGTTCGGCGCCAGCCGTTTCGATGCCATGTCGGATCTCGCCAAGTCGCTGCGCGAAAAGCTCGCCACGCGGGCCGAGATCCGCTCGCCCGCCGTTATCACCGACAACCTGTCGGCCGACGGCACGCGCAAGTGGCTGCTCGACGTTGGCGCTGGCGATGCGGTGGAGACGGTGTACATCCCTGAGGAGACGCGCGGCACGCTGTGCGTGTCTTCCCAGGCGGGGTGCGCCGTCAATTGCCGCTTTTGTTCCACCGGCAAGCAGGGCTTCTCGCGCAATCTGTCCACTGGCGAGATCATCGGCCAGCTATGGATGGCCGAGTTCGCCATGCGTGCCCAGCTGGGCCGTGGCCCCAAGGACGACCGCGTCATCTCCAATGTGGTGATGATGGGCATGGGCGAGCCGCTGCTCAACTACGATCAGGTGGTGCCGGCCATGCGCCTCATGCTGGACGACAACGCCTATGGGCTGTCGCGCCGGCGCGTGACGCTGTCCACTTCCGGCGTGGTGCCGATGATGGACCGCCTGGCCAAGGATTTGCCCGTGGCGCTGGCAGTTTCGCTGCACGCGTCCAACGACCCGCTGCGCGACATGCTGGTGCCGCTCAACAAGAAGTATCCGCTGGCCGAATTGATGGCGGCTTGCCGTCGCTATCTCGAATTCGCCCCGCGCGATTTCATCACTTTCGAATATTGCATGCTGGATGGCGTCAACGACGGTGTCGAGCATGCCCGGGAACTGTTGAAGCTGGTGGCCGACGTGCCATGCAAATTCAACCTGATCCCGTTCAACCCCTTCCCGGAGTCGGGCCTCAAGCGCTCGAACAACGAGCAGATCCGTCGCTTCGCCCAGGTCTTGATGGACGCCGGCATTGTCACCACCATCCGCAAGACGCGCGGCGACGATATCGATGCCGCCTGCGGCCAGCTGGCTGGCGAGGTCAAGGACCGCACCCGCCTGGCGCAGCGCGGCAAGTTCGGCAAGATCACGCCGATCGTGGCTGCTCCCAGCCAGCCGCAAGAGGCGCGCCCTGCATGACGCGTCTGATAGTCGCGGTCCTGATGGGGCTGGTGCTGCTGTCTGCCTGCCAGCTGCCGCCGCCGGCCAAGCCGGAACTGCAGACGGCATCCGACCAGACCGATGTTAGCCGCCGCGCCACGATCCGCCTCCAGCTGGCAACCAGCTACCTGGAGGCCGGCCAGTACGGCGTTGCACTGGACGAAGCGAAACAGGCCATCGCGATCGATCCGACCCTGGTCGATGCGTACCATATCCGCGCGCTGGTCTATATGAATATGAACGAGCGCGTGCTGGCCGAGGAGAGCTTTCGCACCGCGCTGTCGATGCGCGCCGACGATGGCGACGTACTGAACAACTATGGCTGGTTCCTGTGCATGAACGGGCGCTATGCCGAGGGCGTGCCCTACCTGGAGCGCGCGGTGTCCGCTCCGTCGGCGAGCGGGCCGGGCAAGGCCCTGACCAGCCTCGGCACCTGCCAGTTGCGCAATGGCAAGGATGAGGCGGCCGAGAAGAGCCTGTTTGGCGCGCTGCGATTCGATCGCGGCAACCCGGTGGCGAACAGCAACCTGGCGCTGCTGTATTACCAGCGCGGGGACTACCAGCGAGCCCAGCAGTATGTCGGGCGCGTCAACAGCAGCAATTTCGTCAGCGCGCAATCCCTCTGGCTGGGTGCGCGCATTGCCCGCCGTCAGGGCGACGTCGCGGCGCAGAATGCCCTGGTGGCACAGTTGCGCAGCCGTTTCCCCGATTCGCGTGAGTTGACCGCATACGAACAAGGAGCATGGGATGAGTGAGCACGAGCGCGCCGAGGGCCAGACTGCAGCGACGGGACACGTGGGCGGCACCGCCGCCGACGCCGGGCGCGAGGCGGTGGCGCGCGAGATCGGTGATCGCCTGGCGCAAGCGCGCCAGGATCAGCGTTTCTCGCTGGAAGATGTCAGTGCGAGGCTGAAAGTCGCCGCGCACAAGCTGGCGGCGATTGAGCAGGGCGACGTCGCGGCGTTGCCCGACGTGACCTTTGCCAAAGGCGTGATGCGTGCCTATGCGCGAATGCTCCAGGTCGACATCGATGCCCTGCTGGCGCGCTTTCACGCGCAGGCCGTGCCGGTGGTGGAAATCGGCATGCGCCGCGAAGGCGGCCTGAACGAAAGCTTCGACGACCGCAACCGCTTTGGCTCGGGTGGCTCCGGTGGCCGCTGGATCTGGCTGGCCCTGGTCGTCGCCGTGATTGGCGGCGGCGTGTTGTTCGGCCTGGACCATTTCAAGCAATGGATGGAAGCGCGAAAGGAAAACCTCACGGCGCCTCCGGCAGCGGAAGCGACGGTGCAAGGCGGCGAGCCAGGTACCGTGACGGCCGCGCTGCCACCGGTGATGGCTGCGTCCGACGCCCCCGCGCCTTCCGAGGCGCTGCCGGCCAGTGGCCCCGCCGTGGTGGCGCCGGCGGCCCCGGCCTCCGCCGGGATTGCCGCTTCGGCAGCGGCACCAGCGCCTGCGATGCCTGCGTCAGCGGCACCAGCGGCTGCGGCGCCCGCCGCAACCGCGGTATCAACTGCGGTGGCCGGTACCGGCGAGTTGCGGATCCGTTTTGCTTCCGACACCTGGTATGAGATTCGCGACCGCGGCGGCAAGGTCGTACTCGGCGGCACCGCGCGTGCCGGCCAGGATCTGAGTGGCGGTGGTACGCCGCCTTATAAAATCGTGATCGGCAATGTCAAGGGCGTCGAGTCGCTGACCCGCAACGGCACGCCGGTCGACCTGCAGTCCGCGAACCGCAACAACGTGGCGCGCCTGACGCTGCCCTGAAACGTCGTTTCTCCAGCCATGCGTATCTCCGCATTGCAAGGTGGTAATGCTATGAATCAACAGGCTTGTATGCCGGTCCTGCCCGGCCCGTTGCCCCGCCGCAAGACGCGCCAGGCGCGCGTGGTGTGGGGCGACAACGTGGTCACCATCGGTGGCGATGCGCCCGTGCGCGTGCAGTCGATGACGAATACCGACACGGTGGACGCCATCGGCACCGCGATCCAGGTCAAGGAGCTGGCGCGTGCCGGTTCCGAGATCGTGCGCATCACGGTCAATACGCCGGAAGCCGCGGCGGCGGTGCCGGCCCTGCGCGAGCAGTTGGACCGCATGGGCGTGAATGTGCCGCTGGTGGGCGACTTCCACTACAACGGCCATAAGCTGCTGCAGGATTTCCCCGACTGCGCCAAGGCGCTGTCGAAGTACCGCATCAACCCGGGCAACGTAGGGCAGGGCGCGAAGCGCGACACGCAATTCGCGCAGATGATCGAGATGGCCTGCCGGCATGACAAGCCGGTGCGCATCGGCGTCAACTGGGGCAGTCTGGACCAGTCACTGCTGGCGCGCGTCATGGACGAGAACGCGCAGCGCGCCGAGCCGTGGCCGGCCCAGAACGTGATGGTCGAGGCGTTGATCACCTCCGCCATCGAGTCGGCGAAGAAGGCCGAGGAAATCGGCCTGCCCGGCAATCAGATCATCCTGTCGTGCAAGGTTTCGCAAGTGCAGGAGCTGATCGCGGTCTACCGCGAGCTGACCAAGCGGTGCGACTACGCCTTGCACCTAGGGCTGACCGAGGCGGGCATGGGCAGCAAGGGCATCGTGGCCTCCACCGCCGCGCTCTCGGTGCTGTTGCAGGAAGGCATCGGCGACACCATCCGCATCTCGCTGACCCCGGAACCCGGTGCCGCGCGCGAGAAGGAAGTTTATGTGGGGCAGGAGATCCTGCAGACCATGGGACTGCGCAACTTCACCCCGATGGTGATTGCCTGCCCCGGCTGCGGCCGCACCACCAGCACTACCTTCCAGGAACTGGCGTCCAGTATCCAGAGCTACCTGCGCGAGCAGATGCCCACCTGGAAGACTGCCTACCCAGGCGTGGAAGAAATGGATGTGGCCGTGATGGGCTGCATCGTGAACGGGCCGGGCGAAAGCAAGCATGCCAATATCGGCATCTCGCTGCCGGGCTCGGGCGAATCGCCGGCGGCGCCGGTGTTCGTCGACGGCGTCAAGGTCAAGACGCTGCGCGGCGATCGGATTGCCGAGGAATTCCAGGCGATCGTCGATGACTATGTGCGGACCCGTTACGGCAAGGACGCCGGACGCGCAGGCAATGAGGCGGCAGCCTGAGCCATCAAGGCCAGGCGCTGCAGGGAAATACAAGAGAAGATGAACCAACCCGTGAATCCGGCGGCCGCCAGCGACGGCGCCAAGGCCGACAGCAAGATCAAGTTGCCCAAGGCACTGCAGGGCGTCAAGGGCATGAACGACATGCTGCCCGCGGACGCGCCGCTGTGGGAGCATTTCGAGAACGCCGCGCGCGCCATGCTGCGCGCCTATGGCTACCAGCAGATCCGCACGCCCATCGTCGAGCACACGCAACTGTTCGTGCGCGGCATCGGCGAAGTGACGGACATCGTCGAGAAGGAAATGTATTCCTTCACCGACGCGCTTAACGGCGAGCAACTGACGCTGCGCCCCGAGGGCACGGCGGCCGCGGTGCGTGCCACCATCGAGCACAACCTGCTGTACGACGGCCCCAAGCGCCTGTGGTACACCGGCCCGATGTTCCGCCACGAGCGTCCCCAGCGCGGGCGCTATCGCCAGTTCCATCAGCTTGGTGCGGAGGCACTCGGCTTCGCCGGTCCCGACGTGGATGCCGAGATCATCATGATGTGCCAGCGCCTGTGGGACGATCTCGGGCTGGTCGGGGTGCGGCTGGAGCTCAATTCGCTGGGCCAGGCGCACGAGCGCGCCGCGCATCGCGAAGAACTGATCAAGTACCTGGAAGGCTTCCAGGACATTCTTGACGAAGACAGCAAGCGCCGCCTATACACCAACCCGTTGCGCGTGCTGGATACCAAGAATCCCGCGCTGCAGGAAATGGCAAGCAACGCGCCCAAGCTGATCGACTTCCTGGGCGAGGAGTCGCTGGCCCACTTTGAAGGCGTGCAGCGCCTGCTCAAGGCCAACAACATCCCGTTCAAGATCAACCCGCGCCTGGTGCGAGGGCTGGATTACTACAACCTGACGGTGTTCGAGTGGATCACAGACAAGCTCGGCGCGCAGGGCACCATTGCCGGCGGCGGCCGCTACGATCCGCTGATCGCGCAGATGGGCGGCAAGCCGGCGCCCGCTTGCGGCTGGGCGATGGGCATCGAGCGCATCATCGAGCTGCTGCGCGAGGAGAAACTCGCGCCGCAGGCGGAAGGGTGCGATGTGTACCTCGTCCACCAGGGCGAAGCGGCGGGCCTGCAGGCCATGATCGTCGCCGAGCGGCTGCGCGATGCCGGGCTCGACGTGCTGCTGCATGCCACGCCGGACGGCAAGAGCGGCAGCTTCAAGTCGCAGATGAAGCGCGCGGACGGTAACGGCGCTGGCTATGCCGTTATCATTGGCGACGACGAAGTGGCGGCGGGTACGGTCCAGGTCAAGGATCTGCGGCAGGGCGCGCAGGCCGAAGGCGGTGGCGCGCAGGTGACGGTACCGGCTGAAGAACTGGTTGCCCACATCATCGACGCGATGGTCGGCGCCAGCGAATAAGAAAACCAGGCAGCGGAACCGGGGGCCGCGCGGCGCGGTCCCTTATAACAAACACACGCGGGTGGATCCCTCGACATGGCTTACGATCTAGAAGAACAGGAACAGCTTGAAAGCCTCAAGGCCTGGTGGCGCCAGTATGGCAATACCGTGACCTGGGCCCTGATCGCCGGCTTGCTGGCCTTCGCTGCCTGGAGCGGCTGGAACTACTGGCAACGCAAGCAGGCCGGCGAAGCCGCGCTGCTGTACGAGCAGGTCGTCAAGGCCGCCGAGAGCCGCGACGTCGAGCGGATCAAGCGCGCCGCCGGCGACCTCGAGCAGAAATTCGGCAAGACCGCCTATGGCCCCATGACCGCGCTGGTGTCGGCCAAGGTGCTGTACGATGCAGGCGACCTGGCCGGCGCGAAGACCCAGCTGCAGTGGGCGATCGACCACGGTGAAGGCGAATATGCTCACCTCGCGCGCGTGCGCCTGGCTGGCGTGCTGCTCGACGAGAAGGCTTACGACCAGGGCCTGGCGCTGCTGAAGAACGAGCCGCCGGCACCATTCGTGGCGCTGTATGCCGACCGCCGCGGCGATCTGCTGGCAGCCCAGGACAAGCGCTCGGAAGCACGGTCGGCCTATCAGAAGGCGCTCGACAAGCTGAGCGCCAACGATGCGGCCATGCGCCAGATCATCCAGTTCAAGCTCGACGCGCTGGGCGCCGCCTGAAGGCGGTGGATCCGGCTAGCCGACAGGCCCGCGGGCACTCGCATTTGCGCAGGCCCGCACCCTTGCGCTTCAACCCAATTCAGGATCGGAACCTCATGAAGTCATTGTTTTCCGGCACGGCCCAGAACCAGCAACACGGCAAGTTCGTCCGCGCCCTGGTGGTGGCCACCGCTTGTGCGGCCAGCGTCGCCAGCCTTGGCGGCTGCTCGCTGTTCAGCAAGAGTGACAAGCGTACGCCGGTCGAACTCAAGCCGATCACCCAGACGCTGTCGGTGCGCCAGGCCTGGAAAGCCAGCGTCGGCAAGGGCGGCCCGTACACGCTGCAGCCGGCCGTCGCAGGCGGTACCGTCTATGCGTCCTCCAACGGCGGCAAGGTGGTGGCGCTCGACGGCATCACTGGCCGTACCCTGTGGGAGGCCAAGACCGACATCGACCTGACCTCCGGGCCGGGTAGCGACGGCTCCGTCACGGCGGTGGCGGGCGAGAAGGGCGCGGTGTTCGCCTTCGACGCAAGTGGCAAGCAGCTCTGGAAGAAGCAGGTCAATGGCGAGGTCCTCTCCGCGCCGCTGGTCGGCAACGGCCTGGTGGTGGTGCGTACGACCGATACCCGCGTGCTGGGCCTGGACGCGCAGACTGGCGAACGCCGCTGGATCTACCAGCGCTCGCAGACCGCGCTCAACCTGCGCGCGTCGATGGGCATGGTGTTTGCCGGCGACGGTATCGTGATGGGCTTCCCCGGCGGCAAGCTGGGCGTGCTGGCCCCCGGCAACGGCGTGCTGCGCTGGGAGAGCACGGTTTCCTATCCGAAGGGCGTGTCCGAGATCGAACGGCTCAACGACGTGACGGGCCAGCCCATGGTCAATGGCCGCCAGGTTTGCGCCACCACGTTCCAGGGACGGATCGCCTGCCTGGAACTGGCCAATGGCCAGCCGCAATGGGGCAAGGATTTCTCGTCTCCGACCGGCCCTGCGCAGGATGACGCTTCGCTGTACGCCAGCGACGAGCGCTCGGTGGTCCATGCCTTCGACCGCCAGAACGGCACGGAACGCTGGAAGAACGATCAACTGCTCTACCGCCGCCTCGGCACGCCGCTGGCGGTGGGACGTTCGGTGGTGGCGGGCGATTACGAGGGCTATGTACACTTCATTTCGCGTGAGGACGGCCAGTTCGTGGCACGCCTGAAGACCGATGGCAGCGAGATTACCGCTGCGCCGGTTGTGGCGGGCACGTCCCTGGTGGTGCAGACGCGCGATGGCAACCTCTACGGCTTCGTGCCGGACTGAGGCGGTCAATATTCATGGCGACTGCCCATGCACCTGTCGGCATGGGCGGCGCCAATCCGGTAGCACGGCCCTCCTGGCCGTGCAGGTGAACGAGGTCGGGTTGCAAAGCTAACCCGGCCGCCCGACAGGAAAAGTGGCCAGGCGCGCGACGCCCGGCCGTCGGACCCATATCACTCCGGAGTTCCTGGGGGGCGGCATCTGCCGGCCCCCATTTCCGTTTATTGCATGAAACCAGTTATCGCTCTGGTCGGCCGCCCCAATGTGGGCAAGTCGACGCTATTCAACCGCATGACCCGTTCGCGCGACGCACTTGTCGCCGATTTGCCGGGGCTCACGCGCGACCGCCACTATGGCGAAGGCCGTATCGGTGAACGCCCGTTCATCGCGATCGACACCGGTGGCTTCGAGCCGGTGGCCAAGGACGGCATCGTGGCCGAGATGGCCAAGCAGACCCGCCAGGCTGTGGTCGAGGCCGATGTGGTGATCTTTCTTGTCGACGGCCGCCTCGGGCTGGCGCCCCAGGACCGGGTGATCGCCGATTACCTGCGCAAGACCGGGCGCCGCGTCATGCTGGCCGTGAACAAGGCCGAAGGCATGAAGTACACCACCGTGGTGTCCGAGTTCTACGAGCTGGGCATGGGAGACCCCTATGCCATCTCGTCGACCCACGGCGACGGCGTGCGCGAACTCGTCGACGAGGCGCTCGAGCTGGCGGTGAAGGAGCGGCCCGAACTCGCCGAGGAAGACGACGGCGCCCAGCGTGGCGTGAAGATCGCCATTGTGGGCCGCCCCAACGTGGGCAAGTCCACGCTGGTCAATACGCTGATCGGCGAAGAGCGCGTGATCGCGTTCGACATGCCTGGCACCACGCGGGACGCCATTTACGTGGAGTTCGAGCGTGGCGGCAAGCCCTACACGCTGATCGATACCGCCGGCCTGCGCAAGCGCGGCAAGGTGTTCGAGGCGATCGAGAAGTTCTCGGTGGTCAAGACGCTGCAGTCGATCGCCGATGCGAACGTGGTGGTGCTGTTGCTCGACGCGCAGCAGGATGTGTCGGAGCAGGACGCCCATATCGCTGGCTTCATCGTGGAATCCGGCCGTGCGCTGGTGGTCGGTGTCAATAAGTGGGACGGCCTCGACGGGCACTCCCGCGACCGCATCAAGCACGATCTGGAGCGCAAGCTACAGTTCCTCGATTTCGCCAATTTCCACTTTGTGTCGGCGAAGGAGCGCACCGGCATCAGCGCGCTGCTGCGCTCGGTGGACGACGCGTATGCGGCGGCGATGGTCAAGCTGCCCACGCCGCAGCTCACGCGGATCCTGCAGGAAGCGGTCGAATTCCAGCAGCCGCGGCGCGTCGGTGCAACCCGGCCCAAGCTGCGCTACGCGCACCAGGGCGGCTCCAACCCGCCCATCATCATCGTGCACGGCAATTCGCTTTCCGGCATTGCGGACACCTATCGGCGTTATCTGGAAAACCGATTCCGCTCGGCTTTCAAACTGAAGGGCACGCCGCTTCGCATCGAATTTCGTACGAACAAAAACCCATATGCGGACTCGAAGGATTGAGTCGGACAGCGGGAGCCCAGGCGGCCAACTTTCGTTTGCGTTCGTTTGGAACTGAGGCTAAATTCACGGTAGCAGGGGGTTCCCTGCGAGACGATGCTAGCTTGGTACCGTTTTGATCTTTTTTTGGCGCGGTTTTGCGCCGTTTGACTTGAATCGGGGATCATCGTCCCCATCATCTATCACTAAATCTATAAATTTGGAGTGTGCCATGAGCAACAAAGGGCAATTGCTACAAGACCCGTTCCTGAACGCGCTGCGCAAAGAGCACGTACCGGTTTCAATCTACCTCGTCAATGGCATCAAGCTGCAAGGCAATATCGAGTCGTTCGACCAGTACGTCGTCCTGTTGCGCAACACCGTGACGCAGATGGTCTACAAGCATGCGATTTCCACCGTCGTACCGGCCCGCGCAGTGAATTTCCGCGTGGACGAAACGGCTGAAGGTTGATCTTTCGCGGAGTGTTCCGCAGTCTTTTCGGCAGGCCGGTCGCATCACGACAAGGCTGCCAGTTGCCGGTGTCGCGCCGGGGCCAGATGCGCTGGCGCGACACCAAACGATGCCCGGCCATCCTGGGCGCACAACGGCCATGAGCAGGGACATGCTCACCCTGGTGCATGCCGCCGCGGATAGCGTCCCGCTTCGAGTGTCTTCCCGGGCCGCGGCGCCTTGCCTCACGGCACCCGCCACTGCCTCCCAGCCGGTTCCAACCCGTTTTCCTTTCTCGCGTTTCGCGATCCTCCCGTTTGCAATCCAGAGCCACCTCCAATTCCGAGACCTCCCGCGCCATCCTCGTCGGTGTCGATTTCGGCAAGCATGATTTCCAGGAAAGCCTGAGCGAGTTGGCGTTGCTGACGTCAACCGCCGGCTCCACCCCGGTGCATACGCTGACCGGACGCCGGTCGCGCCCGGATCCGGCGTTGTTCATCGGCTCCGGCAAGGCGGAGGAACTGAAGGAAGCCGCCGATGCGCTTGACGCCGACGTGGTGGTGTTCAATCACACGCTCAGCCCTGCGCAGCAGCGCAATCTGGAGCGTTTCCTGCAACGCCACGTGATCGACCGTACGGGCCTGATCCTGGATATCTTCGGGCAGCGGGCACAGAGCCACGTCGGTAAGGTGCAAGTCGAGCTCGCCCAGGTCCAGTACCAGGCTTCGCGGCTGGTCCGCGCCTGGAGCCACCTGGAGCGGCAGAAGGGCGGTATCGGCATGCGCGGCGGCCCGGGCGAGCGTCAGCTCGAGCTGGATCGCCGCTTGCTGGACGAACGCGCCAAACGGCTCAAGGCTGACCTGACGCGGCTGCAGCGCCAGCACAGCACCCAGCGGCGGGCGCGCGCCCGCAACGACACCCTGAGCATCTCGCTGGTCGGCTATACCAATGCCGGCAAGTCGACGCTGTTCAATGCCCTGACCAAGGCGCGTGCCTACGCGGCCGACCAGTTGTTCGCCACGCTGGATACCACCTCGCGCCGGCTTTACCTGGAGGATGTGGGCAACGTGGTGTTATCGGATACCGTCGGTTTTATCCGCGATCTGCCCACCCAACTGGTGGCTGCGTTCCGGGCTACGCTGGAAGAAACCGTGCACGCGGATCTGCTACTGCATGTGGTCGACGCCTCCAGTCCGGTGCGGCATGAGCAGATCGAGCAGGTCAATCGCGTGCTGGCCGAGATCAATGCCGACGACATCCCGCAGATTGTGGTGATGAACAAGATCGACGCGGCGCCGGAACTTCTGGCGCAGGGCCCCAGGGTGGAGCGCAATGAGGACGGCGTGCCGACGCGCGTGTTCGTCAGTGCGCGCGACGGCATCGGTCTGGACACCTTGCGCGAGGCCTTGGTGGACGTGGCGCGCTGGCTGGCCGAACGTCCGCCCGAACGTCCGCCGCTGGACCCGCGCCTGGCTGATGTGGCGGCTTATCACGACGACGATGACGGCGGCGATCATGATCGCGAAGACGCCGGGGTGAATCCGGAAGAACCCGACATGCATTGATCCAGTTCGACGGAAATCACGGCCAGATTGCCTCAAATAGGAAAATGTGGCGTCGATGACTGTTAGAATCCCCCTGTTCCAACTATCCCGGACCCGTGCACTTCATGCCCCAGTTTCCCCGGAATTCTGAATCGAGCCATGCCTTTGGCAGCCGCGCAGGTGGCCGCAACGGCGGCCATGCACCGTCGCGGACGGCCTGGCAGCGTTTGCGCGCGATCCTGTCGTTGAACGATCCACGTTGGGGTCGGGGCGGCCCGGATGACGAAGACAAGGACAAGGACAAGGACAGCCGCGACAACAATCGCCAGCACCAGCGTCCCCCGCAGGATGGTCCGCCCGACCTCGACGAGCTCTGGCGCGATTTCAATCGCCGCCTGAATGGCCTGCTCGGCCGCAAGGAAAACGGCGGTGGCGGCAACCAGGGCTTCGGCGGCGGCGCGCGCACGCCGGGCAAGGGCTCGGGCATCGGCGCCGGCGTGGTGGTGGTCGCCGCGCTGGGCATCTGGCTGGCCAGCGGATTCTTCATGGTGCAGGAAGGCCAGACCGCCGTCATCCTGCAGTTCGGCAAGTTCAAGTACACCACGGGCCCCGGTATCAACTGGCGCCTGCCGTACCCGATCCAGTCCGCCGAGATCGTCAACCTGTCGGGCGTGCGTTCGGTAGAGGTGGGGCGCTCCACTTCGATCAAGGACAGCAACCTGAAGGACGCGTCCATGCTGACGCAGGACGAGAACATCATCGACGTCCGCTTCACGGTGCAATACGACATCCAGGACGCGAGCGAATTCCTGTTCTACAACAAGACCGATCGTGGTGGCGATGAAGAACTGGTGACCCAGGCCGCCGAGACCTCGGTGCGCGAGATCGTCGGGCGCAACAAGATGGACGCGGTGCTCTACGAGAACCGCGAGCAGATCGCACAGAATCTGGCCAAATCCATCCAGTCGATCCTGAGCGCCTACAAGACCGGTATCCGCGTGATCTCCGTCAACGTGCAGAGCGTGCAGCCGCCCGAGCAGGTGCAGGCCGCCTTCGACGATGTCAACAAGGCCAGCCAGGACCGGGAGCGTGCCATCAGCGAAGGCCAGGCTTACGCCAATGACGTGATCCCGCGCGCCAAGGGTACCGCCGCGCGCCTGAACGAAGAAGCCGAAGCCTACAAGGCGCGGGTGACCGCCCAGGCCGAAGGCGATGCCTCGCGCTTCCGGCAGGTCCAGGCCGAGTACGCCAAGGCCCCGCAGGTGACGCGTGACCGCATCTACATCGAGACCATGCAGCAGATCTATACCAATTCGACCAAGGTGCTGGTGGATTCGCGCCAGGGCAACAATCTCCTCTACCTGCCGCTGGACAAGCTGATGGCGCAGTCGCAGGGCGGCACGCCGGGTTCCGGCACCGCGCAGGCGCCCGCGGCCGGCAGCAGCACGCCTGCCGCGCCGGAAGCCGGTAGCGATACCCGGTCGCGCGAGCTGTTGCGCAACCGTGACCGCGATTCGCGCTGAGGAGCCCCGACATGAACCGACTGATTTCCGTAGTAATCGGCCTCTTCATCGTGCTGGCGATCGGCTCGTCGATGGTATTCGTGGTGGACCAGCGGCAGTACGCCGTGGTGTTCGCGTTTGGCCAGATCAAGCAGGTGGTGAACGAGCCTGGCCTGCACTTCAAGCTGCCACCGCCACTGCAGAACGTGATCTTCATGGACCGCCGCCTGCTGACCATCGACGTGGCCGCCTCGGAGCGTTTCCTGACCGCCGAGAAGAAAAGCATGGTGGTGGACTGGTTCGTCAAATGGCGCATCACCGATCCACGCAAGTTCTACGTGGCCTTCAATGGCAACATCCGTGGCGCGCAGGACCGCATGACCCAGCGTATCGACTCCGTTGCCCGCGAGGAATTCGGCAAGCGCACGGTGGCGGAGCTGGTGGCCGGCGAGCGTGAGAAGGTGATGCAGAATATCCGCTCCGCGATGGCCGACTACGCCCAGTCCGTGGGCGTCGAGATCATCGACGTGCGCCTGAAGCGCGTCGACCTGCTGCCCGCGATCAGCGAATCGGTGTATCGCCGCATGGAGGCCGAGCGCAAGCGCGTGGCCAATGAGCTGCGCTCCACCGGCGCCGCCGAAGGCGAGAAGATTCGCGCCGATGCCGATCGCCAGCGCGAAGTCGTGCTGGCCGAGGCCTATCGCGATGCGCAGAAGATCAAGGGCGAGGGCGATGCCCGCGCCTCGCAGATCTACGCAGAATCGTTTGGCCGCGATCCGCAGTTCGCCCAGTTCTGGCGCAGTATGGAGGCCTACCGCAATACGTTCCGCGACAAGCGCGACGTGTTGGTGCTGGAGCCCAATTCCGACTTCTTCCGCTATATGCGGTCGGCGGGCGGCGCCGCGGCGCCGGCGGCAGTGCCTCCGGCGAGCCGTCGCTAAGCTGGGCGGCCACGGCCGCCAGGCAATACGACAAAACCCCGGCTTGCCGGGGTTTTGTCCGGCTGGAGGGGTGGCTGCCGATGCCTTCGACGGGCGTCGTCGCCGCCTCATCCGCCGCGCCAGGTGACTGGTGCCCGGCTTGGCCCGTGTCCCGAGGCGAGACGGGAACGTAATTCAACGGGTGGCCCAGGCCGCCCGGCAACTGTGTGAAGTGAAGAGATTTACCATGTCCAATCACTGGCTCCTGCCTGAAAACATCGCCGACGTGCTGCCGTCGGAGGCCCGCAAGATCGAGGAACTGCGCCGCCGCATGCTGGACCTGTTCCGCACCTACGGCTACGAACTGGTCATGCCGCCGATGCTGGAATACCTGGAATCGCTGCTCACCGGGACCGGGCACGACCTGGACCTGCGCACTCTCAAGCTGGTCGACCAGCTCTCCGGCCGCACCATGGGGCTGCGCGCCGACATCACGCCCCAGGTGGCCCGCATCGATGCCCACTTGCTGAACCGCTCCGGCGTGACCCGGCTTTGCTACGCCGGCAATGTGCTGCACGCCCGCCCGGCAGGTTTTCGTGCAACCCGCGAGCCGATCCAGGTCGGTGCGGAAATCTACGGCCATGCCGGCCTGGAAGCCGACGTAGAGATCCAGGCCCTGATGCTGGCTGCGCTGCAGGTGGCGGGACTGACGGAAATCCGCCTGGACCTGTGCCACGCGGGCATCCTGGAAGCGCTGCTGGACGGCCTGCCGTCGAGCCGGAAGATCGAGGACGCGCTGTTCGCAGCGCTGGAAACCAAGGACGTATCGGCGCTGCGCGAACTGACCGAAGGCATGCCGCAGGCCGAGCGCGACGCGCTGCTGGCCTTGCCGACGCTGTACGGTGGCGTGGAGGTGATCGAGCGCGCCCGTGCCACGTTGCCGGCAAGCCCGGCAATCGGCCGCGCGCTGGACGAACTGGCAGCCCTGGCCGCGGAAGTCCGCGGCGCGAGTGTCAATATCGATCTTTCCGACTTGCGCGGATATCACTACCACAGCGGTGTGATGTTTACGGCCTATGTGGCCGGCCTGCCCAATTACGTGGCGCGCGGGGGCCGCTATGACAAGGTGGGTGAAGCCTTCGGTCGCGCGCGGCCGGCGACCGGTTTTTCGCTCGATTTGCGCGAGGTTGCCTCGCTGTCGCCGCTGGAAGTGCGTGCTTTTGCCATCTTTGCGCCGTGGGATGCGGATCCCGCCCTGCGCACGGCGATCACGGCGCTGCGCGAGGCCGGCGAGATCGTGATCCAGTCCCTGCCGGGCCACACGCACCAGCTCGACGAGTTCAACTGCGACCGCCAACTGGTGCGCCAGGATGGCGCATGGACGGTGATTCCGCGCAGCGCCGGGACCTGAGCGCAAGCGCCAGGGCACGGAATTCCCCCGCGTTGCAGGCCGATCTCCCCAAAATCGGGGAGTTGACCTGCAACGAGAGTAAAATACGTTTTTAACCCACTGACCAAAATCAACATGTCCGCTTCTGCAGTAAGCCAGGGACGCAATGTCGTCGTGATCGGCACCCAATGGGGTGACGAAGGCAAAGGGAAAATCGTCGATTGGCTTACCGATCATGCAAAGGGCGTGGTGCGGTTCCAGGGCGGCCACAACGCTGGCCATACGCTCATCATCGGCGGCAAGAAGACCATCCTGCGCCTGATCCCTTCGGGCATCATGCGCGCCGGCACGATTTGCTACATCGGCAACGGTGTCGTGCTGTCGCCCGAGGCGCTCTTTCGTGAAATCGAGGAACTGGAAAGCGCCGGCCTGCAGGTGCAGAACCGCCTGCGCATTTCCGAAGCGACCACGCTGATCCTGCCGTATCACGTCGCCATCGACAAAGCCCGCGAGGCGCGCCGTGGCGCCGACAAGATCGGCACCACCGGCCGTGGTATCGGTCCGGCCTATGAGGACAAGGTTGCCCGCCGCGCGCTGCGCGTGCAGGACCTGTTCGATCCGAAGGCGTTCGCCGAGAAGCTGCGCGAGAACCTCGACCTGCATAACTTCATGCTGACCCAGTACCTGGGCGCCGAAGCAGTCGACTTCCAGACGACGCTGGACGAGATGCTGGCCTTCGCGCCGCGCCTGGCGCCGATGGTGGCCGACGTGTCAGCCGAGCTGTATGCGGTCAACGCTGCCGGCGACAACCTGATGTTCGAAGGCGCGCAGGGCACGCTGCTCGACGTCGACCACGGCACCTATCCGTTCGTCACCTCCAGCAATTGCGTGGCCGGTGCGGCCGCCGCTGGCGCCGGCGTTGGCCCGGGCCGCCTGAACTACATCCTGGGCATTACCAAGGCTTACTGCACCCGCGTGGGTTCGGGCCCGTTCCCCAGCGAGCTGTACGACAATGACAACCCCAAGCGTCAGGATCCGATCGGCGTGCGCCTGGCCAACGTCGGCAAGGAATTCGGCTCGGTCACCGGCCGTCCGCGCCGTACCGGCTGGCTCGATGCCGCCGCGCTCAAGCGTTCGGTGCAGATCAACGGGGTGTCGGGCCTGTGCATGACCAAGCTCGACGTGCTTGATGGCCTCGAAACCCTCAAGCTGTGCGTGGGTTACGAACTGGACGGCAAGACTATCGATATCCTGCCGCGTGGTTCGGATGCCGTGGCGCGCTGCGTACCGGTGTACGAGGAATTCCCCGGCTGGAACGAGTCCACCTTCGGCGTGAAGGCCTGGGATGCGCTGCCGGAACAGGCCCGCACCTACCTCAAGCGCATCGAGGAAGTAGTCGGTATCCCGATCGACATGATCTCGACCGGCCCGGACCGCGACGAAACCATCCTGCTGCGCCACCCGTACGTGGCCTGACGTTGTCTGTGCCCGAAAGGGCGCCGCGCGGCTGACGGGCCGCCGGTACAGGACGGCAAATGCACAAGAGCAAATCGGCCCGCGCAAGCGGGCCGAAACTTTATCGGTCGACAGACCTCAAGCCGAAGAGCCAAGAATAAATCATGACCCTGCCATCGAATGACGAAGAGAACCTGTGGGTCTCCTGGGACGAATACCACAGCCTGATCGCACGGCTGGCGCTGAACGTCCACGAGTCGGGCTGGAAGTTCGACAAGATTCTGTGCCTGGCGCGCGGCGGCCTGCGCGTGGGCGACCAGATGTCACGCATTTTCGACGTGCCTCTGGCCATTCTGGCCACCAGCAGCTATCGCGAAGCGGCTGGCACGCAGCAGGGCGATCTCGACATCGCGCAGTACATCACCATGACCCGGGGCGACCTCTCCGGCAAGATCCTGCTGGTCGATGACCTGGTCGATTCCGGCGTCACGCTGGAGCGCGTGGGCCGCCATTTGCAGGAGCGCTATCCTGCCGTGACGGAAGTCCGCTCGTCGGTGCTGTGGTACAAGGCGTGCTCGAAGGTCAAGCCGGATTACCACGTTACCTTCCTGCCGACGAACCCCTGGATCCACCAGCCGTTCGAGGAGTATGACACGCTGCGCCCGCACAATCTTGCGGCCTGGCTCAAGCGCGGCAAGCATGCTGCTGGCAGCGGTAGCCAGGGCTGAAGCTGCGGACGGCCCCAGCCGCATGGCTGAAATGGCCGCGGCGGCAAAGCAGGGCGGCGGGCGGCGATCAGCCGCCTTTTTTTTCGCTTAGTAGGCCACCGTGTAGCGCTGGCGCGAGTGCGCCGGCTTTTCCACTTCGTCGATCATGGCAATGGCGTAGTCCTCCATCGAGATCCAGCTCTTGCCGCTGGCATCGGATAGCAGCGTTTCCTCACCGACCCGATAGGCACCAGTGCGGGTACCCGGCTCGAACAGCGCGGCGGGGGAGAGAAAGGTCCAGTCCAGTGTGGTCTCGGCACGCAAGGCGTTCAGGAAGTCGCGGCCTGCCAGTGCTTCCGCCTTGCAGGCCTCGGGGAACTGCGGCGTATCGACCAGTTGCACGCCGGGGGCCACATAGAGGCTGCCGGCTCCGCCTACTACCAGCAGACGCGGCACGGCCGCTGCCTTGGCCGCGCCAACAATCTGCGCGGCGCTGGTTTGCAGGAAACGCACGGTGCTGATCGCCACGTCATGGCCGGCGAGGGCACTGGCCAGGGCCTCAGTGTCGGCCACGTCGGCATTGCACGTGGCAAGTCCCTGCCGCGTGGGTAGTTTCTCTGCCTGGCGTGCAATGGCGGTGACGGTGTGGCCGCGGCGCAGCGCTTCGTCGATAAGGCGGGTGCCGACGCGGCCGGTAGCGCCAATGATTGCGATCTTCATGCTCAACTCCTTGCGTGGTTGCTTGGTCAGGCTGCTTCACCGAAGGGTGAGGCCAGCATAGTCAAACCCGTGCCTGGCACGAGTTTCATATCGATATGAAACTATTACGGTTACATATCGGGATAAAAAAATCAGCGCACGCGGCGCTCCGCGGCACGCTCCACATCGGCGAGCATGCCGGCAATCGTGATTTCCGCCAGTGCGCCATCCATCGCGGCCTGCGCGCGGTCGGCGGCTCGCTTCAGCGCCCCGGAGATTTCCCGGCCCACCATGCAGGCCGGGTTGGGCACGCTGTGATGCGGGGCGATCAGCGTTGTCGACTCCACCGCGCGGAATACATCCAGCAGGGTGATCGACCCGGCCGCGCGGGCTAGCGAGGCCCCGCCGTTGCTGCCCATCATGGTACTTACCAGGCCGGCTTCCACCAGTTGACCAACCAGGCGGCGGATCAATGCGGGATTGGTGCCCACGCTGCCCGCGATCAGCGACGACGGCAGGGGGTCGGCCGCGCTGGCCAGCAGGGTCAGGATGTGGACAGCGACGGCGAATCGGCTACTGGTGGTCATGGCGGAAGAGGCAATATGAAACCATGATAGTTACAGATTGGATGACTCGTCAAGCGGCGACCGGGTTGCCGGGACGTCCCGGCAAAGCGCGCACTTGCAATAACTGTGTTGTTTGCGCCGGGAAACGTCAAAAAACACGACATTCAGGGGTCTGGATGGCGGAAGAATGCCGGGATCGCCACTGAAACTGATACACTCACCCGCAGCGCAGCAGTCGGCGCCGTCCGGGCCGCGCCCTGGCAGTTCGTGTGAGCGCCAGGCCGTGTGCGAGTGAATCCGCCTTAACAGGCGAGAATGGATTCCAGGCTCCGGAGCGGCCGCTGTTGCGGCTGTTTTTATCAAGTCGCGCAGTCGCGTCAATATCGAATCGGGAGTGCAAAGTTGCAAGATCAGACGCCGGAAAACAAAAAACCCGCAAGGCTCGAAAGCGCTGCGGGTTTTCCGTTTGATCTGGTGCCCAGGAGAGGACTCGAACCTCCACAGTGTTGCCACCGCTAGGACCTGAACCTAGTGCGTCTACCAATTTCGCCACCTGGGCGGGCGTCGAAACAACCGAAGCGCTCATTATAGCGACCGCAAAACGTTTGTCAAATTATTTCTAGAAAAAATTGAATCAGAATAACTATCCGATCCCTAGTCGGGAAGAAATCCTTGGCGTCCTGAGGACGTCCGGGTCGCCACTGTCGGCTGGCGATATCGCCAAGGCGCTCGCCGTCACGCGCAAGGAACACGACGGCTTCCAGAAACGCCTCGCCGCCATGGAGCGCGACGGGCAGATCGAACTCAACCGCAAGGGCCGCTACGAGCTGGCCCACCAGCCCAACTTCGTGGTCGGCCGGGTGCAAGGCCACCGCGACGGCTTCGGCTTCCTGATCCGCGATGATGGCGATGACGACATCTTCCTGCCGGAGCGCGAGCTGCAGAAGGCCATGCACAACGACCGCGCCCAGGTGCGCGTGATCGGCTACGACCGGCGCGGCCGGCCCGAAGGGCAGATCGTCGAGATCCTCGAGCGTGCCAACCGCTACGTGATCGGTCGCCTGTTGAGCGAGGGCGGCGTGCTGGTGGTGGCGCCCGAAGACAAGCGCATCAGCCAGGACATCCTGATCCCGCCCAAGGCCCAGGGCAAGGCGCAAGTCGGCCAGGTGGTCAGCGTGGAGATCATTGATTACCCCGATCGCTACGTCCAGCCGGTGGGCCGCGTGGTCGAAGTGCTGGGCGACTTTGACGATCCCGGCATGGAAATCGAGATCGCCGTGCGCAAGTACGGTGTGCCGCATGCCTTCTCGGACGCCTGCGCCAAGGAAGCCCTGGCGCTGCCCGACGAGGTGCGCGAAGCCGACCTGGAACACCGCATCGACCTGCGCGACGTGCCGCTGGTGACCATCGACGGCGAAGACGCGCGCGACTTCGACGATGCGGTCTACTGCGAGCCCGTCAAGATCGGCCGCGCCAAGGGCTGGCGCCTGGTGGTGGCGATTGCCGATGTGTCGCACTACGTGCGCCCGGGCACGCCGCTGGACGCCGATGCGCTGGACCGCGCCACCTCCGTGTATTTCCCGCGGCGCGTGATCCCGATGCTGCCGGAGAAGATCTCCAACGGGCTGTGCTCGCTTAACCCGCAAGTCGACCGTCTGTGCATGGTGTGCGACGCGGTGATTACCGCGAAGGGTGAGCTCAAGGGCTACCAGTTCTATCCCGCCGTGATGCATTCGGCGGCACGTCTGACCTATAACGAGGTCTGGTCGGTGCTGTCCAATACCAAGGGGCCGGAGGCGCACAAGCGTGCCGACCTGGTGCCGCACCTGCAGAACCTGTATGAGCTGTTCCAGGTCCTGCTGAAGGCGCGGCGCGAGCGTGGTGCGATCGACTTCGACACCACCGAGACGTATATCGTGTGCAATGCGCAGGGCAAGATCGAGCAGATCCTGCCACGTACCCGCAACGATGCCCACCGCCTGATCGAGGAATGCATGCTGACCGCCAACGTGTGCGCAGCCGATTTCCTCGAGCGCTTCAAGCATCCCGCGCTGTACCGGATCCACGCCGGCCCGAGCGAGGAAAAGCTGAAGAACCTGCGCGAGTTCCTGCGCTCGGCCGGCCTCTCGCTGGCTGGCGGCGACAAGCCGCAGGCGGCCGATTACGCCGAAGTGATGGACAAGATCAAGAGCCGTCCCGATGCGCCCATGCTGCAGACCATGCTGCTGCGCTCGATGCAGCAGGCGGTCTATAGCCCCGACAATATCGGCCACTTCGGCCTGGCTTATGAGGCCTACGCCCACTTCACCAGTCCGATCCGCCGCTACCCGGATTTGCTGGTGCACCGCGCGATCAAGGCCGTGCTGGCGCATACCAAGTACGTACCGGCATTTGCGCCGGGTACCGCGCTGAACACCGCGATCGCACCCAAGGCGCGCCGCCTGCAAGCCAAGGATGCCGCGGCCAAGGCAGAGCAGACCGCAGCGCGCGCCAAGCGCAATGAAGCCATCTGGGATGAGCTTGGCCTGCATTGCTCGGCCAATGAACGCCGCGCCGACGAAGCCTCGCGCGATGTGGAAGCCTGGCTCAAGTGTTACTTCATGCGTGACAAGCTCGGCAGCGAGTACTCGGGCACCGTCAGCTCCGTTACCTCGTTCGGCATCTTCGTGCAGCTCGATGAGCTCTATGTGGAAGGCCTGGTCCATGTCACCGAGCTGGGCAGCGATTACTTCCAGTACGACGAGGCGCGCAATGAACTGCGCGGCGAGCGTACCGGCATCCGCTACCGCCTGACCGACCGCGTACGCGTGCAGGTTTCGCGCGTGGATCTCGATGCCCGCAAGATCGATTTCCGCCTGGTGCAGGAGCCGTCGGCCAAGAACCTGCGCGCCCGCGTCCCGACCACCGAGGCCGCGCCCAGGGTGCCTGCCGCGCACGCCGTGCCCGCGCGCAAGAAAGGCCGCCAGCTGGCAGCCCTGCTGGGCGGCAGCTCCAAGCCGGAAGAGTCGTTCGACGAAACGCTGGATCGCGTGATCGAAGAGCAATCGGTGTTCGAGGCCGTCATGACGCCGGTCAAGCCGCATGTGGGGCAGGGCGCCAAGGCCGGCGGCAAACCGGCCAAGCGCGCCGCCAAGCCCAAGCCGCAGCACCTGGGCTCGACCCACAAGGCCGGTGCCAAGCCGGCCGGCAAGAGCAGCCGCGCGTCGCGCAAGCGCTGATGGCGGGTAGTTGCCGGGGCAGCGCCAAGCGGCCCCGGCAACTGGCCAAGCCATGGCGGGAATGTACAATCCCGCCATGGCTAAACAAAAACTCCTGATCGGCTTTCACGCCGTCACCGCGCGCCTGCGCCAGGACGCCGCCGGCGTCACCGATGTCTACGTAGAATCCGCGCGGCGTGACCGCCGCATGCAGGATTTCATCCGCCTTGCCGAAAGCCTTAACGTTCGCCTGCACCCGGTGGACGCCGAGCGCCTGCGCGGCATGGCCGGCACCGACCGTCACCAGGGCGTGGTCGCCCGCGCTGAAGACGTGGCGCTGGCCCTTAATCTCGACGAACTGCTGGACGGCATCGAGGGCACGCCCTTGCTGCTGGTGCTGGACGGCGTTACCGATCCGCACAACCTGGGCGCCTGCCTGCGCGTGGCCGACGGCGCCGGCGCGCATGCGGTGATCGCCCCCAAGGACCGCAGCGTGGGCCTGAATACCACGGTGGCCAAGGTGGCCAGCGGCGCGGCGGAAACCGTCCCCTACATCACTGTCACCAACCTGGCGCGCACCCTGCGCGAACTGCAGGAGCGCGGCATCTGGGTGATCGGCACCGCGGACGGCACGGAGAAGACGATCTACGACGTCGACCTCAAGGGCCCGATGGCTCTGGTTATGGGCGCCGAAGGCGAGGGCATGCGCCGCCTCACCCGCGAAACCTGCGACGAACTGGTCGGCATCCCGATGGCTGGTGGCGTGGAAAGCCTGAACGTCTCGGTAGCCAGTGGCGTGTGCCTCTATGAAGCGGTGCGCCAGCGCCGCCTGCCGCGCTGACGGCATGGCGGCGGACCTTGACGCGCAGGCACTGGAAGCCTCGCGCCGCCTGATCGCCGGGGCCGGCAATGTCATGGTGCTGACCGGAGCCGGCGTTTCCGCCGAGTCCGGCGTGCCCACGTTCCGCGATGCCATGACCGGCCTGTGGTCGCGATTCAATCCCGAGGAACTGGCGCAGGAAGATGCCTACCGGCGCCAGCCTGCGCTGGTGTGGGAGTGGTACCTGCACCGGCGCGAGCTGGTGGCGGCAACGCATCCGAACCCGGCGCATTTCGCCATCGCGGCACTCGCGGCACAAAAGGCTGTCACCCTCGTCACGCAGAACGTGGACGGCCTGCACCAGCGTGCCGGCAGCCCCGATGCGATCGAGTTGCATGGCAACCTGTTCGCCAACAAATGGCTGGACGGCTGCGGCCGTTGCGACCCGGCGACCGCCGCGCCCGGCATGCCGCCGCGTTGTGCCATCTGCGGCGCCATGATGCGTCCCGGCGTGGTGTGGTTTGGCGAGGAACTCCCGCGCGTGGCGCGCTATCGTGCAGAGCACGCGGCCGAGAATTGCGACCTTTGCCTGGTGGTGGGCACCTCGGGCCTGGTCTATCCGGCCGCCGGCATGCCCGGTGCCGCCAAGGATCATGGCGCCCACGTCATCGTGGTCAATCCCGAGCCGTCGGCGCTGGACCAGACCGCTGACACCGTGCTGCGGGGACCGGCCGGGGTAGTCTTGCCCTTGCTGTGGGACGGCGCTCCGGCGGCGCCGGCCTGAACCGCTTCGCCGCCTGATTCTCAAAATGCCGCAACCCATCGATACGGCAGCGAGAGCTGCGGGGGACGTGATCGTGGTGGCCGCCCGCATGCAGGATTTCGCCTTGTATCCAGGCCTGCATATCAACTGGTCAGTGCCGCCCGAGCGCCGACCAGCCGGCGTGGCGCCGCTACCCTCAAGCCGTAATCAACGCCTCCAGCTTCACCGCATCCGCGGCAAACGCGCGAATTCCCTCGGCCAGCTTCTCCGTCGCCATCGCATCCTCGTTGAGCTGCCAGCGGAAGGCGGCTTCATCGCACGCGATGCGGGCGATATTGCCGGCCTGCGCCTGGTCGACCGACAGCTTGCGCTCGACCGTCCCTGCGCTGCCGGCCAGCGTTTCCAGCAGGTCCGGGCTGATCGTCAGCAGATCGCATCCAGCCAGCGCCAGGATCTGCTCCGTGCTGCGGAAACTGGCGCCCATCACTTCGGTGGGGTAGCCGAACTTCTTGTAGTAGTCGTAGATCTGGCGCACCGAGCGCACGCCGGGATCGTTGTCGCCGGCGTTGGCGGCGGCATCCCATTTGTCGCCGGCCTGCTTCTTGTGCCAGTCCAGGATGCGGCCGACAAAGGGCGAGATCAGTTGCGCGCCGGCCTCGGCACAGGCGACGGCCTGCGCCAGCGAGAACAGCAGCGTCATGTTGCAGCGGATGCCTTCGCGCTGCAGTACTTCGGCRGCGCGGATGCCTTCCCAGGTSGAAGCGATCTTGATCAGCACCCGTTCGCGGGCGATACCGCGCTGCTCGTACAGCGAGATCAGGTGGCGCGCCTTGGCCACGGTGGCTTCGGTGTTGAAGGACAGGCGGGCGTCGACTTCCGTCGAGACGCGGCCCGGCACGATGGCCAGGATTTCGCAGCCGAAGGCGATCAGCAGGGCATCCATGACCGCGTCGGTGCCTTCATGGCTGCGCACGGCCTTTTCGAGCAGCGGGCGGTACTCGGTCTTCTGGACGGCTTTGAGAATCAGGGAGGGATTGGTGGTGGCGTCTTGCGGCGTGTACTGCTTCATCACCTGGAAATCGCCGGTGTCCGCCACCACGGTGGTGAACTGCTTGAGCTGATCGAGCTGGTTCATGGTCAGTGAGTTGCTTATAAAGGTTTGGTGATGGCGCGGGACCGAAGCGGCAGGTCCCGGACGCCGCGCTGATGCATGCCTCGGGGCATTGTACCGTCGGTACGCGCCAGCACCTGCGATGCCACGGCAATCCGGTACACTATGCGGTTTCCCCCAAAGCAGACGGGCTGTTGTCATGACACAGGATGAACTCAAGGCGCTGGTGGCGCAAGCCGCGGCCGACTATGTCAAGGAGGTAGTGCCGGCGGGTGCGGTGCTGGGCGTGGGCACGGGCTCCACCGCCAACCTTTTTATCGATGCGGTAGCGGCGTTCAAGGAACGGTTCGCTGGCGCGGTTTCCAGCTCCGAGGCTTCCACTCGCCGCTTGCAACAGCACGGCTTCAAGGTGCTGGACCTGAACGAGGTCGACGAGATCCCGGTATATGTGGACGGCGCCGACGAGATCGACGCGAGCGGCGCCATGATCAAGGGCGGCGGCGGCGCGCTGACGCGCGAAAAGATCGTGGCCTCGGTGGCGCAGCGTTTTGTCTGCATCGCCGATGGCAGCAAGCTGGTGAATGTGATGGGCGCATTCCCGCTGCCGGTGGAAGTGATTCCGATGGCACGTGCCGCGGTGGCGCGCAAGCTTGCCACGTTTGGCGGCCAGCCCCGCCTGCGGATGACCAAGGAGGGCGGCATCTACAAGACCGACAACGGCAATGTGATCCTGGACGTCGCAGGCCTGAAGATCACCGATCCGAAGGCGCTGGAAGCGGCCATCGATCATGTGCCCGGCGTGGTCACAGTGGGACTCTTTGCCTTGCGCGGCGCCGACGTGTTGCTGCTTGGCACGCCCGATGGCGTGGCGCGCAGCGATTATTGACCATTGACCGGCCCCGCCGACGGGCCGCCAGCGCATGAAAAAAGGGTGCCGCGAATGGCACCCTTTTTTCTTCCCACCCGGAGGCGCAAGGCCGCGGGCAGGGGAAATCACGCTTGCGGCGGCGGGACGTAGCCCTGTGCCTGGTCGGCGCCTTCGCCGAAGAAGTACTTCTCCGTCTGCTTGAGCAGGTACTGGCGTGCCCGGGCATCGGCCATATTGAGGCGGTTCTCGTTGATCAACATGGTCTGGTGCTTGAGCCAGCCGGCCCAGGCTTCCTTGGACACGCTTTGCCAGATCTTCTTGCCGAGTTCGCCCGGCAGCGGCGGCAGGTCGAGCCCTTCGGCTTCCTTGTTGAGCTTGACGCATTGAACCATGCGGGCCATGGGAACTCCTTGTTATCGTGTGATGTAGCCGGCGCGGCGAGGGAGCCGGCCGTTGCGGTGCCGCTATTGTAACGAAGCGGAGGCCAGCCTTCAGGCTACCCCCACCGCCATCACAGTTTCTTCATCAGCACCATGGACTTGCGCTGCCAGTTGTACAGCTTGCGCTTGTCTTCCGGCAGGTCGTCCACGTTGGCGTGGACAAAGCCGCGTTTGAGGAACCAGTGTTCCGTGCGCGTGGTGAGCACGAACAGGCGGTCCAGGCCGAGACTGCGCGCGCGGCGCTCGATGCGTTTGAGCAGGCGTTCGCCGTCGCCGGTGCCCTGCGCTTCGGAGGACACCGTCAGGCAGGCCATCTCGGCCATGCCCTCGCGCGGGTAAGGGTAGACCGCCGCGCAGCCGAACAGCACGCCGTCGTGCTCGATGACCGAGAAGTTGGCGATGTCGCGCTCGATCAGGTGACGCCCGCGCGGCACCAGCGTGCCGTCCTGCTCCAGCGGCGCGATCAGCTGCAGGATGCCGCCGACGTCGTCCAGCGTGGCTTCGCGCAGGCTTTCCAGGTCGGTGTCGGAGATCATGGTGCCGACGCCGTCGTGCAGGAACAGTTCCAGCAGCACCGAGCCGTCCAGGTGGAAGGGGATCAGGTGGGCGCGCGGCACTCCGCCCTTGAGCGCCTTGACCAGGTGTTCGAGGTAATAAGCGACGTCGGGCGGCAGGTGGTTGTTCTGCAGCCGCTCGATGGCGGTGCGCAGCGACATTTCCGGCATCAGCTTGCCGACCGCGTCCTGCACGCCGGGCACCTCGGTGATAAAGACCAGCTTGTCAGCCTTCAGCGCGATGGCGGTGGCGCTGGCCACGTCTTCCATCGACAAGTTGAAGGCCTGGCCGGTCGGCGAGAAGCCAAGTGGCGAAAGCAGCACGATCTTGCCGTGCGACAGCGACATGCGCACCGACTCCCCGTCGATCTTGCGCACCAGGCCGGTATGCTGGTAGTCCACGCCGTCGACAATGCCCAGCGGGCGCGCGGTAACGAAATTGCCCGAGATCACCGACAGCTGGGCGCCCGCCATGGGCGTATTGGGCAGGCCCTGGCTGAAGGCGGCCTCGATGTCCAGGCGCAGTTCGCCGGCGGCTTCCTTGGCGCATTCGAGCGCGGCGTTGTCGGTGATGCGCACGCCGTCGGTGAATTGCGACTCGACGTGGCGCAGCGCGAGCTGTTCTTCCACCTGCGGGCGCGAACCGTGTACCAGCACGATCTGCATGCCCATGGCGTGCAACAGCGCCACGTCGTTGACCAGCGCATTGAGGATGTTGGCCTTGACCAGTTCGCCGCCGAAGGCGATCACGAAGGTCTTGCCGCGGAAGGCGTGGATATAGGGCGCGACCGCTCGTAGCCAGTCGACGAACTGCTGGTGGTCGGGGCCGCCGCGCTCGACCGGGTCGGCGCAGACAGCAGGCGCGGGTGGCGCGGAAGGGTCCGTGACGGGCAGGGGCTCGTCCTTTTCGGACGGCGCGGGCGCGTCGGCTAGCGTGTCGGTTCTTGCATTCATGCCGCGGATTATAATCCCGGCCAATGTCAGCACAACGCCCCGCCAAACCTTTGTCGCCGGATCGGAAAACCGATGCCGGCCAGCCGGCGCCCAAGGTCGCCCCGTCTCCCGCCCAGCCCGCTAATCAGCCCGCCGCCAGGCAGGCCCGCGCGCCTGCCGTCGCCGCTGCGCCGGTAGCCGGCGAGCGCCAGGAAGGGCGCCGCGAGCAGCGCCCGTCCGGACGGCAGGAGGGGCGCCATCCACCCCAGCCGGCAGGCGGCTCCCCGGCCCAAGCCGGCGCACCCGCCGAACGCCCGCCAGGACAGCCGCGCCAGGACAGGCCCGCCCGTCCGCGTCCCACGAATGGCACGGCCACGCCGCCACGCCCGCCACGGGAAGGCCGCGAGGCCGGCCCGCGCCGCGCCGCGCCGCCCGGAAGCCAGGAGCGTCCGGAGCGTCAGGACAGGGCAGAGCGCCAGGAACGTGCGCCGGGTGAAGCGCGCCGTCCGGTTCGCCAGGCCAATCCGTTGCCGCCCATCAGCTTCCCCGAGGCGCTGCCGGTATCGGCCCGCCGCGAGGAAATCGCGCAAGCGCTGCTGGCCAACCAGGTGGTGATCGTTTCCGGCGAGACCGGCTCCGGCAAGACTACCCAGTTGCCCAAGATCTGCCTGTCGATCGGGCGCGGCCCGGGCGCGGATGGCGGCGGTGGCCTGATCGGCCATACCCAGCCGCGCCGGATCGCGGCCACCTCCACGGCCAAGCGGATCGCGCAGGAGATCGGCACGCCGCTGGGCGAGCATGTGGGCTACCAGGTGCGCTTCAACGACACCATGTCGCCCGGTGCCTCGGTCAAGCTGATGACCGACGGTATCCTGCTGGCCGAGACGCAGACCGATCCGCTGCTGCGGGCCTACGACACCATCATCATCGACGAGGCGCATGAACGCAGCCTCAATATCGATTTCCTGATCGGCTACCTGAAGGAGATCCTGCCGAAGCGGCCTGACCTGAAGCTGATCATCACGTCCGCGACCATCGACGCCAACCGCTTTGCCGAGCATTTCGCACAAGGTGGCAAGCCCGCGCCGGTGATCGAGGTCAGCGGGCGCCTGTATCCGGTTGAGATCCGCTACCGGCCGATCGAGAAGGACAAGCCCGCGCCGGGCGAGGCTGCGCCCAGATCGGCGCAAACGAAGGATCGCGACCTCTTCGACGGCATCGTCGAGGCCGTGGACGAGCTATGCCGTCTCGGGCCGGGCGACGTGCTGGTATTCCTGCCCGGCGAGCGCGAGATCCGCGAGGCGGCGGAAGCGCTGCGCAAGCACCATCCGCCGCATACCGAGATCCTGCCGCTGTTCGCGCGGCTGTCGGTGCAGGAGCAGGAACGCGTGTTCCGGCCCTCCAATGCCCGCCGCATCGTACTGGCGACCAATGTGGCCGAAACCTCGCTGACGGTGCCAGGCATCCGTTATGTGGTCGATACCGGGATGGCGCGAGTCAAACGCTATTCCTACCGCAACAAGGTCGAGCAGTTGCAGATCGAGGCGATTTCGCAGGCTGCGGCCAACCAGCGGGCCGGGCGTTGCGGCCGGGTGGCCGACGGCGTGTGCATCCGGCTGTACGAGGAGGCCGATTTCATCGGCCGCGCACGCTTTACCGATCCGGAAATCCTGCGCTCCTCGCTGGCCGCGGTCATCCTGCGCATGAAGGCGCTGAAGCTGACCGCGATCGAGACCTTCCCCTTTATCGAGCCGCCGCTGGGCCGCGCCATTGCCGACGGCTACCAGTTGCTTCAGGAACTGGGTGCCGTGGAAAGCGTGGGTGACGACGCCAACGCTTTGACCCAGACCGGGCGCCAGCTGGCGCGCCTGCCGCTCGACCCGCGGGTGGCCCGCATGACCCTGGCCGCGCGCGAGCACCATTGCCTGCGCGAGGTGCTGATCATCGCCAGCGCGCTGTCGGTGCAGGACCCGCGCGACCGCCCGCAGGAGGCGCAGGAAGCGGCCGACCAGGCGCACCGCAAGTTCATGGACGAGAAGTCCGAGTTTCTGGGCTGGGTCAAGCTGTGGAAATGGTTCGAGGAGGCGGTGGCGCACAAGAAGACCAACCGCCAGTTGCAGGACCAGTGCCGCGCCAATTTCCTGTCGCATGTGCGCCTGCGCGAATGGCGCGACGTGCATTCGCAGTTGCTGACCACCGTGACGGAGCAGGGCTGGCGCCTCAACGAAAGCGAGCCCACCTATGAACAAGTGCACAAGGCGCTGCTCACCGGCTTGCTGGGCAATGTGGGCTGCAAGCTGGAAGACGCCGACGGCCGCGGGCGCGAGTACCTGGGCGCGCGCGGCATCAAGTTCCATCTGTGGCCCGGCTCGCTGATCGCGCGCAAGGTAGGCCGCTGGGTCATTGGCGCCGAGCTGATCGAGACCAGCCGGCTGTTCGCTCGCACGCTGGCCAGGATCGAGCCGGAATGGCTGGAACAGGTGGGCCGCCATTTGCTCCGCGTGAGCTGGAGCGATCCGCACTGGGAGAAAAAATCCGGCCAGGTGATGGCGATGGAGCGCGCCACGCTGTACGGGCTGGTGGTCTACCAGCACCGGCGCGTGCACTACGGCCCGATGAACCCGCAGGAAGCACGCGAGCTGTTTATCCGCCGCGGGCTGGTGGAGGGCGAGTTCGACACCAAGCTGCCGTTTTTCGCGCATAACCAGCGGCTGACACGCGAGATCGAGAATCTGGAACACAAGTCGCGCCGCCAGGACGTGCTGGTGGACGATGAACTGATTTTTGCGTTCTACGACCGTCTGATCCCCGCGGAGATCCATCAGCAGGCCACGTTCGAGCAGTGGTACCAGAGCGAAAGCGCGCGCGACCGCAAGCTGCTTTACCTGAACCGCGAAGAGCTGATGCGCCACGAGGCTGCCGGCATCACCACGGACCTGTTCCCCAAGGTCATGCCGGTGGCCGGCGTCGATATGTCGCTGACCTATCATTTCGAACCTGGCAGCCATCGCGACGGCGTGACGCTGACCGTGCCGCTGTATGCGCTCAACCAGGTGCGCCCGGAGCGGGCCGACTGGCTGGTGCCGGGCATGGTCAAGGAGAAGGTCCACCTGCTGCTCAAGTCGCTGCCGCAGAAGCTGCGGCGCCATTGCGTGCCGCTGCCGGATTACGCGGCGGGCTTTGTCGATCGCAATCCCTTTGGCGAAGGCGAACTGCTCGACGTGCTGATCGCCGACATCCGCGAGCAGACCGGCACCATGGTCAAGCGCGCGGACTTCAAGCTGGAAACCCTGCCCGCTCACCACGCGATGAATTTCAAGGTGGTGGACGAGCACGGCAGGCAGCTGGACATGGGCCGTAACCTGGCGCAGCTGCGCGCCGAGTTCGGCGGGCAGGCGCAGCAGTCGTTCCAGAACATCGCGGCGCGCGATGTGCCGGCGGCCGAGGCCGGGCAGTACGAAAACCTGACCAGCTGGTCGTTCGGCGAACTGCCTGAGCTGCTGGAGATCCGCAAGGGCAACCAGACGCTGTATGGCTACCCGGCGCTGGTTGACCACACCACCTATTGCGAAGTGGCGGTGTTCGACGATCCGCAGGAGGCGGTGCGCATCCACCACGCCGGGCTGCGCCGCCTGTTCGCGCTGCAATTGCGCGAGCAGGTGAAGTTCCTGGAGAAGAACATCCCCGGCCTGCAGCAGATGGCGATGCAGTACATGACGCTGGGCACGCAGGAAATGCTGCGCGACCAGATCGTGATGCTGGCGCTGGAGCGGGCCTGCCTGCAGGCGCCGCTGCCGCGCAACGAGGCCGAGTTCGCCGCGCGTAAGGAGGAAGGGCGCTCGCGCCTGAACCTGCTCGCGCAGGAAATCGCCCGGCTGGTTGGGGCGGTGCTGGCCGAATACGCGACGCTGCCGCGCAAGCTGATCCAGGCCAAGCCGTTTGCCGCTGCGCATGCCGATATGCAGGCGCAGCTGACGCGGCTGATGGGCAAGAACTTCGTGGCCGATACGCCTTACCAGCAGCTGGTGCATTTCCCGCGCTACCTGAAGGGCATCGCCATGCGCATCGACAAGATCAAGGGCGATCCGGCGCGCGATACGCAGCGCCTGCAGGAAATCACGCCGCTGTTGCAGCAATGGCAGCGCGCCGAGACGCAATTGCGGCAGCAGGGCAGGGGTGTGGAAGACGCCCGGCTGGACGAGTTCCGCTGGATGCTGGAAGAGCTGCGGATCGCGCTCTTCGCGCAGGAATTGCGCACGCCGGTGCCGATGTCGGTGAAGCGGCTGCAAAAGGTGTGGGAGGCCATGCAGCGCTGAAGACCGGGCGCGTCGCCCCGCCCGGGCACTGGTCCGGGCGGAGATTGTGACCAAATGTTAGTTTGTTGCGCTAGGTMATCGGATCACAGTCCGAAAACGTTAGAATGATCGATTAAGTCATTGTTTAACGGTCTTATGCTCGCATTGCGTCGTGTAGTTTCCGGGTTTGCCGCCATCGGCACCCTGGCCCTGGGGATGGTAGCGGCGCCGGCGTTGGCGGAAGTCGTGGTGGTGCTCAATTCGGGTGATGCCACGGTCACGCTGATTGACAAGGACACCCAGAAGGTGCTGGAGACGTTCCCGATCGGGAAGGAGCCGCACCACCTGATCGCCACCCCTGACGACAAGTCGCTGATTGTCGCCAATGCGGTGGGCAACGACCTGGTCTTCCTTGATCCGGTTACCGGCAAGGTCCAGCAGCGCGTTGCCAATATCGACGATCCCTACCAGATCGGCTTCTCGCCCGACCAGAAATGGTTCCTGGCTACCGGCAACCGGCTGGATCGGGTTGATATCTACCGTTGGGACGGCAAGGCGCTGAAGATCGCCAAGCAGTTGCCGCTGGCCAAGACCCCCAGCCATATCGCCTTCACCGACGATAGCCGCATCGCCTTTGTCACGTTGCAGGACTCCAACGAGGTGGTCGCCATCGACCTGCCCACGCAGACCGTGATGTGGCGCATGGATGCCGGTTCCGCACCCGCGGGCGTATGGGTCACGCCGGACCAGAAATACCTGTTGGTAGGCATGACCGGCGCCGACTACGTGGCCGTGATCGACTGGCGTACCCGCACCATGGTCAAGCAGATCCAGACCGGCAAGGGCGCGCACAACTTCCGCGCGGTGGGCGACAAGCGCCATCTGTTCCTGTCCAACCGGGTTTCCGGCACCATCAGCATCATCGACCAGCAGACCCTGACCAAGGTCGGCGACATCACCGGCCTGCCGGCCGGCCCCGACGACATGGAGCTGACGGCCGACGGCAAGACCCTGTGGGTGAGTTTCCGCTGGGCGCGCTCGGTGGGCCTGATCGACGTGGCCAGTCGCAAGCTGGTCAAGACCATCCGCGTGGGCCGTTCGCCCCACGGTATTTATTTCCGTACCCGCGCACCGCTTTATTGAGGGATGGCGGGTAGCCGCGCCACGGGCGGGAACGCCGCGGCCGGCACGGTATCGAAACTAGTATGGCCGCTGCCACTCCAACGCAGTCACAGGAAATCAGGACAGGCATCATGAGCAAGATTTCGCAGCCCTGGCTGCCCGGCGCCCTGGTCCGCGCGGTGGCTGCGGGGCTTGCCGCCACCGGGCTGGCGCTGGCCGCCTCGCCGGCCGGCTCGGCCGAAGCCGGGCAGACCGCGCCACCGGCCTGCCGCGCCGGCACGCTCTACCTGACCTTCGACACCGGCAGCATGAGCCAGGCGGCGCTGATTGCCGACACGCTGCGCCGCCACCATATCAAGGCCACCTTCTTCCTCGCCAACGAGCCTACGATCAACAAGGACAGCTCGCTCGATCCGGGCTGGGCCGCATACTGGAAGACCCTGGCGGCCGATGGCCATGTCTTTGGCAGCCATACCTTCGATCACGTCTACCTGCGCGGCGTGCGCGACGGCAAGGTGAAGATGCGCCCGCAGTTCGGCGCGCATGCGGGGCAGGATGTGGTCATGGACCAGCAGAGCTTCTGCAGCGAACTCAACCGCAGCGCGCAGGCGCTGCGCAGCCTTGCCGGGACCGCCATGTCGCCGCTGTGGCGCGCGCCGGGCGGCCATACCGCACCGCAGACCCTGCAATGGGCCGAGCAGTGCGGTTTCAAGCATGTGGGCTGGGCGCCGGCGGGCTTCCTCGGGGACGAGCTATCTTCCGAGCGTTTTTCCAACCAGGCATTACTGGCGCGCGCGCTGCGCGACCTGCGCGATGGCGACATCGCCATGGCCCATCTTGGCATCTGGTCGCGCAAGGATCCGTGGGCGCCCGGCGTGCTGGAGCCGCTGATCAGCGGCCTGGAGCAGAAGGGCTTCTGCTTTGCGACGCTGCGCGACCATCCGGCCTATCGTGACTGGATACGCGGCCAGGCCGCCACCATGGCCGGGAGACGCTGATGCTCGATGCGCTCAATGCCTGGGTAGGCCAGATCGAGGCCACGCTGTTCCAGGATGTGATCCTGCCCGTGGTCTACCAACTCGGCTTCGGCGGTTATGCCGAGGACGCCTTCACCGGCACCGAATGGCTGCTTGTGGGGCTGGTGCAGATCGCAGTGATGGTGCTGATTCTCGGGCCGCTGGAAAAGCTGCGCCCGGTCGAGGCCGTCACGGATCGCGCAGCGATCCGCACGGATATCCTCTATACCGTGGTGCATCGCCTTGGCCTGTTCCGGCTCGCCATGTTCTTCCTGCTCGGGCCGCTGATGGACGGGTTGGAAGGACATCTGCGGCTGCTTGGCTGGCAGCGCGTGAATGTGGAAGACTGGTGGCCGGCGGTGACCTCGATCCCGCTGGTCAGCTTCTTCATTTACCTGCTGCTGTTCGACCTGCTCGACTACTGGTACCACCGGCTCTCGCATACCTACCGGTGGTGGTGGAGCCTGCATGCCGTGCATCACAGCCAGCGCCAGATGACGCTGTGGAGCGACAACCGCAACCACCTGCTCGACGACATGCTGCGCGACGTGGTGTTCGCCGTGGCCGCGCTGGCGGTGGGCGTCGAGCCATCGCAGTACGTACTGCTGGTGGCGCTGTCGCAACTGCTGCAAAGTTTGCAGCATGCCAACCTGCGCCTGCACTTTGGCCCCCTGGGCGAGCGGTTGCTGGTCTCGCCGCGCTTTCACCGCATGCATCATGCGGTGGGTCTCGGGCACGAGGCAATCGGCCGGCCCACCCGGCTGGGCGGATGCAACTACGGCGTGATCTTCCCCTGGTGGGACATGCTGTTTCGCACCGCCGTATTCACCGACGCCTATTACCCCACCGGCATCCGCGACCAGATGCCGCCGCCGGCAGGCAAGGGACGCAACTACGGCACCGGTTTGCTGTCCCAGCAGTGGTACGGCATCAAGCGCCTGCTGCGGCGCGGCTGACGCGCCTGGCCGCCTGAGCGGCGGCCAGGTGGCGCCATCCCCCCCGCCTGCCGTATCGGCGGCGCCGGGCTGTCAAGCAGCGGCCGCGCACGCGTCCCCCGCGACACTTATGACGTGTGCTAGTCTATTTGTCCCCGCCTTTGTGGAAACCCAATTCACTGCATGAACGATATTTTCCGCGCGCTTGGCCGTGCCCTGATCAGCCAGTTGCATCCGCGCATGCTGATGCTCACCGTCATTCCTTTCCTGCTCGCCACCGGGCTGTGGGGTGGCCTGCTGCTGTGGGGATGGGAGCCGATCATGACGGCCGCGCGCGGCGTGCTGGAAGCCTCGGTGCTGACCAGCTGGATCTACGGCGCGCTCGACTGGTTCGGCCTGCAGTCCCTGCGCACGGTGGTGGCGCCGCTGTTCGTGATCGCGCTGATGATCCCGCTGGTGATCGCCTCCATGCTGGTGTTTATCAGCCTGTTCTCGGTGCCGGCGGCGGTGCGGCACCTGGAGCGCAGCTATCCGGACCTCGTCAAGTCCAGGGGCGGCAGCATGTTGGGCAGCGTGTTCCACGCACTGGGCAGCACCATGGTGTTCCTGCTGCTGACGCTGGTGACGTTGCCTCTGTGGCTGATTCCGCCGTTCTTCGCGCTGATTCCGCCGTTGCTGTGGGGCTGGCTGACCTACCGCGTGATGACCTACGATGCGCTGGCCCAGCATGCCACCGCGGAGGAGCGCAAGACGCTGATGAAGCGCCACCGCGGGGCCTTGCTCACCATTGGCGTGGCAGTGGGCCTGCTGGGCTCGGCGCCGACGCTGATCTGGGTGTTTTCGGCGGCGCTGATTTTTCTCTTTCCGTTCGTACTGGCCGCCACGCTTTGGCTCTACGTGCTGATTTTTATCTTCTCGGCGCTGTGGTTCGGCCATTTCTGCCTGCGCGCGCTGGAGCAGTTGCGTGTCGAACGCGCGGCCGCGGCCGCAGCGGCCGCGCCGGTAGTGGACGTTATCGATCTCGCGCCGTCGGATGTGCGGCGCCTTGAACAATCCTGAAGCGAGGGCATCATGGGTTTCGGCCTGATCGTCATTGGTGACGAGATTTTGTCGGGGCGGCGTGAAGACAAGCATATGCGCCGTGCCATCGAACTGCTGGCGGCGCGCGGGCTGGCGCTGGACTGGGCGGAGTACGTGGGCGACGAACGCGCACGCATTACCGCGACGCTGCGCCGTACCTTCGCCGGCGACGATGTGGTGTTCTGCACCGGCGGCATTGGCGCGACCCCGGACGATCACACCAGGCAGTGCGCGGCGGCTGCGCTGGGGGTGCCGCTTGAGTTGCATCCCGAGGCGCGGGAACTGATCGCGCAGCGCATTGCCGAGACGGCGGCTGGCGATGCGGTCAAGGCCGACCTGAACCTGCCGGAAAACCAGCATCGCTTCAAGATGGGCGAATTCCCCGCCGGGGCGCGCATCATCCCGAACAGCTACAACCGCATCCCCGGATTCTCGGTGGCCGACCATCACTTCATGCCGGGCTTCCCGGTGATGGCGTGGCCGATGATGGAATGGGTGCTGGACCACTACTATCCGCACCTGTTCCATCTGGCGGTGCAGGTGGAGCGCTCCTTCCTGGTGTTCGAGGCGCCGGAGTCCACGCTGACGCCGCTGATGGAGCGGGTCGAGGCCGCGTTCGACGGCATCCGCGTGTTCAGCCTGCCGTCGGTGGGAGATGCCAAGCGCGGCGAACTTTATGCGCGCCGCCATATTGACCTGGGCGTCAAGGGCCCGGCCGATCAGGTCGAGCCGGCCTATGCCATGCTGCGCGAAGGTGTGCGGGCGATGGGCTTCGAACTGGTGGAAGTGGCAGCGCGGAGGCCAGGCGATCCGGCGGGGGACTGAACCGCCAAGCGCCGGGGAAATGAAAAACGGGACAGCCAGGCTGTCCCGTTTTGCTTGGGGCGCGGGCGTGCCGCCGCTTCAGGCGCCATGCCAGGGAAGGCCCCGGAAGCACCAGCCTTCCACCGTCTTGCGGTGATGGTGTTCATCGCGGCTGCCTTCGAAACCTTCCAGCACATCCATCGCGTACTGGTAGCCAGCCTCCGTGGCGACGCGGGCGGCATGCTTGGAGCGCGCCGCGCTGCGGCACAGGAACAGCACGGGCACGTCGGCGGGCACGCGGGCCTTCAGCTGGGCGATGAACGCAGCATTCTGCGCGCCGCCCGGATAGCTGCTCCATTCCACATGCGCCGCCTGGGCTTCCGGCAGGTCCGGCGCGCCGATCCAGTCCAGTTCGGCCTGCGTGCGCACATCCACCATCACGGCAGTGGGGTCGCCCTGCAGCAAGGCGAAGGCTTCCTGCGGGGAGAGGGCGCCGAAGTAGGGCAGTTGGTTTTGCTGCTGGCGCTGCCGCGCCGCTTGGAGGAGTTCGTCTCGGGTGGTCATCTGGGTGACAAAATCGATGGGTGGAATGGCGTCAAGGGGAGCCCGGCAAGTATTCTAGCGCGCCGGGAGTGCGTGCCGGTGCGTTTGGCGGGGAACRGTATAGACTTCCGCCGGGACAACGGGAATACCGGCGGCATGGCGTCCGCACCGGGTACTTCTGCACCGCAAGCAGGCAAGACTGCCCCGCTCGCGCCAAAATGAACTAATCTGGTGCGTGAGCACGGAAACGGTGCAAATTGGCGTGCAAATGCACCATTAAGGTGTTTTTGTTTGCGGCGGTCGCGGAGCCTTGCCGCAGCGGGCGCGACCGACGAGGCAGCAGAATTGTGGTGTATGTCATATGCTGCACCCGGAACGCGCCGCAGGCCCTGAATCGCGCCGCGCAGCTGCACTTTTTTCGGGAACGCAGGGGTGACAAGGGGGTTGCCTTGGCACGCTTTCTGCTAACATTCCTCGTCCCTTTCGTGGCCGATCTTTATCCTGCCCCCAACGCCTTCCAGGCGTAGCGCTGTAGAGATCGACGCAAGAATGGCTTTATAGACTTCAGCCGAATTTCCAGGAGATAGGCATGGCCCACAGCGTTGCAGATGTGATGAAGCTTGTGAAGGAAAACGACGTCAAGTTCGTCGATTTCCGTTTCACCGATACCAAAGGCAAAGAGCAACACGTGTCGGTACCCGTGTCGCACTTCGACGAAGACAAGTTTGAAAGCGGCCACGCTTTCGACGGCTCGTCGATCGCCGGCTGGAAGGGTATCGAGGCTTCGGACATGCTGCTGATGCCGGATCCGAACACCGCCAACGTCGATCCGTTTTACGAAGAACCCACCCTGATCCTGACCTGCGACGTGGTTGAACCGTCGGACGGCAAGGGTTATGACCGCGAYCCGCGTTCCATCGCCAAGCGCGCCGAGGCTTACCTGAAGAGCACGGGCCTGGGCGACACCGCCTTCTTCGGTCCGGAACCCGAATTCTTCATCTTCGACGGCGTGACCTGGAACATCGACATGCAGGGCTGTTCCGTCAAGATCCAGTCGGAAGAAGCACCGTGGTCGTCGGGCAAGGAATTCGAGCACGGCAACAGCGGTCACCGTCCGGGCAAGAAGGGCGGCTACTTCCCGGTCGCCCCGATCGACACGTTCCAGGATATCCGTTCGGAAATGTGCCTGATCCTGGAATCGCTGGGCATCCCCGTGGAAGTCCACCACCACGAAGTTGCCGGCCAGGGCCAGAACGAAATCGGCACCAAGTTCAGCACGCTGGTGCAGCGCGCCGACTGGACCCAGCTGCAAAAGTATGTGATCCAGAACGTCGCCCACACCTACGGCAAGACCGCCACCTTCATGCCGAAGCCGGTCGTTGGCGACAACGGCTCGGGCATGCACGTGCACCAGTCCGTATGGAAGGACGGCCAGAACCTGTTCGCGGGCAACGGCTACGCCGGCCTGTCGGAATTCGCCCTGTACTACATCGGCGGCATCATCAAGCACGCTCGCGCGCTGAACGCCCTGACCAATCCGGGCACGAATTCGTACAAGCGTCTGGTGCCGGGCTTCGAGGCACCGGTCAAGCTGGCGTACTCGGCTCGCAACCGTTCGGCTTCGATCCGCATTCCGTACGTTGCCAATCCGAAGGGCCGCCGTATCGAGACCCGCTTCCCGGATCCGCTGATGAACCCGTACCTGGGCTTCTCGGCACTGCTGATGGCCGGCCTGGATGGCGTGCAGAACAAGATCCACCCGGGCGAAGCTGCCGACAAGAACCTGTACGACCTGCCGCCGGAAGAGGATGCAAAGATCCCGACCGTGTGCTCCAGCCTMGACCAGGCCCTGGAATACCTCGACAATGACCGCGAGTTCCTGACGCGCGGCGGCGTCTTCTCCAACTCCATGATCGATGCCTACATCGAACTGAAGATGGAAGAAGTGACCCGCTTCCGCATGACGACTCACCCGATCGAGTTCGACATGTACTACTCGCTGTAAGGCGAGGCGTTGCCAGGTTGTGACCGGGCAACAGTTGCACCAGGAAGGGGCGGCTTCGGCTGTCCCTTTTTGTTTTGTTCGCTGGTTTGATCGCTAGAATGGGGCTCCTTTCCCACCATCCCTGCTGATGTCAATGGACGCGCTCGAATTCCCGCCCCCCTCGCTCCACCCGGTGCACCGCTTCGGTGCCCGCATGCACGCATCGGCAGCCGTTTGCGCCATGCTGGCGCTGGCCCTGCTGTGCTGGAGCCGCCCGGCCCCGGCCCAGTCGGAAATCTATGTCTGCACCGGCCCCAACGGGGTGCCGGAATACCGGAACGGCAACGGCGGCAAGGGCTGCAAGCGGCTCAGCCTGCCCGAGGTGATGACCGTGCCGGGCGGGCGCGTGAATGCCCCTGCGGCGGGCAAGGGCGCCGGCCCTGCCGTGGCGCCCGCGGCGTTTCCGCGAGTCGACAGCGCGACCCAGAAAAGCCGCGATGGCGAGCGCCGCGCCGTACTCGACCAGGAGCTGCAAAGCGAAGAGGCCAAGCTGGCCGCGCTGCGCGCCGAGTACAACAACGGCCAGCCCGAGCGCCAGGGCAATGAACGCAACTACCAGAGGTATCTCGACCGCACCGCCGCGCTACGCGACGACATTGCGCGCGGTGAGGCCAATGCCGCTTCACTGCGGCGCGAACTCTCCAACTTGAAGGACTAGTGTCATGCGCCGCCTGATTCGCAGCGTCTCGCGCAAGGTAGCCTCGGCCGGAGCCGGTACCCCGCCCGAAGGAGAGGCCGTGGTGCTGCCCCTGGGCGATGTGTCCTACCACCAGGGGCTGGACGTCGTGGCCAACCCCGTGTTGCTGGTGCGCCAGCCCGGCCTGCGCATCGTCTATGCCAATCCCGCGGCCGAGGCGAGTTTCGCGGTGTCGCGCAAGGCCATGGTGGAGCTGTCGCTCGCGGACCTGTTTGGTAGCTCGGAAGAGCTGGCCAGCATGATAGAGACCGTGATTTCGCGGCAGTTCGATGCCCGCCGGCAAGACGTGGTGCTGCATCCGCCGTTGCAGGAGCCCATGCACGCCCATGTCGTCATCGGGGCGCTGGACGCCAATTCCGACGCCGTGGTGGTGGAGGTGCTGCCCAACGAGCAAAAGGTGCGCAGCGACCGCGAGGAGCGCATCCTCGACCTGACCTCGGCCAACAAGGAATTGATCCGCAATCTCGCCCACGAGATCAAGAACCCGCTGGGCGGCATCCGCGGCGCGGCGCAACTGCTTGAGTTCGAGTTGCCCGATCGTTCGCTGCGCGAATACACGCAGGTCATCATCAAGGAGTCGGATCGCCTGCAGACTTTGGTGGACCGCCTGCTGGAGCCGCACCGCCATCCGCATATCGTGTCCGACCTCAATATCCACGAGGTGCTGGAGCGCGTGCGCTCGGTGGTGCTGGCCGAATTCCCCTCCGGGCTGGATATCGTGCGCGACTACGACGCGAGCCTGCCCGACTTGCGCGGCGACATGGAACAGTTGATCCAGGCCGTGCTCAACATCGTCCACAACGCCGCCCAGGCGCTCRCCGAGCGCGTCGCGCGCGGCGATGCGCAGATCATCCTGCGTACCAGGGTGGCCCGCCAGGTAACAATTGCCAAGCGTTTGTTCAAGCTGGCATTGGACTTGCATGTCATCGATAACGGTCCGGGCATCCCCGAGGATATTCGCGAACGCATCTTCTACCCGCTGGTGTCGGGTAGGGATGGCGGCAGCGGCCTCGGTCTCACACTCGCTCAAACCTTCGTGCAGCAGCACGAGGGCTTGATCGAATGTGAGAGCCGGCCCGGCTGTACCGACTTCCGTATCCTGCTGCCCCTGCATTGAGCGCATCGGCGACAGCAATTGGAACTGCCCCAATGATTGCTGCCGACCGGCTTGCCGGCGGTGTGCGGCCAGGTTCACGGAAGACCAAATGACACCGAGCAGACAAGCGACGCACATGAAGCCGATCTGGATAGTCGACGACGATCAATCAATCCGCTGGGTCCTGGAAAAGGCCCTCGCCCGTGAAAGCCTGCTTTCGCGCAGCTTCACCAACGTGCGCGACGTACTGGCCGCGCTGGAAGATGACGAGCCGCAAGTCCTGATCTCCGACATCCGCATGCCGGGAGGCTCGGGCCTGGATTTGCTGCAAGCGCTCAAGGCCCGGCACCCGGGGCTGCCCGTCATCGTGATGACGGCCTACTCCGACCTGGACAGCGCGGTAGCCGCTTTCCAGGGCGGGGCCTTCGAGTATCTGGCCAAGCCGTTCGACGTCGACAAGGCGGTCGAGCTGATCCGCCGCGCGCTGCAGGAAAGCCTGCGCGAGGAGGAGCTGGAAGACCGCCTGGTCGACGCGCCCGAGATTCTCGGGCAGGCGCCGGCCATGCAGGATGTGTTCCGCGCCATCGGCCGCCTGTCGCAGTCGAACGTGACGGTGCTGATCACCGGTGAGTCCGGCACCGGCAAGGAACTGGTGGCGCAGGCGCTGCACAAGCACAGCCCGCGCGCCAATGGGCCCTTTATCGCGCTCAATACCGCGGCCATCCCCAAGGATCTGCTCGAGTCGGAATTGTTCGGCCATGAGCGCGGCGCCTTCACCGGCGCGCAGACCATGCGCCGCGGCCGCTTCGAGCAGGCCGAGGGCGGCACGCTGTTCCTCGACGAAATCGGCGATATGCCGTTCGACCTGCAAACGCGCCTGCTGCGTGTGCTGTCGGATGGCAACTTCTACCGCGTGGGGGGGCACAATCCGCTGCGCGCCAATGTGCGCGTGATTGCCGCCACCCACCAGAACCTGGAAACGCGCGTCAAGGAAGGGCTGTTCCGCGAGGATTTGTTCCACCGCCTCAACGTGATCCGGCTGCGCCTGCCACCGCTGCGCGAGCGGCCGGAAGACATTACGCTGCTGGCCCGTCATTTCCTGCAGAAGAGCGCCAAGGAACTAGGCGTCGAGCCCAAGCGCATGTCGGACGAGGCCCTGGTCTATGTCAGCACGCTGCCATTCCCCGGCAACGTCCGCCAGCTCGAGAACCTGTGCAACTGGCTGACCGTGATGGCGCCGGCGCAGACCATCGAGGTCAAGGACATGCCGCGCGAGATGATCGGCACGGGCACGCCGCAGGGCAGCCATGCCGGTGTGCCGCGCATGGCGGAGCCACGCGCCGAGGGCAGGGCGGACGACGCCGAGGGCCACGACGCCGTCGACTATGGCGCCGCGCCTGCCGGCATGGGCGCGGAGGCCGATTCCGCGCAGGCCTACGCGAACCGCACTGCTGCCGCGAGCGCGATTGCCGGCTGGGAGCACCTGCTGGCAGGGGAGGCCCGCGCCATGCTGGAGTCTGGCCAGCCGGAGGTGATGGATGCGCTCACGCGGCGCTTCGAGAAGGCGGTGCTGGAGGCGGCCCTGGGCGTGACGCGTGGGCGCCGTGTCGAGGCGGCAACCCGCCTGGGCATCGGCCGCAACACCATTACCCGCAAGCTGCAGGAACTGGGCTTCGATTGAAGCAGGTAGTGGGTTGCTGCGGGGCACAAAAAAACAGCCGGGCTTGTCCCGGCTGTTTTTTTTGATGGTGGCTTGCCGCCGTCGCCTTTCGTCGCCGCGCTCAGTCGCGCGCGGCCAGCAGCAACGCTGCCATCTCGGCAAAACCCTCGCCGCAAGCCGCCTCGGTAATGTAGGCGGGCTTGGCCGGCAGTTGCGGCAGGATGTCGCGGATATTGGCGACCCCGACCGACAAGGGGAAATGGGCGAACATGCTCGCATCGTTGGCCGAGTCGCCGATAAACAGCCACTCGTCGCGTTCGGCATCGAGGTCGGCGCCCAGCAATTCCGCAGCGCACAACTGGCTCATGCTCAGCTTGTCGTGCTCCCCGAACCATCCATTGACATGGATCGAACTGACGGTAGCGGTCATGCCGGCTTCGCGCATCAGGCTGACAACGCGGTCGACCGCTGCCGGGGGTAGTGGCGCCACGTCCTCGGCATGGTCGATGGCCAGGTCGGCGGCGTGCCAGGCCTGGTCGGAGGCCAGCGCGCAGCCCGGCACCTCTTGCACGATGCGTGCGCCCAGGGCATGGATGCGCGCCAGGTTATCGGCCCGGGTAGCGGAGTCGTCCAGGTAGCGGGTCACGAGCTTCCCCGCGCGCAGGTGGGAGTAAAAGGCACCGTTTTCGCCAATGATGGCGTCCACTGGCCAGAGCCGGGTCAGGATCTCGGCCCAGGCAATGCAGCGGCCGGTCACCGGGATGACATGGAGGCCGGCTCGCTTGAGCTGGTCCAGCGCAAGGTAGGTGGCCGCCGGCAGCCTGCCGTCGGTGGTGATGGTGCCGTCGATATCGGTCAGTACGCCGCGAACGCGGCGCAGCGCCGGAGCGGGAAGGGTGTGGATGGCTTGCATAGCGCAAGATTTTACCCTGTCAAGCTGTCGATAAATCGTTGTCATATTATTGTAATTTAGTAGAAATGCCCGGTTTTCCAATCCGACACGGCGGGGTAACATCCGGCTGTCACAAAAACTGCATACAGTCGGACGATTTTTGTCCGTACTGAGAAAACAAAACTAGGAGCTGTCGATGACCTTCCAACGTACCGTGCTGAAGATTGCGGCCTTTGCCGCGCTGGCCGGGGCCGGGACCGCCCACGCCGCTGTGGAGATCCAATGGTGGCATGCCATGCAGGGCGCGCTGAATGACAAGGTGAACGAGATCGCCGACAAGTTCAACGCCAGCCAGTCCGACTACAAGATCGTGCCGGTCAATAAAGGCAACTACGACGAGACCATGGCAGCGGGCATCGCCGCCTTCCGCGCCGGTACGCAGCCTGCCATCCTGCAGGTCTTCGAAGTGGGCACCGCGACCATGATGAGCGCCAAGGGGGCCATCAAGCCGGTATCCACCGTGATGAAGGATGCGGGGGAGAAATTCGACCAGAAGATCTACATCCCCGCCGTCGCCGGCTACTACACCTCGTCCAAGGGCGAGATGCTGTCCTTCCCGTTCAATAGTTCGACCACGGTCTTCTATTACAACAAGGACGCCTTCAAGAAGGCCGGCCTGGACGCCAGCAAGCCGCCCAAGACCTGGCCCGAAGTGATGCAGTACTCGGCCAAGATCAAGGCCTCCGGCGGCCAGTGCGCGTACACCACCGACTGGCAGGGCTGGGTGCACCTGGAGAGCTTCTCGGCCTGGCACAACACGCTGTTCGCCACCAAGAACAACGGCTTCGGCGGCACCGATGCGCGCCTGGTCTTCAACAGCCCGCTGCATGTCAAGCACATCGCCAACCTGCAGGAAATGGTGAAGAAGGGCTACTTCAGCTACGGCGGGCGCAAGTCGGAATCGCAGGCCAAGTTCTATAACGGCGAATGCGCGATGTTCACCGGTTCGTCGGCTTCGCTGGCCAATATCCGCAAGAATGCCAAGTTCGCCTTCGGCGTATCGCAGCTGCCGTACTACGCGGACGTGCCGGGCGCCCCGCAGAACACCATCATCGGCGGCGCTTCGCTGTGGGTGATGGGCGGCAAGAAGGCCGAGGAGTACAAGGGCGTGGCCAAGTTCTTCACCTACCTGTCGCGTCCGGAAATCCAGTCCGACTGGCACCAGGCTACCGGCTACCTGCCGGTCACCATGGCGGCCTACGAGCTGACCAAGAAGTCCGGCTACTATGACAAGAACCCGGGCGCCGACGTGTCCGTGGAGCAGATGGTGGTCAAAACCACCGACAAGTCGCGCGGCGTGCGCCTCGGCAACCTGGTGCAGATCCGTACCGTGGTTGACGAGGAACTCGAAGCGGTCTGGGCAGGCAAGAAGCAGCCCCAGGAAGCCCTCGATACCGCCGTCAAGCGCGGCAACGATCTGCTCGAGCGTTTCCAGAAGACCGCGCGCGAGTAAGCTAGGCCTGTTTTGCCGCAAAACGGGCGGGGCAGTATCCCGCCCGTTTTTGTTGGCCCGGCGCATTGGCCGGGGCGTTCCCGCAAGGGTGCGTCCCGGCCAATGCGCCGATTGGTTGGCGCGCCGCTTCGCGGACTCGCGCTGTGATCTGGTTTGATGCCGCTTCGCGCGGCATCCGTTGGACAATTGCCCATGGAAAAACGGGTTGTCTTCCGATCGCGATGGCTGCCTTATCTGCTGGTTTTTCCGCAGATCGCCATCACGCTCATCTTCTTCTTCTGGCCCGCGGGCCAGGCCCTGTACCAGTCCGTGCTGCAGCAGGACGCGTTCGGCATCAACCTGGACTTTGTCGGGCTGGAGAACTTCCGCACGCTGTGGAATGATCCGCTCTACCTGGAGTCCTTCCGCATTACCGGCGTATTCGCCGTGGGCGTCACGCTGGTGGGGCTCTCCTTCGCGCTCGTGCTGGCGTATTTCGCCGACCGCGTGCTGCGTGGCGCGATGGCCTACAAGATGCTGCTGATCTGGCCCTATGCCGTGGCGCCGGCAGTGGCGGGCGTGCTGTGGATGTTCCTGTTCAACCCCAGCCTGGGCGTGGTGTCGTACGCGCTGCGCGCGCTGGGCATGGACTGGAACTTCCTGCTCAACGGACAGCAGGCTCTCACCCTGGTGATCCTGGTGGCGGCGTGGAAACAGATCAGCTACAACTTCCTGTTCTTCCTGGCGGGCCTGCAGAGCATTCCAAAGTCGCTGATCGAGGCTGCCGCCATCGACGGCGCGGGGCCGTGGCGCCGTTTCTGGTCGATCATCTTTCCGCTGCTGTCGCCGACCACCTTCTTCCTGATGGTGATCAACGTGGTGTACGCGTTCTTCGATACCTTCGCCATCATCGACTCGGTGACGCACGGTGGTCCGTTCAACTCCACCAACACGCTGGTCTACAAGGTGTTCCACGACGGTTTCCGCGGCATGGACATCGGTGGCTCGGCAGCGCAGTCGGTGGTGCTGATGGTGATCGTGATCGCGCTCACGGTGGTGCAGTTCCGCTACGTGGAACGCAAGGTTCAATACTGATCAGGCGGGCGCAAACATGGTAGAACGACGACCCTTTCTGGATTTCCTCACGCATGCGGTGCTGATCCTCGGCATCCTGGTAGTGGCGTTTCCGGTCTATATCACCTTCGTGGCCTCCACGCTGACGGCGGAGCAGGTGCTTGACGCACCGATGACGCTGATCCCCGGCGGCCATTTCTTCGAGAACTATCGCACCGTACTGTTCAGGGGCGTGGGCGAGTCCGCTTCCCCCGTCTCCAGCATGATGTTCAACAGCCTGATCATGGCGCTGGGCATTTCGCTGGGCAAGATCGCGATTTCGATCATCTCGGCCTTCGCGGTGGTGTACTTCAAGTTCCCGCTGCGCAAGACCTTCTTCTGGATGATCTTCATCACGCTGATGCTGCCGGTGGAAGTGCGGATCCTGCCGACCTACAAGGTAGTGTCGGACCTGGGCATGCTGGATAGCTACTTTGGCCTGACCATCCCGATCATCGCCTCGGCCACCGCGACCTTCCTGTTCCGCCAGTTCTTCCTGACCATCCCGGACGAGTTGGCCGAGGCCGCGCGCATCGACGGTGCCGGGCCGCTGCGCTTCTTCAAGGACGTGGTGCTGCCGCTGTCCAAGACCAGCATCGCGGCGCTGTTCGTGATCCAGTTCATCTACGGCTGGAACCAGTACCTGTGGCCGCTCCTGATCACCACGCAGAAGTCGATGACGCCGGTGGTGGTGGGCGTGACGCAGATGATCTCCCGCTCCGGAGACGCAGCCACCGACTGGAACCTGGTGATGGCCACCGTGATGCTGGCCATGGTGCCGCCCGCGATCGTGGTGGTGCTGATGCAGAAGTGGTTCGTCAAGGGCCTGGTCGAAACCGAAAAATAAGCGGGCGGGGCGGGGTGTGCCCACTGGTTGGCGCGCCCGCCACGCTTGCCCAGCGAGAAAGAATAGCAATGGCAAAACTGTCGCTTCGCAACGTACAGAAGACCTACGCCGGCAACGTCAAGGTTGTGCACGGCATCGATATGGAAATCAACGATGGCGAGTTCATCGTCATTGTCGGCCCGTCGGGCTGCGGCAAATCCACGCTGTTGCGCATGGTGGCCGGGCTTGAAGCCATCAGTGGCGGGGAGGTGCATATTGGCGAGAAGATCGTCAATAACCTCGAACCCGCCGAGCGGGACATCGCCATGGTGTTCCAGAACTACGCGCTCTATCCGCATATGAGCGTGTACGACAACATGGCTTATGGCTTGAAGATACGTGGCATGGCAAAGAGCGAGATCGAGCAGCGCGTCAAGCATGCCGCGGGCATTCTCGAGCTGGCGCCGCTGCTGGAGCGCAAGCCGCGCGCCTTGTCGGGCGGCCAGCGCCAGCGCGTGGCCATGGGCCGCGCGATCGTGCGCGAGCCTGCCGTGTTCCTGTTCGACGAACCGCTGTCCAACCTCGACGCCAAGCTGCGGGTGCAGATGCGCCTGGAACTGAAGGAACTGCATCGGCGCCTGCGTACCACCAGCATGTATGTGACGCACGACCAGGTCGAGGCCATGACGCTGGCCGACCGCATGATGGTGCTCAACGGCGGGCGCGTGGAACAGATCGGCACGCCGCTGGAAGTCTATGCGCGCCCCGCCAGCACGTTCGTCGCCAGCTTCATCGGCTCGCCGCCGATGAACCTCGTGCCGGTTGCGCGGACCAATGGCGGGCAGGGCGAGGCGCAGATGCGTGTGGAGCAGAAGGAGGGCGCCCAAGGGCAAGCCGCCACCCTCGGCCACCTGCCGATGGGCCTGCACCTGCCTCAGCGCGCGCTGCTTGGCCTGCGTCCCGAGCATATCGAGCCGTGCGCGGCGCACGATGCGATTGCCGAAATCGAGGTTCGTCTGGTGGAAGCGCTGGGTGCCGATTCCTTTGCCTACGGCACGCTGGGTGGCCAGCCGGTCGTGGTGCGGCTGGACAGCAACATGCCGGTGCGCGGCGGCGATCGCCTGCCGATTACGGCCACGGCCGAGCACCTGCACTTCTTCGACGCCGATTCGGGCAAACGCATCGAGGCCTGACATGACCCAAGCCGCCTGGCCCTATCCGCGCCATATCGCCCACCGGGGCGCCGGCAAGCTGGCGCCCGAGAACACCCTGGCGGCCTTCCGCCACGGCGCGTCGTTCGGCTATCGCATGTTCGAGTTCGATGTGAAGCTGTCGGGCGACGGGCGGCCGGTGTTGCTGCACGACGCTACGCTCGACCGCACCACCAACGGCCAGGGTCGCGCCGATGCGCTGACCCTGGGTGAGATTGCCATGCTGGACGCGGGCAGCTGGCATAGCCCGGCCTATGCCGGGGAGCCGGTTCCCACGCTGGCGGCGATTGCCCGCTATACGCGCGCCAACGGGTTCATGGTCAATATCGAGATCAAGCCGGTGCCGGGCGCGGAATGGCGTACCGGCGCCGCCGTGGCCCTCGATGCCCAGGCGCTGTGGGCTGGCAGCGACACCCAGCCGCTGTTGTCGTCGTTCTCGGAAGAGTCGCTGGAGGCGGCCCGTCGGGCCGCGCCGGGCCTGCCGCGCGCGCTGCTGCTCGACAAGCTGCCACCCGACTGGCTGGAGCGGCTGCGCCGTCTGGACTGCGTGGCGCTCGATGCCAATCATCGCGAACTCAGTGCCGAGGTCATCCGGGCCGCCCATGCGGCCGGCTTCAGGGTGGCCTGCTATACGGTCAATGACCCGGAGCGCGCGACTGAACTGCTTGGCTGGGGGCTCGACGCGCTGATTACCGACGCGGTCGACCTGATCGCGCCGCGCCAGGGCTAGTCCGCCAGGCGCGGGCGCATCGCCTGTTCATGCAGGTTGCGCCAGCGCGTCGCGGACCGCGTCGTCCACGCTCCAGCCGCGCCACATTTCTTCGGGCAGGGCCGGGTTGCGCGCGTGGGCCAGCAGGTCGCGCACCTCGTCCTTGACCCGCGCGAGCCGCAGCGGTATGCCGTGTGCCTTCGCAAACACCGCCAGTTCGCCCAGGGCTTCCAGGACGGTGCCGTCGAGATCCGACGATTCTTCGAGGCTTAGCACCAGGCCATACTGGGGGTGCTCGTGCGCCAGTGCCTGGCGCACGGTGCCAAGCACGCTATCGATATTGCCGAAGAACAGCGGGACTTCCGGGCGCGCGATCAGCAGTCCCTTGGGCGCGGTGGCCTCGGGGTGGCGCGCCATGTCGACGAAGTCGTGGCTATCGGCCCAGCGGCCCAGCCACGTAACCTGCGGGCGCGACAAGCGTTGCAGCAGCATCGCCAGGCTGACCCCGATCGCCAGCAGCAGCCCATGCAGCACACCCAGCAACAGCACGCCGGCAAAGGCGGTCAGCGCGACCAGCCGGTCGCGCCGCCAGTCGAAATACGGCTTGAGGCTGCCCGGATTGAGGCTATGCCCGACCGCGCGGATCACGATGGCCGCGAGTACCGGCTCCGGCGTGTGCGAGATCCAGGGGAGCAGCGTGCACACAGCGGCAAAGACCACCGTGCCGGCAACCAGGCCGGCGCGGCGGCTTTGCGCGCCGGCCGCTTCGTTGGCCGAGGTGGCGGAAAAACCCGCACCCACCGGCATGCCCTGGAACAGCCCCGAGGCGAGATTGGCTAGCCCCAGTGCCGCTAGGTCGCGGTTTGGGGAGACGATATCGCCATGGCGCATGGCAAAGGTGCGGATCGAGCCGTAGCTTTCGGCGTAGAGGATCAGCGCCAGCGCGGCCGCCAGCTCGCCCACTCGCATCCAGTCGGTCGGGGTCAGTTCCGGCACCCGCGGCGCCGAGAACTGCAAGGCGATGTTGCCGACGGCCGCCACGCCGTGCGCCTGGGTCCAGCCGCTGAGATCGAGCACGATGCCGGCGGCGATGACCAGCAGCGCGCCCGGCATGGCGCGCCAGCGCGCGAACACGTGCAGCAGCGCCAGCGCCACCAGGGCCACCGCCGCGCCTGCCAGGTTCCAGTGGCGCCATCCGGCGAGCAGTTCCCAGGCCAGGCGCAGGAAGTCGCCATGCGCCGGATGAATGTCCAGGATCTTCGGGCATTGCTTAAGCACGATGGTCAGCGCCAGCCCCAATGCAAAGCCGCGCAGCACGGGCTTGGCGATCAGGCTGGAAATCGCCCCCAGGCGCGCCAGCGACGCCAGCAGGAACAACACCCCCGCCAGCAGGATGACCGCGGTGCCAAGCGCGATGCGCAGTCCCATGTCACCTTCTGCCGCAGCGGTGGTGGCAGCCAGCAGCACCGCTGCCGACGATGACGTGGCCGAGACAATGGCAAAGCGGCTGCTGCCAAGCACGCCGTAGACCAACAGGCCGGCGAAGAGCGCGATCACGCCGRCTTGCGGCGGCAGTCCGGCAATACCGGAATAGGCCACGGCTTCGGGGAGCAACAGACCGGCGATGGCTAGCCCGGCCACCAGGTCTGCCCGCCATGTGGCGGGGCCGGCGCTCGGTGCGGCGGCGTTGATGGTGGGAGCTGGCATTATTGGCTGCCGTTCGCGCCGGATTGGCGTAGATATTTCGAGAAATACACCGAGCGCTCCATTGGTTTTGGTTTCCTGTCCATGCTATCGAACCGGCAGGCCCTGCTGCCTTGCTGGCTGCGTGCATTGGCCTCTACGCAACGTGGCACGCCCGCAAAAGGGCCGTGAGGCAAAATTCCCCCGGCTTATGTGTCAAACGTGCTATCCTTATGCGAGTGAAGACTTAGGTCCTTCCACGCACAACTGACCCTTTCAGGGCGACTGAACAGTTCGGCACCCGCTGTGGTGCCGTTTGCATAATGATGCATGAATATGTTTCGGTTGCTGCCCCTAAAGAGTTGTTTGCAATCCGCTAACCGGTCAAGCCGTGTCGCGGAAGGTTGATAAACCCGCTTTATTCCGGCATTCCCGGATAATAGTGAGCGCCCCATGATGCAGCAGTATCAGAGCAATTCGTACCTCTTCGGCGGCAATGCCCCCTATGTAGAAGAGCTGTACGAGGCCTACCTCGAAAATCCCTCCTCGGTTCCCGATAACTGGCGCGCGTACTTCGACGCGATGCAGAACGTGCCGGCTGTCGATGGCTCCAACGCCCGCGATATCCCCCACGCTCCCATCGTCGCCTCGTTCGCAGAGCGCGCCAAGGCGGGCCCGATCAAGACAATTGTTGCTTCGGCCGACTCCGATATGGGGCGCAAGCGCGTCGCTGCCACGCAGCTGATCGCCGCTTACCGCAACATCGGTTCGCACTGGGCTGACCTGGATCCGCTCAAGCGCCAGGAACGTCCGCCCCTGCCGGATCTCGATCCGGCCTTCTACGGCTTCTCGGAAAGCGATCTCGATATCGTCTTCAACGCCAGCAATACGTATTTCGGCAAGGAATCGATGAGCCTGCGCGAGCTGCTCAACAACCTGCGCGAAACCTATTGCAGCAGCATCGGCGCCGAGTTCATGTACATCAGCGACCAGGCGCAAAAGCGCTGGTGGCAAGAGCGTCTGGAAACCACGCGTTCCAAGCCGGTGTTCACGCTCGAGAAGAAAAAGCATATCCTCGACCGCCTCACGGCGGCCGAAGGCCTGGAGCGTTTCCTCCACACCAAGTACGTTGGCCAGAAGCGCTTCTCGCTCGAAGGCGGTGAAAGCTTCATCGCCGCCATGGACGAACTGATCCAGCACAGCGGCAGCAAGGGCGTGCAGGAAATCGTCATCGGCATGGCCCACCGCGGCCGCCTGAACGTGCTGGTCAATACGCTGGGCAAGATGCCGGCTGACCTGTTCGCCGAATTCGAGGGCAAGCACGTCGACGACCTGCCGGCCGGCGACGTGAAGTACCACAAGGGCTTCTCCAGCGACGTCTCCACCGAAGGCGGCCCGATCCACCTGTCGCTCGCCTTCAATCCTTCCCACCTGGAAATCGTCAACCCGGTCGTGGAAGGCTCGGTCAAGGCCCGCCAGGAACGCCGCGGCGAACCCGCAGGCCATGCGGAAGTGCTGCCGGTGCAAGTGCACGGCGACGCGGCCTTCGCAGGCCAGGGCGTGGTGATGGAAACGCTGAACCTGGCTCAGACCCGCGGCTACGGCACGGGCGGCACGATGCACATCGTGATCAACAACCAGATCGGCTTCACCACCTCGGACCCGCGCGACTCGCGCTCCACGCTGTATTGCACCGACGTCGTCAAGATGATCGAGGCACCGGTGCTGCACGTGAACGGCGACGATGCCGAAGCCGTGGTGTTCGCCATGCAGCTGGCGGTGGAATTCCGCATGGAATTCAAGAAGGATGTCGTGGTCGACATCATCTGCTTCCGCAAGCTGGGCCACAACGAGCAGGACACCCCGGCCGTTACCCAGCCGCTGATGTACAAGAAGATCGCCCAGCACCCGGGCACGCGCAAGCTGTACGCTGACAAGCTGGCTGCGCAAAACCTGGTGCCCGCTGACTTCGGCGATCAACTGGTCAAGGAATACCGCGCCGCCATGGATGCGGGCAAGCACACGGTCGACCCCGTCCTGTCGAACTTCAAGAACAAGTTCGCCGTGGACTGGATGCCGTTCCTGAACCGCAAGTGGACCGACGCCGCCGACACCGCCGTGCCGGTGACCGAGCTCAAGCGCCTGGCCGAACGCATTACCGCCATCCCCGAGCACCTCAAGTTGCACCCGCTGGTCGAGAAGGTTGTCAAGGATCGCGCCAACATGGGCCGCGGCGACCAGGCGCTCGACTGGGGCATGGGCGAGCACCTGGCCTTCGCGTCGCTGGTGGCTTCGGGCTACCCGGTGCGCATCACCGGCCAGGATGCAGGCCGCGGTACGTTCACGCACCGCCACTCGGTCCTGCATGACCAGAACCGCGAGCGCTGGGATGCCGGCAGCTACGTGCCGCTGCAGAACGTGTCGGAAAACCAGGCACCGTTCACGGTGATCGACTCGGTGCTGTCGGAAGAGGCCGTGCTCGGCTTCGAATATGGCTTCTCCACGGCCGAGCCGAACGCGCTGGTGATCTGGGAAGCCCAGTTCGGCGACTTCGTCAACGGCGCCCAGGTGGTGATCGACCAGTTCATCTCCTCCGGCGAAGTGAAGTGGGGCCGCGCCTCGGGCCTGACCCTGATGCTGCCGCACGGCTATGAAGGCCAGGGTCCGGAACACAGCTCGGCGCGCATCGAGCGCTTCCTGCAGCTGTGCGCGGACCACAACATGCAGGTCTGCCAGCCGACCACGCCGGCCCAGATCTTCCACCTGCTGCGCCGCCAGATGATCCGTCTGTTCCGCAAGCCGCTGGTGATCATGACGCCGAAGTCGCTGCTGCGTAACAAGGATGCGGTCTCGCCACTGTCCGACCTGGCCAAGGGTCACTTCGAGACGGTCATCCCCGATCACGAAGAACTGAACGCCAGCAAGGTCAAGCGCGTGATCATGTGCTCGGGCAAGGTCTACTACGACCTGGTCAACACCCGCAAGGAACGCGGCGCTACCGACACGGCCGTCATCCGCATGGAACAGCTGTATCCGTTCCCGCACAAGGCAGTGGCAGCCGAGCTGAAGAAGTACCCGAACGCCAACGAAATCGTGTGGTGCCAGGACGAGCCGCAGAACCAGGGTGCCTGGTTCTTCGTCCAGCATTTCATCATGGAAAACATGGCGGAAGGCCAGAAGCTCGGTTACGCAGGTCGTCCCGCCTCGGCATCGCCGGCGGTGGGCTACTACGCCAAGCACAACGAGCAACAAAAGGCGCTGCTGGATGCGGCGTTCTCCAAGCTCAAGGGCTTTGTCCTGACCAAATGATCGTGGCCAGCATGGCGGCGCGCGCGAAGAGCGCGCACCGCCATGTTTTTTGCCACCTGCCTTAAGCAAAAACGAATACATCAAGGAAATTCCAACCATGGCTATTGTTGACGTCAAGGTTCCGCAACTCTCTGAATCGGTTGCAGAAGCAACCATGCTGAACTGGAAGAAGAAGCCGGGCGAAGCGGTTGCCCAAGACGAAATCCTGATTGAAATCGAGACCGACAAAGTCGTGCTCGAAGTGCCCGCCCCGTCGGCCGGCGTGCTGTCGCAAATCATCCGCAACGATGGCGACACCGTGGTCGCCGACGAAGTGATCGCCAAGATCGACACCGAAGCCACCGCTGGCGCCGCCGCACCGGCTGCTGCCGCACCGGCGCCCGCCGCTGCTGCCGCTGCCGCACCGGCCGCCGCTGCGCCCGCCGCAGCCGGCGCCGTTGCCATGCCTTCGGCAGCCAAGCTGATGGCCGAAGGTGGCCTGTCGGCCGGCCAGGTCGCTGGCACGGGCAAGGATGGCCGCATCACCAAGGGCGACGTGCTGGCCGCGACCTCGGCTCCGGCCGCCGCGCCTGCCGCCAAGGCCGCTCCGGCTCCGGCCGCCGCCAGGCCGGCGCTGCAGCAGGTTTCCGCCCCGGTGGACTTCGCCGCATTGGGCGACCGTCCGGAAGAGCGTGTGCCGATGAGTCGCCTGCGCGCCCGTATTGCCGAGCGCCTGCTGCAATCGCAATCCACCAACGCCATCCTCACCACCTTCAATGAAGTGAACATGAAGCCGGTGATGGACCTGCGCGCCAAATACAAGGACCGCTTCGAGAAGGAACACGGCGTCAAGCTGGGTTTCATGTCCTTCTTCGTCAAGGCCGCGGTGCATGCGCTGAAGAAGTTCCCGCTGATCAACGCTTCGATCGACGGCAATGACATCGTCTACCACGGCTATTTCGACATCGGTATCGCGGTGGGCTCGCCGCGCGGCCTGGTGGTGCCCATCCTGCGCAACGCAGACCAGATGAGCCTGGCGGACATCGAGAAGAAGATCGCCGAATTCGGCGTGAAGGCCCGTGACGGCAAGCTGTCCCTGGAAGAGCTGACCGGCGGTACGTTCTCGATCTCCAATGGCGGCACCTTCGGTTCGATGCTGTCGACCCCGATCATCAACCCCCCGCAGTCGGCCATCCTGGGCGTGCACGCCACCAAGGACCGCGCGGTGGTGGAAGACGGCCAGATCGTGATCCGTCCGATGAACTACCTCGCCATGTCCTACGACCACCGCATCATCGACGGCCGGGAAGCCGTCCTGGGCCTGGTCGCCATGAAGGATGCGCTGGAAGATCCGGCCCGCCTGCTGCTGGACCTGTAATCATCCGCATTGACTGAGGTCTTGCCCGCCATGCCCGCAGATATACGCGGCGCGGGCGGGCATGACGGACCGAAGAGTTGAAGGCGGCCTGGCGGGCGATGTTGCCCCGGCCCGGGCTGCAAAAGGAATCTCCATGAGCAAACAATTCGACGTGCTGGTCATCGGTGCCGGCCCCGGCGGCTACATCGCCGCCATCCGTGCCGGCCAGCTGGGCCTGAACGTGGCCTGCTGCGAAGGCAATGCCTACGACGATCCCAAGGACGAACCGCGCCTGGGAGGCACCTGCCTGAACGTGGGTTGCATCCCCTCCAAGGCAATGCTGGCCTCCTCGGAAGAATTCGAGAACGTGCAGCATCACCTGGGCGACCACGGCATCACGGTTGGCGACGTCAAGGTCGACGTGGCCAAGATGCTCAAGCGCAAGGACGATATCGTCGGCAAGATGACCAAGGGCATCGAGTTCCTGTTCCGCAAGAACAAGGTCACGCTGCTCAAGGGCTACGGCAAGTTCGTCGGCAAGACCGCCGAGGGCTTCCAGGTCGAGATCGCCGGCAAGGCCGGCGCCGAAGTCGTGACGGCCAAGCAGGTCATCATCGCCACGGGCTCCAAGGCGCGTCACCTGCCGGGCGTCGCGGTGGACAACGTGCTGGTCAGCGATAACGAAGGCGCGCTCAAGTTCTCCGGCGTGCCGAAGAAGCTGGGTGTGATYGGTGCCGGCGTGATCGGCCTCGAGCTGGGTTCGGTATGGCGCCGCCTGGGTGCCGAAGTCACCGTGCTGGAAGCGCTGCCGGCCTTCCTGGGCGCCGCCGACGAAGGCGTGGCGAAGGAAGCGCAGAAGCTGCTGACCAAGCAGGGCCTGAAGTTCAGCCTGGGCGTGACGGTCAAGGAAGTCAAGACCGGCAAGGACAACGTCACTGTCAGCTACACCGACAAGGACGGCGCTGCTCAGACGCTGGAAGTCGATCGCCTGATCGTGTCGGTCGGCCGCGTGCCCAACACCGATAACCTCGGTTTGGACGCCATCGGCCTGGCTGCCGACCAGCGCGGCTTTATCGAGGTGGACGACCACTGCGCCACCAAGGTGCCGGGCCTGTGGGCCATCGGTGACGTGGTGCGTGGCCCGATGCTCGCGCACAAGGCCGAGGACGAAGGCGTGGCGGTTGCCGAGCGCATCGCCGGCCAGAAGCCGCACATCGACTACAACTGCATTCCGTGGGTGATCTACACCTTCCCGGAAATCGCATGGGTGGGCAAGACCGAGCAGCAGCTCAAGGCCGAGGGCCGCGAGTACAAGTCCGGCCAGTTCCCGTTCATGGCCAACGGCCGTGCGCTGGGCATGGGTCATTCGGATGGCTTCGTCAAAATGCTGGCCGATGCCAAGACCGATGAGATCCTGGGCGTGCATGTGGTTGCCGCGAACGCGTCGGACCTGATCGCCGAAGCCGTGGTGGCGATGGAGTTCAAGGCCGCCAGCGAAGATATCGGCCGCACCTGCCATCCGCATCCGTCGATGTCGGAAGTCATGCGCGAAGCCGCACTCGCCGTGGACAAGCGCCAGCTCAATATGTAAGGCACAAGCCTTCGTATTGTTGAGTACCGGCGCGCCGCTCCAGCGGCGCGCCGTTTTCGCTTTCGGGGCGACAGGGGCTATTTGCCTTGTCAGGCGTCCCGATCCTCATTCAAGCCGGAGCCTCCCGGCATCCAGCGCAAGCAGTCAGCATGAACGTCCGTGAGTACTACGAGCAGGAACTGAAGCAACGTGGCTACACCTCCGACGAGGCGCAGCTGCGCGCCGTCGACCGGCTGCAGCAGTGCTACGACGAGTGGGTGGCGTACAAGAGCCGGCGCAACAGCACGCTGAAGAAGCTGCTGGTGCACCCGGACGTGCCCAAGGGCGTCTACCTGTGGGGTGGGGTGGGGCGCGGCAAGTCCTTCCTGATGGACAGCTTCTATACCTGCGTGCCGGTGGTGCGCAAGACGCGGCTGCACTTCCACGAATTCATGCGCGAGGTCCACCGCCAGTTGGAAGAGCTGCGTGGCCGCCCGGACCCGCTGGACGAACTGGCCAAGCGGATTGCACGGCGTTTCCGCCTGATCTGCTTCGACGAATTCCACGTCAGCGATGTGGCCGACGCGATGATCCTGCACCGCCTGCTGCAGCAGCTGTTCGAGAACGGCGTGCAGTTCGTGATGACCTCCAACTACCGGCCCGACCTGCTGTATCCGGACGGGCTGCACCGTGACCGTGTGCTGCCGGCAATCGCACTGCTGCAACAGAAGCTCGATGTGCTCAACGTGGATGCCGGCATCGACTATCGCAAGCGTGCGCTGGAACAGGTCGATGCCTATCACACGCCGCTGGGGCCCGAAGCCAGTTCGGCGCTGCGTCACGCATTCACCAGCATTGCCGGTGTGGCCGACGAGTCGCCCATCCTGCATATCGAGCATCGCGAACTGCGTGCGCTGCGCAAGGCGGGCGGGGCGGTCTGGTTCGATTTCAATACGCTGTGCGGCGGCCCGCGCTCGCAGAACGACTATCTCGAACTGGCCACCGAGTTCCACACGGTGATTCTCTCCGATGTGCCGAAGATGACGCCGCGCATGTCCTCGGAAGCACGGCGTTTCACCTGGCTGATCGACGTCTTCTATGATCACAAGGTAAAGCTGCTGATCTCCGCGGAAGTGCCTGCCGATGAGCTTTATACGGAAGGTCAGATGGCCAATGAGTTCAGCCGCACGGTCTCGCGCATTATCGAGATGCAGTCGCGCGAATATCTCGAAGCGCCGCGCCGTACTGTCGACACCTCGCTGACCTGAGGCGGCCATCCCACCGCACGCTTGATCTGTATCAAGGCGGCTTGCAGCCTGGGCTCTTACCATGCAGTTGGTAAAAAAGAGCCCCGATGCCGCCTTCTCCTGCTTATTCCCTGCCCGATCTGCCCAATTCGCCGCTTGCACGCGCAAGCGGCGCGCCGACGGCCGTCGTGCAGGAAGGCTGCTTTCACTGTGGACAGCCGCTTTCAGCCGCCGAGCCCTCCCTGCGTGCCAGCATCGACGGCAAGGACCAATCCTTCTGCTGCGGCGGCTGCCAGGCCTTGGCGCAGACCCTGCACGCCGCCGGGTTCGGGCATCTTTATGGCGACCAAGCCCGTTTTGCCCGCCCCATCGACGAGGCGGCGCGGCGCGAGGCCGAGCCCGTGTGGGCCGCCTACGACACCGAGGAATTGCGGACGCAGTTCGTGCGCCCGCTCGACGAACGCCGTGCCGAGATCACGCTGGCGCCGGAGAACATCCGTTGCGCGGCCTGTGCCTGGCTGATCGAGCAGCACCTCGGCAGCCTGCCTGGCGTGGAATCGGTGATTGCCAATGTGGCGACCCGCCGCGTGGTGGTGCGCTGGCGCGCCGCCGAGCAGCCGGTTTCCGCCTTGCTCGCGGCACTGGCCGGCATCGGCTACCTGGCGTGGCCGTTCGAGGTCTCACGCTCCGACCGGCAGGATCGCCACGCACGCCGTGGCCTGCTGATGCGCATGGCGGTAGCCATGCTGGGCATGATGCAGGTGATGATGTACGCATGGCCTATCTACACCCATGAAGCCACCATCGATCCCGGCCAGTTGCAGTTGATGCGCTGGGCCAGCCTGGTGCTGACCTTGCCCGTGGTGCTGTACTCGGCTTCGCCAATCTTCGCCGGGGCATGGCGCAGCCTGAGGCAGCGCCATCTGGGCATGGACGTGCCCGTGGCGATCGGCGTCGGCGCGGGCTTCCTTGCCAGTACGGTGGCCACGCTGCGCGGCACTGGCGAGGTCTACTTCGACTCGGTCACCATGTTCGTCGCATTCCTGCTGCTGGCGCGATACCTGGAACTGCGCGTGCGCCAGGCATCGCGCAGCGGCGCCGAGATGCTCGCACGGCAGTTGCCTGCCACCTGCGAACGCCTGCGGGCCGAAGGCGGGGCGGGCGAGCGGGTGCCGGTGGCGCGCTTGCGTGCAGGTGACCTGATCCGCGTCAAGGCTGGCGAGGTGGTTCCGGCCGATGCGACCGTTGTTGCTGGCGCCAGTGAGCTGGACGAATCCATGCTGACCGGCGAGAGCCGTCCGGTGCCGCGTGGTATCGGCGATCCGGTATTGGCGGGTTGCTTCAATACCACCAGTCCGCTTGAGCTGCGCGTGTCGAAGGTAGGCGCGGCGACCCGGCTGGCCGAGATCGTCGCCGTACTGGACCGCGCGCTGGCGGAGAAGCCGCGCCTGGCCACAGTGGCCGACCGTGTTGCCGGATGGTTCGTCGGCATATTGCTGGTGCTTGCCGCCCTTGCCGGGGCGGTCTGGTGGGCCTGGATCGACCCGTCGCGCGCGCTGCTGGTGACGGTGGCGGTGCTGGTGGTCAGCTGCCCGTGCGCGCTCTCGCTGGCCACGCCCGCCGCGCTGGCCGCCGCCGGGGCGGCGCTTTCGCGCCGCGGGCTGCTGCTGACGCGCGGTCACGCGCTGGAAACGCTCGCTGCCGTTACCGACGTGATGCTCGACAAGACGGGCACGCTCACGGAAGGCCGTTTCGCGCTGACCGAAATCCTGGCCCTGGGCGACGCCAGCGCCGATGCCAGCCTGCAACTGGCCGCGGCCATGGAACGTTCCGGCGAGCATCCCATCGCGCGGGGCATCGTCGAGGCAGCGCAGGCTCAGGGACTCGCCTGCGGCGCGCACGCCGTCAGTGCCATGCGCAATGTACCGGGGCAGGGCCTGGAGGCTGAAGTGGACGGGCAGCGTTACCGCTTGGGCCGGCGCGAGTTTGTTACCGCGCTGGGCACGAGCGCAAGCACGGACCGTGAAGGTATCTCCACCGCGCTGGCAGCCAGCGAGCGCAGCGGCGCCACCCTGGTGTGGCTGGGTAGTGCGAAGGGCGCGCAGGCTGTGTTCGTGCTCGCCGACATTGAACGCGCGCAGTCGGCGCGATTGCTTGCTGCATTGCGTGCGCTCGGCGTGACCTGCCACCTGGTGTCAGGCGACACGCCGGCCACGGTCGGCTGGTGGGCCGATCATTTCCAGATCGCGCGCCGCGAGGGCGGCGTCACGCCCGAAGGCAAGCGCGAGTATGTGGCGAACCTGCAGCGTGCCGGTGCGGTTGTGCTGGCGGTGGGCGACGGCATCAACGATGCGCCGGTACTGGCGCAGGCGCAGGTTTCGATCGCCATCGGCAGCGGCGCCCCGCTGGCGCAGGCCGGCGCCGATGCCGTGCTGACCCATGGCCGTGTGGCCGAGATCGCGAACGCGCTGGAGATGGCTCGCCGCACCCGCCGCGTGGTGCGCCAGAATCTCGGCTGGGCCTTTGCCTACAACGTGATCGCCATCCCGCTGGCTGCGACCGGCTATGTCACCGCCTGGATGGCGGGCATCGGCATGTCGGTGTCGTCGCTGCTGGTGGTGGCCAACGCCTGGCGCCTGCTGCGCTCGGGCAAGCCCGGAGACTGACACATGGACATGCTCTACCTGCTGGTGCCGATGAGCCTGGTGCTGGTGGCCGTGATCGCCGGCGCGCTTTGGTGGGCGCTGCATGCCGGGCAATATGACGACCTCGACCGGCCCGGCGAGGCCATCCTGCTCGATAACGACAAGCCCTGATCCATCGCGGCCGCGCTCCGCCCCGCATGGAGATCCCCCTTTTTCGCCGCCGCTTGCCGCGGCAAGAATGGCTGTCCTCGCCCACGCGCGACGCGCATGCGTGCGGATGCGAGACGCCGTTGCGCCTTAGTTCCCATGCTTTCCCGTGCGCTTGATACAGATCAAGACGCCCGGAGCGCGGTTTTCCTACAGTCACAACATCAATTCATATTTATCCAATCTGGGGGTCTGAATGGCTGTCACCGCCGCGTATTCTCGCGCCGACACCTTCAATTACGGCGTCGTGCGGCAATTTGCCGTCATGACGGTAGTCTGGGGGATCGTCGGTATGGCCGTCGGCGTGCTGCTCGCAGCACAGCTGATCTGGCCGGAGCTTAACTTCAACACGCCATGGCTGTCCTTCGGGCGCCTGCGTCCGCTGCATACCAATGCCGTCATTTTCGCGTTTGGCGGCAGCGCGCTGTTTGCCACCTCCTACTACATCGTGCAGCGTACCTGCCAGGCACGGCTGTTCTGCGGCCCGCTGGCCGCGTTCACGTTCTGGGGCTGGCAACTGGTGATCGTTGCCGCGGCCATCACGCTGCCGATGGGCTTCACCAGCTCGAAGGAATACGCCGAACTCGAATGGCCGATCGACATCCTGATCACGCTGGTCTGGGTGGCTTACGCCATCGTGTTCTTCGGCACCATCATGAAGCGCARGACCCGCCATATCTACGTGGCCAACTGGTTCTTCGGCGCTTACATCCTGACCATCGCCATATTGCACATCGTCAACAACGTCGAGATGCCTGTGACGATGTGGAAGTCCTACTCGGCCTATGCCGGCGTGCAGGACGCCATGGTGCAGTGGTGGTACGGCCATAACGCGGTGGGCTTTTTCCTGACCACCAGCTTCCTGGGCATGATGTATTACTTCATTCCCAAGCAGGCCGGCCGCCCGATCTACTCCTACCGCCTGTCGATCGTTCACTTCTGGGCGCTGAACTTCACCTATATGTGGGCCGGCCCCCACCACCTGCAGTACACCGCGCTGCCCGACTGGGCGCAGTCGCTCGGCATGGTGTTCTCGCTGATCCTGCTGGCGCCTTCTTGGGGCGGCATGATCAACGGCATCATGACCTTGTCGGGTGCCTGGCACAAGCTGCGCACCGATCCCATCCTCAAGTTCCTGGTGGTGGCGCTGTCCTTCTACGGCATGGCGACCTTCGAGGGCTCGATGATGTCGATCAAGACTGTCAACGCGCTGTCGCACTACACGGACTGGACCATCGGCCACGTGCACTCCGGTGCGCTGGGCTGGGTCGCGATGATTTCGATCGGCTCGCTCTATTACCTGATCCCGCGTCTGTTTGGCGAGAAGGAGATGTACAGCGTGCGGCTGATCGAACTGCACTTCTGGATCGCCACCATCGGCGTGGTCCTGTATATCGCCTCGATGTGGATCGCAGGCGTGATGGAAGGCTTGATGTGGCGGGCCACGCAGCCCGACGGCACGCTCACCTATGCCTTCGTGGAAGCGGTCAAGGCCAAGTACCCGTTCTACCTGATCCGCTTGCTGGGTGGCCTGTGTTTCCTGTCCGGCATGTTGCTGATGGCCTACAACGTGGCGCGAACCATCATCGGCAAGCCCGCGGTGGATGCGCCGATCCCGACCAGCGTTGGTGCCTCCGCCCATTGATCATTCCAGGATAGAAACGATGTCTGAAAAACGAAGCTTCTTTACGCACGAGACCCTGGAGAAGAACATCGGCTGGCTGATCATCTGCACCATCCTGGTGGTCAGTATCGCCGGGCTAGTCCAGATTGTGCCGCTGTTCTTCCAGCACTCCACAACGGAGCCCGATGCGGGGATCAAGCCGTATTCGCCGCTGCGCCTGATGGGCCGCGATATCTATATCCGCGAGGGTTGCGTGGGCTGCCATTCGCAGCAGGTGCGTACGCTGCAGGGCGATGTCGAACGCTATGGCCACTACTCGACGGCCGGCGAATCGGTCTATGACCATCCCTTCCTGTGGGGCTCCAAGCGTACTGGTCCCGACCTGGCGCGCGTGGGCGGCCGCTATTCCGATGACTGGCAGCGCATCCACCTGCGCAATCCGCGCGACGTGGTGCCCGAGTCGGTGATGCCGTCCTACCCGTGGCTCGAGAAGGCTCCGCTGCAGGCCAACGATATCCGCGACCGCATGCGTGCGCTGAGGCGGCTGGGTGTGCCCTATACCGACGCCGAGATCGAACAGGCGCCCGCCACGCTGGCAGGCAAGACCGAAGAGGACGCGATGGTCGCCTACCTGCAGGAGCTTGGCATCAGCAAGCGCAATGTGCGTGTGGACACCGCAGCCGCGGTTCAGCCCGCAGCCGCGCCGGCCAAGGAGTAAGCCATGGCAATGATCACTGCGTTTTCCACCGTGATCTCGATGGTGGCGTTTCTCGCGATCTGCTGGTGGGCCTGGTCGTCCGGCCGCAAGGCAGCCAACCAGGAGTCGGCCATGCTGCCATTCGCGCTGCCCGACGAGCCGCTGGCCGCGAACCACGACGGCCGCCATCGTGCCGGCGGAGCAAACAACACCAAGCAGGAACACTGAGTCATGAGCGACTTCTTCACGGATTTCTGGAGTTACTACATCGCCGCCATTGCGCTGGTAGGCATCGTCTGGTGCATATGGCTGCTGTTCTCCCAGCGCAAGGTGGTCAAGGTGGCCGGCGCTACCGAAGACACTGGCCACGTGTGGGACGGCGACCTGCGCGAGCTGAACAATCCGCTGCCACGCTGGTGGATGTGGATGTTCCTGCTGGCTTGCCTCTTCGGRCTGGTCTACCTGGTGCTGTACCCGGGACTGGGTTCCTACGCCGGCGTGCTCAAGACATCCAGCCGGGTCGAACTGGAGGCACATCGCAAGGCGGCTGAGCAGGTGCAGAGCGATGTCTATGGCAAGTACATGCAGATGGACGTCAAGCAGGTGGCCGCGGATCCGGCTGCGCGCGAGATCGGGCAGCGCCTGTTTCTCAACTACTGCGCGCAATGCCATGGCTCCGACGCGCGCGGCAGCCGCGGCTTTCCCAACCTGACCGACAACGACTGGCTGTATGGCGGCGATCCCGCGACCATCACCCAGACCATTACCAAGGGGCGCAACGGCGTGATGCCGTCATTCGCTTCGACCATCGACGGCAAACTGGCCGGCGACGTGGCGCAATACGTTCGTTCGCTGTCAGGCTTGTCTTCCGATCCGATTCGCGCCTCGCGTGGCGAAAGCACATTCAAGTCCACGTGCGCGGCCTGCCATGGCTCTTCCGGCAAGGGTAACCAGGCGCTCGGTGCGCCCAACCTGTCGGACAAGGTCTGGCTGTACGGCAGTTCGGAGGCAAACATCGTCGACGCCATCCTGAAGGGTCACAACAACCACATGCCGGCACACGAGGAAATCCTGACGCCGGAGCGCATCCGCATGCTGACGGCCTATGTCTGGGGACTGTCGAACAATGGGGCAGCCCCCGCGGGGAGCGGGCAATGAACGGCGACGCCAGCATGTGGAGCCTGCGTGCCGCTGGGGGTGATCGCCCATGAATGCCCCGGAACCGGAACCGCTGAGAAAGCACGGAGCCGCCTGGGGGCCTCTGCGGGAGCCCGCATCCGCCACGGGGGATGGGGAAACCTCGGATGAAACCCTGTACGAAGTCCGCCGCAAGATCTATCCGCGCTCAGTCACAGGGGCGTTTTCGAGCTGGCGGGTCTGGATGGTGGTCCTGACCCAGCTGTTCTTCTATGGCATGCCCTGGCTGCAATGGAACGGCCGCCAGGCCATGTTGTTCGATCTCGGCGCGCGCAAGTTCTACATCTTCGGCTTGGTGCTCTGGCCGCAGGATGTGATCTACCTGTCCGTGCTGCTGGTGATTTCCGCGCTCTCGCTGTTCCTGTTCACGGCGATCGCGGGTCGCCTGTTCTGCGGCTATGCCTGTCCGCAGACGGTGTACACAGAAATCTTCATGTGGATCGAGCGGCATGTGGAAGGCGATCGCTTTGCCCGCATCCGCCTGGATGGCGATCCGTGGAGCGCGCGCAAGCTGCGGCTCAAGGCCACCAAGCACACGCTCTGGATCGTGATCGCGCTATGGACCGGCTTTACCTTCGTCGGGTACTTTTCGCCCATTCGCGAGTTGGGCGGCCACGTGCTCAGCCTGTCGCTGGGGCCGTGGCAAACGTTCTGGATGCTGTTCTACGCCTTCGCCACCTGGGGCAACGCCGGCTTCATGCGCGAGCAGGTGTGCAAGTACATGTGTCCTTATGCACGCTTCCAGAGCGTGATGGTCGATCGCGACACGTATGTGGTGACGTATGACGTGGGCCGCGGCGAGCCGCGCGGCAGCCGCTCGCGCAAGGTGGACCACCAGGCCGCCGGCATGGGCGATTGCGTGAACTGCAGCATCTGCGTGCAGGTCTGCCCCACCGGCATCGATATTCGCGACGGCCTGCAGTACGACTGCATCGGTTGCGGCGCCTGCATCGACGCCTGCAACCAGGTCATGGACAAGATGGCGTATCCGCGCGGGCTGATCCGCTACACCTCGGAGAACGCCATGCGCAGCGTGCTGCCCGAGGCGGAGGCGCGCAAGCGTCTGTTCCGGCCGCGCACGGTGGTGTACTCCGTGATCTGGCTGGCCCTGGTTGCCGGCTTCACGGTGTCGCTGGCCATGCGCACACCGCTCAAGGTCGATATCATCCGCGACCGCGGCGCGCTGGGCAGGGAAGTGGAGGGACGCTGGATCGAGAACGTGTATCGCCTGCAACTGATCAACACGACCGAGGCGCCGATGCATGTGGCCATTCGCGCGGACAGTGATGACCTGAAGGGCCTGGCCGTGGAATACGATCACGCTGCCGGCAATCTCGAGCCCACCTCAAACCGCCTGATTCCGATTCGCGTGCGCGTGCCGATCGAAGCCGCTGGCCAGGGCACCCACAAGATCCAGGTGACGGTCACTGCGACAGGAGATGACAGTGGGGGCGGTGCGGAAATCAGCCAGGGCACCAGCTTCATCGTACCGCGCAATCTTTGAACCGAGAAATCTAGAGGAGGCCTGATGATGCAGCAAAGCAATCCCTGGTGGAAGGAACCCTGGCCATGGCTGCTGATGAGCGGGCCCTTGCTGGCGATGGTGGCCTGCGGGGTCACGATCTGGCTGGCCATGACGCACCCGGACCCGCCCGTTGTCGATGGCGTATCGCGGCACGGGTTGGTGGTCGAGAAGACGGGTATCGGGCGGCAGGCTGAGCCGGCCACGGCGCAGGCGAGGTGACCATGAGACTGCGCTGGCTGATGTGGGTGCTATGGCCCGGCTTCCTGGTAGCCGGGCTGACGACCGCCCTGGTGTTTTCGATGGTCGATCCCGGCGATCTGCGCTTCTTCGGACAGCCGGTCGAGGCGTCGCGGGAGGCGGTTTACACCGTGGGCTTCCTGGTCGCGTGGGTGCTTTGTTCGTTGTCGAGCGGCCTGACGCTTTACACCATGCCCACGCGGCTGGCGGAGACAGACGAACTGGAGTGAGCGCGATGCGCGTCTTCGCGCCGCGGGGCAGGGGGCGGCGGAGCAGGAGTGTCGTGACCAGGCCGGCGCGACGTGGTATTGGCACCACGCAAGGAAGGCAAGGCGGCTGCCAATGCCGCGGGAGCCGGGAAACTCCGCGCGGCCGGTCGATGCCTGCCGGACTAGCAGGACTTGTTGATGATCTGCTTGATGCCTGTCATGTCGACCAGCTTGACGTGCCGCTGGCGGATCTGGATCAGCCCGGCTTCCGCAAAACGGGAGAACAGGCGGCTGACGGTTTCGAGCTTGAGCCCGAGGTAGCTGCCGATCTCCTCGCGGCTCATGCGCAGCACGAACTCGGAGGCCGAATAGCCGCGCGCGGAAAGGCGCTCCGAAAGGTTGATCAGGAAGGCGGCAAGCCGCTCTTCGGCGCGCATCGAGCCCAGCGTGATCAGCATCACCTGGTCCTGCGAGATTTCCTTGCTCATCAGCCGCATGAACTGATGTTGCAACGACGGGAGCGCACCGGACAGCGACTGGAGGTCGCCGAAGCGCACCACGCAAACTTCGGTATCCTCAAGGGCGGTGGCGTCGGACGCGTGCTGCATTTCGCCAAGGCCGTCGAGCCCGACGACTTCGCCGGGGAGGTGGAAGCCCGTGATCTGCGAGCGGCCATCTTCCATCGTCAGGTGGGTTTTGAGCGTGCCGAAGCGGATCGCATAGACGGCGGTGAGCGGATCGCCGAGGCGGTACAGGGTCTCGCCCTTGCGTACGCGCACGCGCTCCTGCACCAGCGAATCCATTTTTTCGAGGTCCTGCTGCGACATGCCGACGGGCAGGCAGAGCTGTCCCAGCGAGCAAGTGGAGCAGCGGGGCGACATCTCGGTAATGGGAATGGATGTTAGCAATTGGGGCCTGTCGGTTTAGCGCAATCACTCAAGCGCGTGTGGCAGGCGCATTGAGTTGAAAGCTTGACGTTGAGAGCTGTCGGTTGGAAGCGCTATCCACATTAGCCTGGCGCGGGTCTGGCGGGGCCTGCCATCTGCGTGGCGCCGCCTGCCGTGCCCGTCGTCATGATTTGCGATTGCGCGGATGTGCGCGGGCGCTGGGCTTCATGTTGATAGCGCCTCTTGGAGTCGCGGGGGCGCGTAGGGCGCATTTTACCGCGCCAGGCGATGTGATTGGGAGGAGAAGTTGACCGTAGGCGTGCTCTTCAGCGTTTTTACCCTGGCTTTGCTAGGTGGTGTGCATTGCGCGGCCATGTGTGGCGGCATTGCGCTTGCGGCCGAGCAAGGCGGCACGGCCCGTGTGCCGGCCACCATCCTGCGCCGGCCAGGCCACTGGCTGCTCGAACTCCTGGTGATGCATGCCGGGCGGCTGAGCATGTATGCGCTGTTGGGCGCCTTGCTGGGTACCCTGGGCGCCGGTGTGTGGAAGGCCCAGTACTTGCCGCTGCAGCGCTGGCTGTTCGGAATCGGCAGCATGATGCTGGTGATGTCGGGATTATGGATGTTGCGTGGGCGCGCCGTGGGGGCTGGCTGGCTGGAGCGGTTTGCCGCGCGCGGCGCTGGCGGTTTGCTCCGTTTTCTTGCCGCCGTGGGCGTGCGCCTGGCGCCCTTGGGCCTGCCACAGGGGCGGCTGCTGCGCCGCTACGGCATGGGGCTGGCCTGGGGGCTGGTACCATGCGGCATGGTCTATGGCGCCCTGGCGATGGCGCTGCTGGCCGGGAACGCCCCTTCGGGTGCGCTGGTGATGGCCGTGTTCGGACTGGGCACTTTGCCAAACCTGTTGGTTATCTCGGGCCTGTCCGGCTACCTCAGGCAGTGGTCGYGCCGCCCGGCGGTACGTACCCTTGCCGGTTTGGCAGTGGCTGCCTTTGGTGTCGTCGGGGTGGCGCGCGCGCTGCTTTTGCCAGAGACGCTGGCCGCGCACGGCTTCTGTCTGGTCTTCTGATACGCCGCTTCATGGCGCATTACGCACTTTGTCGGGCAGATGCCTGTGTGAATCGGTTGCAGGTTTGCCAGGGAATGCCATACAATCGCAAGAACAGCGATATCGCGCAGCGTATTTCATCGTGGCATCGTCAGGTAGCATTCGCACTCGGGGATGCATGCCAGGAACCCTCCAGCACGTATTACCGCCAGGGACCGTTCCCAATCCGCCGTCCGGTTCAAAAGATTATTTGGTTCAAAAGACCAGCCACGGCAGGGCGGGGTGAAATAGGCCAAGCAGGCCCGATATCCGTATTTTTCTTGCACCCGGAGCGACGGACGTCGTGCCGGACAGGTCCGCCACATCAGGGGGAAGGCGCGACGCAAGGGCTCCGTCGACCGGCAGGTAAAGCCGGTGGCCGGGCGATCTCCTGCCGGGCAGGTCCGGCACCCGATGCAAAAAAGAAAGCGCACGACTGCATGCATCAAGCATTGTGGTTGGCTGCGCGGTCAGATGGCGGTGGCAATTCCAACCGCTGAACCCGCAATCTCCAGTGCGTCCGGGTTTGTCCGGGGCGCAGGTGCAAAGACAGGCTGCACGCAATCACATGAATACCCAAGAGGCGAAGATCGTCCTCGAGACCGCGCTGATTTGTGCGCAGGAACCCTTGCGCGTCAATGACTTGCGCCGGCTTTTTGCCGACGACGTCGGTGCCGACACCATTCGGGTGCTGCTGGAAGAGTTGCGCCGCGACTGGGAGCAGCGCGGCGTGGAACTCGTGGCGCTGGCCAGCGGCTGGCGCTTTCAGAGCCGCCCCGTCATGCGCGAATACCTGGACCGGCTGAATCCTGAAAAGCCGCCGAAATATTCCCGCGCGGTCATGGAGACGCTGGCGATCATCGCCTACCGGCAGCCGGTCACCCGGGGCGATATCGAGGAAATCCGCGGTGTTGCGGTGAGCACCGAAGTCGTGAAGAAGCTCGAGGACCGTAGCTGGATCGAGGTGATCGGCTACCGCGACGTACCGGGCCGGCCGGCCTTGTACGCTACCACCAAGAACTTCCTTGATGACCTTGGCCTGCGCTCGCTAGATGAGTTGCCGCCGCTGGAGGATGTCCAGGCGCAGACGCAAGCCGCGCTGCTGAACCAGGAGCCCATAGATTTCGAGGCCCTGGGCACTGTGCCCGCTTTGCCGGCCGGAAGCGACGAAGAAGCGTTCGCGGAGGCCGGCGAGGAGCCTGCGGGCGGCGCTGGCGCTGCCGTCGCCGATGTGTCCAATGCTGGCGAATTGACCCGCTCCGTCCCCGGTGTCCTCGATGCCGGTGCCACGGATGGCATCGCCGAACTGGTGGAAGCATTTGAAAAGAAGGACGCCTCGGTGCAAGCGCAAGCCGTGCCCGAGGCTGAAGTACCCGCGGTGTCCGAGCCGGATGATGGGCCGGAGAGCGAACTGGTGTCCGCCGGGCCCATGGGGGCGCGGCTTGACGGCACAGCCGTGGAGGATGCCGTCGACGACGGCGAAGCAAATGAGCAAACGGAAGCACCCGCCAACGGTTACCACGAGCAAGTGGCCTCCGGCGAGCAGGAGTCCGAAGTCCCGGGGGCGTCCAAGACGAATCCGGCGCACCCCAGCGAGCACGACGAGCGCGTGTCCAACTGAACACCATGCAACATCCGAATGTGAATACCTTGTCCGATTCTGTTGATCAAGACGTCCGCCAGGCGGATACGCCGGCCGGCGATGCCGGCAATGGCGCCGAAGGCGCGCCGCGCCGCAAGGGCCTGCGCCGTGGCCTGCGCAATCTGGTGGCCACGCGCCGCCAGGCCACGCAGGACCGCGATGGCGGGCGTGCCGCGGAAGGCGATGCACTTGCCTTCGCTGGCGGTCCGGACGCGGGAGCCGCACCGGACGCGCAATCCGCGCGTGGCGATGGCGTGAGAAAGGGGCGTACGCGCGGCAAGCGCAAGCCCGCCGAAGGCGAGTCCGTGCAGGCCGGCGAGCAGCAGGGCGAACGCCCGGCGCCGCGAGGCCGCCGCGCGTTCGGCGGCGACACTGCCGAAGGTGCGAGCGAAACCGGCGGCGAAGCCGCTGGAGAGCGCCAGCGCGACGGTGCCCGCGCCAACTCCAACGGCGCGCGCAAGCGCAAGCCGCAGCAAGGCCAGCAGCCGCAGGGCGCGGCCAGGCGCGGCAGTGCCGAGGGGCAGCAGGGTGGCCCGCGCCAGGCAAGCAAAGGAAACAAAGGCAGGGGCGGCACGCAGCGCCAGGCTCCGGGCGTGCCCGAGAAGGCCCCCGCGGCTGCAGCCGCAGGTGGCGAAGACCTGTTTCGTTTCGTCATCTCCGGCCAGTACGACCAGGAAGATACCAGCGGTGTGCGTGCCAAGGTAAAGCCGGTGCGCGAGCTCTCGGCCGATGACGATGCGCCCAAGCTGCACAAAGTGCTCGCCGAGGGCGGCCTGGGTTCGCGCCGCGAGATGGAGGAGCTGATCCTGCAGGGGCGCGTTTCTGTCAATGGCCTGCCGGCCCATATTGGACAACGCATCCTGCCGGCCGATCAGGTCCGCGTCAACGGCAAGCTGATCCATCGCCGTGTGTCGACCAAGCCGCCGCGCGTGCTGCTTTACCACAAGCCGGCGGGCGAGATCGTCAGCCAGTCGGATCCGGAAGGCCGTCCGACCGTGTTCGACAGCCTGCCGCGCATCAAGGCAGGGAAATGGGTGGCCGTGGGCCGCCTGGACTTCAACACCGAAGGGCTGCTGATCTTTACCTCCTCGGGCGATATCGCCAACAAGTTCATGCATCCGCGCTACGGCGTGGAGCGCGAGTATGCGGTCCGCACGCTGGGCGAGCTGGCGGAGGCGGATCGCCAGCGCCTGCTGCATGGCATCAAGCTTGACGATGGTGAAGCCAATTTCCTGCGCATCGCCGACGGCGGTGGCGAGGGCATCAACCACTGGTATCACGTCGCGCTGACCGAAGGCCGCAATCGCGAAGTGCGCCGCATGTTCGAGGCCGTCGGCCTGACCGTGTCGCGCCTGATTCGCACCCGGTACGGTCAGTTCCTGCTGCCCCGCGGCCTTAAGCGCGGCCGCTGGCAGGAACTCGCCGCGGATGACGTGCGCGCGCTGATGGCGTCCATCGGCCTGAAGGCGCCCGGCAAGGGTGATGGCGGCCCCAGAGGTGGCACCAAGGTGGGTGGTCGCCAGCAGCGCACCGAGGCAGCCATTGCCGGCATGCCGATGCCGACCGGCATGGATGGCCTGCCGCGCGTCAACAGGAACAATGGCCCGCGCGGTAGTGGCGCAGGCCGGGGTCAGCCAGATCCGATGCAGACCTCGATGGGTTATATCGGCGGCCCGACGCTGCTCACCTCGCATACCACGAAGTTTGGCGGTGGCGCGGCGGGTTCCCCGCGTGGTCCTGGTGGTCCGGGGCGCGGCGGTGGCCGGGGCAGCCGAGGCACGAAYGGACCCATGGGCCCGATGGGTGGTATGGGCGGTATGGGTGGCATGGGTGGCATGGGTGGCGGCCAAGGCCGTTCCCAGCGTCGYGGCGGTGGTGAAGCCAACGGCAATGTGATGCCGCAGGCTGGCAAGCCCAGTGGCAATCGCCGTCCTCGCGGCGGCGGTGGCCGCGACGGCAATCGCTAAAGCGAGGGAAGGCAGTGCGCGCGGGGCCGGCCACGCAAGGAAAAGCGCGGCCCGGGCCGCGCCCCTGGCAAGCCAAGTCCTGGTGCCTTTGCCTTTTGCATCGCGACAGCGTATAATCCAAGTCTATTCAAAAGTCATCCTGTAAAAGGGTGGGCGAATGATGGGCATTGCGCCCATTTTTTTTTTGCTTCGCCCGTTTCGTGTGCTTGCCGTGTTTCACGGCGCGCCGGTCGGGATGGCTGGCAGGCAAGCAGGCTGCAAGCCGCCAACAAAGGCGGCCGTGCCGGTGGGCTGGGTCTGCCACGGTATTGATGGCCATTATTCGGGAATACAGTGCATCTGGCAGATTTGATCGAAACCACCCTTAACGGCATGGGGTACGAGCTGGTTGAGCTCGAGCGCGCTCCGGGCGGACTCATGCGCGTCTATATCGATCAGCCTGAAACCGGCATCGTCATTGAGGACTGCGAGAAGGTAAGCCGCCAGCTTACCCACGTGCTGACCGTCGAGAATATCGACTACGAGCGCCTCGAAGTGTCCTCGCCGGGGCTGGACCGGCCGCTGAAGAAACTGGCTGACTACGTCCGCTTCGCGGGTCAGGAAGCCAGGGTCACGCTGCGCCTGCCGATCAATGGCCAGAAGAATTTCGTCGGCATCCTGCAGACGCCCACCGGCGAGCCGGGGGCGGAGCAGGTCGGCCTCGAGTTCGAAGGCCAGAATGGCACGGCACTGCTGGAATTCGCCATATCCGATGTCGATCGCGCACGCCTGGTGCCGGTGATCGACTTCAAAGGAAATCAGAAAAAAGGGAACAAGCAATGAGCCGCGAAGTTCTGTTGCTCGTCGATGCGCTTGCGCGTGAGAAGAACGTCGACAAGGATGTGGTATTCGGTGCGCTGGAAGCGGCACTCGCTTCGGCAACCAAGAAGCGCTTCGAGGAAGACGTGGACATTCGCGTCGCCATCGATCGCGAGTCCGGTGAGCACGAGACGTTTCGTCGCTGGCTTGTGGTCCCCGATGAACAGGGCCTGCAGGAGCCGGACAAGCAGATCCTCATGTTCGAGGCACGCGAGCAGAATGCGGACATCGAGCTGGATGACTTCATCGAAGAGCAGATCGAATCGGTCGAGTTCGGCCGTATCGGTGCGCAAGCCGCCAAGCAGGTGATCCTGCAGAAGATCCGCGACGCCGAGCGCGAGCAGATCCTCAACGATTACCTCGATCGTGGCGAAAAGGTCATGACCGGTACGGTCAAGCGTGCCGACAAGAAGGGCCTGATCGTCGAGTCCGGCCGCGTGGAAGCGCTGCTGGCCCGCGACCAGATCATTCCGAAGGAAAATCTGCGCACCGGCGACCGTGTGCGCGCTTATATCCTGAATGTGGATCGCACCGCACGCGGCCCGCAAATCGAGCTGTCGCGTACCGCGCCCGAGTTCCTGATCAAGCTCTTCGAGAATGAAGTGCCGGAGATGGAGCAGGGCCTGCTGGAGATCAAGGCGGCTGCCCGTGACCCTGGCGTACGCGCCAAGATCGCCGTGGTGGCGCATGACAAGCGCATCGACCCGATCGGGACGTGCGTTGGCGTGCGCGGCACGCGGGTGACCGCGGTCCGTAACGAAATCGGCGGCGAAGCGGTCGACATCGTGCTGTGGTCGGAAGACCCAGCGCAGTTCGTGATTGGCGCGCTGGCGCCGGCACAGGTACAGTCGATTGTTGTCGACGAGGAAAAGCACAGCATGGACGTGGTGGTGGACGAGGAAAACCTCGCTGTCGCCATCGGCCGCAGCGGTCAGAACGTACGCCTGGCGTCCGAGCTGACCGGCTGGCAGATCAACATCATGACGCAGGAAGAATCGGCGCAGAAGCAGGCCGAGGAAAGCGACGTGGTGCGCAAGTTGTTCATGGCCAAGCTGGACGTGGACGAAGAAGTGGCTGACATCTTGATCGACGAAGGTTTCTCCACGCTGGAAGAAGTGGCCTATGTGCCCATCAGCGAGATGTTGGAGATTGACGCCTTCGATGAAGATACCGTCAACGAGCTGCGCAACCGCGCACGCGATGCGCTCTTGACGATGGAACTGGCCCGGGAAGAAAAGGTGGAAGAGGTGTCGCAGGATCTGCGTTCGCTCGACGGCCTGACCCCGGAACTGATCGGCAAGCTGGCTGAAGGCAATATCCACACGCGTGACGAACTGGCCGAGCTGGCCGTCGACGAACTTGTCGACATGGTTGGTCTCGGCGAGGAAGACGCCCGCGCGCTGATCATGAAAGCACGGGAACATTGGTTTAACTGAGGGACACGCTCACGTAACGCTTTTTCAGGCTACCTGAGCGCGCATTCCGCACACGACTGTCCCGACGTATAAACCGAGCATTGAAAGGGTTTGAATGGCAAGCACAACAGTTGCCCAACTGGCCGCAGAACTGAGCCGCAGCGCAGCTGCCCTGCTGGAACAATTGCAGGCAGCTGGGGTGGGCAAGGTGACGCCTGACGACATCATCACCGAATCCGACAAGACCAAGTTGCTGGATTACCTCAAGCGTTCGCACGGGGCGGCCGATGACAGCGCGCGCAAGAAGATCACGCTGACCAAGCGTGAGACTTCCGAGATCCGCCAGGCTGATTCCACCGGCAAGACTCGCACGGTGCAGGTCGAGGTGCGCAAGAAGCGCGTCCTGATCAAGCGCGACGAGGCTTCGCCCGAGGGCGCCGATGGCCACGACGTGGCCGACCTGCAGGTCGATGCGGCCGAGCAGGCGCGCCAGGAAGAGGAAGATCGTCAGCAGGCCGAGTTGCTGGCACGCCAGGAAGCCGAGTCGAAGGCACGCCAGGAGGCGGCTGAACGCGAGGAAGCCGAGCGCCGTGCCAAGCAGGAAGCACTGGAGGCGGAAGAACGCCGCCAGGCTGAGCTCGCCGCCCGCAAGGCGGAAGAGGAAGCCGCTGCCCTGCGCGCCGCCGCTACCGCCAAGGCGCCGGAAGACGACGACTCGCGCAAGAAGGCCGAGGACGAAAAGGTCCGTCTGGCCGCCGAGCGCGCTGCCGCGCAGAAGGCCGCCGACGATGCCAAGCAGGCTGCCGACAAGGCGCGTGCAGAGCAGGACGCAGCGCGCAAGCGCCGCGAGGCCGCCGAAGCCGAGGCGCGAGCCATTCAGCAGATGCTGAATGCGCCGGCGCGCGTGCTCAAGGCGCCGTCGGAACGCAAGGCCGAAGAGAAAAAGGCCGAGCAGACCGGTACCCTGCACAAGCCGGTCAAGGCACCGGGCACCGAAGTCAAGAAAGACGACAAGAAGCCCGCAACGACGACGACCACCGCCACCACCACCGTCGACAAGAAGACCGGCAAGGTAGTGAAGGCTGGTACGTCCTCGACCTGGCAGGACGAAGGCTCGAAGAAGAAGGGCAGCGGCCTGAAGACTCGCGGCGATTCGTCGGGTGGCGTTGGCGGCTGGCGCGGCGGTCCGCGCGGTCGTGGCAACCGTCACCAGCAGGATGATCGCGGCACCAATTTCCAGGCGCCGACGGAACCGGTGGTGCGCGAAGTGCACGTGCCGGAAACCATCTCGGTGGCGGATCTCGCCCACAAGATGGCCGTCAAGGCATCCGAGGTCATCAAGCAGATGATGAAGCTCGGCCAGATGGTGACCATCAACCAGGTGCTGGACCAGGAAACCGCCATGATCGTGGTGGAAGAAATGGGCCACAAGGCGTTTGCCGCCAAGCTGGACGATCCGGAAGCGCTGCTGGTGGTGGGTGGCGAAGACCACACCGACGCCGAGCAGCTGCCGCGTCCGCCGGTGGTGACCGTGATGGGTCACGTCGACCACGGCAAGACCTCGCTGCTGGACTACATCCGTCGTGCCAAGGTGGCGGCGGGCGAAGCCGGCGGTATTACGCAGCACATCGGTGCCTACCATGTGGAAACCGAACGCGGCGTGATCACCTTCCTGGACACCCCGGGTCACGAGGCCTTCACGGCCATGCGTGCCCGTGGCGCCAAGGCAACCGACATCGTGATCCTGGTGGTGGCGGCCGACGACGGCGTGATGCCGCAGACGAAGGAAGCTATCGCCCACGCCAAGGCGGCGGGCGTGCCCATCGTTGTGGCGATCAACAAGATCGACAAGCCTGAAGCCAACCCGGACCGCGTCAAGCAGGAACTGGTGGCCGAGCAGGTGCTGCCGGAAGAGTACGGCGGTGATTCGCCGTTCGTTCCGGTATCCGCCAAGACCGGCGCGGGCATCGACGATCTGCTGGAGCAAGTGCTGCTGCAGGCCGAAGTGCTGGAACTGCGCGCTCCGGTGGATGCCCCGGCCAAGGGCCTGGTGGTGGAAGCCCAGCTGGACAAGGGCAAGGGCCCGATCGCGACCATTCTGGTCACCAGCGGCACGCTCAAGCGTGGCGACGTGGTGCTGGCTGGCAGCGCATACGGCCGTGTCCGTGCCATGCTGGACGAAACCGGCAAGCCGACCAAGGAAGCGGGTCCCTCGATTCCGGTCGAGATCCAGGGCCTGTCCGAAGTGCCGGCCGCCGGTGAAGAAGTCCTGGTCCTGCCGGACGAGCGCAAGGCGCGCGAAATCGCGCTGTTCCGCCAAGGCAAGTACCGCGACGTCAAGCTGGCCAAGCAGCAGGCGGCCAAGCTCGAAACCATGCTGGAGCAGATGAGCGAAGGCGAAGTGCAGACGCTGCCGTTGATCGTCAAGGCCGACGTTCAAGGTTCGCAGGAAGCGCTGGTGCAATCGCTGCAGAAGCTGTCGACCGAAGAAGTGCGCGTGCAGATCGTGCACGGTGGCGTGGGCGGCATCTCGGAGTCGGACGTCAACCTGGCCACGGCCTCGAAGGCGGTCATCATCGGCTTCAACGTGCGTGCCGATGCTGGCGCGCGCAAGCTGGCCGAGAACAACGGCATCGATATCCGCTACTACAACATCATTTACGATGCGGTAGACGAGATCAAGGCGGCAATGTCGGGCATGCTGGCTCCGGAAAAGCGCGAAGTCACGCTGGGTACGGTCGAGGTGCGCCAGGTATTCCGTGTGCCGAAGATCGGTGCGGTGGCTGGCTGTATGGTCACCGATGGCATGGTCAAGCGTACCGCCCTGGTGCGGGTGCTGCGTAACAACGTGGTCATCCATACCGGCGAGCTCGATTCGCTCAAGCGCTTCWAGGACGACGTCAAGGAAGTCAAGCAAGGCTTCGAGTGCGGTTTGTCGATCAAGAACTTCAACGACGTTCAGGAAGGCGACCAGCTCGAAGTGTATGAAATCACCGAGGTGGCGCGCACGCTGTAAGGCGTGTTGCGGGCGGCGGGCCAACTGGCCCGCCGCTGCCCTTCTCGACAGAAGCGTATTGAATGGCCAAGAAAGGCAGTATCTCCTCCCGTAATCTCCGGATTTCCGACCAGATCCAGCGCGACCTGGCCGAGATGATCCAGCGTGAGCTGCGCGATCCCCGCCTGGGGCTCGTCACACTGCAGTCGGTCACGCTGACCCCCGACTACGCGCACGCCAAGGTGTACTTCACTGTGCTGGCGGCCGACGCCGCGGAAGTGGAAGGCATCCTCAACGAAAAGTCCGGCTACCTGCATTCGCTGCTCTACAAGCGGCTGCATATCCATACGGTGCCGACGCTGCGCTTTTTCCACGATACCTCGGTGGAACAGGCGATCGAGATGTCCAAGCTGATTAAAGAAGCGAACTCCACTCGCGCAAAAGAAGACTGAAAGACGGCCCGTGATTACGGGCCGTTTTCTTGTTCCCGCTTGTCTTGTTTCCGTTTGTCGCGCCGGGCTCGGAATCCCGCCGGCGCCACATTGCTCCCGTCATGACCGATCCCCAAAACAACCGCCCGCCCCGGCAGCCCCGCCGCGAGGTGCATGGTGTACTGCTGCTCGACAAGCCGCTCGGCCTGTCGTCCAACGATGCGCTGGTGCGTGCCAAGCGCCTGCTGCGCGCGCTCAAGGCCGGCCATACCGGCACGCTCGACCCGCTTGCCACCGGGCTGTTGCCGTTGTGCTTCGGCGAGGCGACCAAGTTTTCGCAGGACCTGCTTGAGGCCGACAAGACCTACGAGGCGGTCGTGCGCCTGGGCATCAAGACCGCCACCGGCGATGCCGAAGGCGAGGCGATTGTGGAACGCCCGGTGACGTGTGACATGGAGGCACTGCGAGAAGCCATGACGCGCTTTGCGGGAGAAATCGAGCAGGTGCCGCCGATGCATTCCGCGCTGAAGAAAGACGGGCGCCCGTTGTACGAGTACGCGCGCGCGGGCCAGACAGTGGAGCGCGCGGCGCGCCGCGTCACCATTCGCGAAATCACGCTGCTGGAGTGCGGCTTGCCGCTGGCACCCACCTTCAGCATGCGCGTGACTTGCAGCAAGGGCACCTATATCCGCACCCTGGCCGAAGATATCGGCGAGGCGCTGGGCTGTGGCGCGCACCTGACCGGCTTGCGCCGCACCGCGGTTGGCGACCTGAGCCTGGCCGGCGCGGTCACGCTGGAACAGATCGAACAGCACGGCGATGACGAACGCCCGGCGTTGCTGGCTCCGGTCGATGCCTTGTTGCAGCGCTGCGTTCCGGTGACGCTCGATGCGGCGGCGATGGGACGCTTCCTGCAGGGGCAGCGTATTGCGCAGCGCGACCTGCCTGCCGGCACCGCGCTGGCGGAGGACGAGCTTGCCCGCGTCTATGGCGATGCACCGCAACGCCTGTTGGGCGTGGCACGCATGCGCGAAGGGGCGCTCCGTCCCGAGCGGCTGGTCAAGCTATAAGGGAGGCGGGCGCCCGACCCTGCTCCGAATGGCGCATCGGCCTGACTTTGGTGCTACCAACGTGTTGCATCGCGCAAAAAGGCCGCTTCACATCACGAGAGCCGCGGCGAAAGCGCGCAGGGTTGGCGCGATGCCTTTCCTTTGTGGCGGATATTTGTTTAAATATAAAATATCTGTCGCGCAACCCGGCGCATCCTGCGTCCGGGCACACGCGGCACGACTGCAGAGCCTTCGTGAACCGCCTCTTCCTGCTCTTACGCGCGGCAACAGCCGCCTCGCTCGCTGCCGCCCGGTACGCTGCCTGATCCGCCTGCAAGGCGCGTCGAAGCGCAGCGCACCGGGCCGAACCTCGCTCCCCCCAGAAGCCAAATGCCACACGCGCGACCACGTCGCGCGCGTTGACACCGGGAGTCGGCATGCGAAAGACAGTTTTCCTCACCCCCTGCGATATCGAACGCCTGAATGCGCTCGCCGCCGATCAACGGACGGCGGCGCTCCAGCGCAAGTCCATCCGCGAAGTCATCGGACGTGCCGTGGTCGGCGCCTCCGCCAACCGGCCGCGCGAGGTGGTCACGCTGAATGCACCTTTTCTCTGCATTGAGGCGCAGCACCGCGAGCACTTTGTCTGGCGCATCGTCTACCCCGATGTGGCGGACTTCCGGCGCGGACAGCTGTCTGTCCTGTCGCCCGCCGGCATGGCGTTGCTAGGGACGCCAACTGGATGGCATGTTCGCCTGCCCGTCGCCGATGGTGCGCAGTCAGTCGAATTCGTGGTGCAGGAAATCCTGCCGGCTTGAACCGGTAGGGGAGGGTCGAGCAGGTACGCCGGCGATTGGCGATTGGGGGGGAGGCCGATGCCTGTGAGGGCACCGGCCTGGCCCGGGGGCGCGAAGCACTCGCTTGGCTTAGTGCGCCCCGGCGGCGGAGGCGTCAAGTTCGCCTCCCTTTTTCGGCTTGGTCAGCCAGACGAAAACAATCAGCACGAAGAACAGCACGCCCGAGATCCAGAAGATGTCGTTGGCGCCGAGCATGGCCGCCTGYTGCGAAATGCTGCGCTCGATCTGACCAATGGCCTGGGCCTGGCTCATGCCCAACTGCGTCAGGTGATTCAACTGGTCGGCGTATGCCGGGTTGTAAGGGTTGACCTGTTCCACCAGCTGCGCGTGATGCATCGCCGTGCGGTTCTCCCAGATTGTGGTCGAGATCGAAGCGCCGATCGCGCCGAAGGTGATCCGCACGAAGTTGGAGACGCCCGAGGCCGACGGGATCTTCTCCGGCGGCTGGCCGGACAGGATGATCGAGGTCMGCGGGATAAAGAACATCGCCATCGCCGCACCCTGGATCAGCGTCGGGATCATCAGCGAGCGGGTATCGACCTGCAGGGTGAAGCCCGAACGCATGAGGCTGACCACGCCAAAGGTGATGAAGGCCACGGTGGCGACCCAGCGGGCATCCATCCTGGGCAGGTTCTTCCCGATCACCGGGGACAGCAGGATAGCGAAGATCCCGACCGGCGCCATCACGATGCCGGCATTGGTCGCGGTATAGCCGACGATGGTTTGCAGCCACAGCGGCAGGATCACCAGGTTGCCGAAGAACAGTCCGTACGCGACCGAGATGGCGACCACGCCCGCGCTGAAATTGCGGCCCTTGAACAGCGTGATATCCACGATCGGATGCTTTTCATAGCTCTCCCAGATGAGGAAGAACAGAAATCCGACAATGGCCACCACGGTCAGCACCACGATCGAGGTCGAGTGGAACCAGTCCAGCTCCTTGCCCTTGTCGAGCATGAGCTGCATCGACCCCACCCAGATCACCAGCAGCGCCAGCCCGATCCGGTCGATCGGCAGGATCTTGACGGGCGTTTCGCGATCGCGGTAGATCGCCCAGGTGGCATAGGCAGCGCCAAGGCCCACCGGGATGTTGATGTAGAAGATCCACGGCCAGGTCATGTTGTCTGAGATCCAGCCGCCCAGCAGCGGCCCCATGATCGGCGCCACCAGGGTGGTCATGCCCCATAGCGCCAGCGCCATGGTGCTCTTCTGCGGTGGATAGCTCGATAGCAGCAGCGATTGCGACAGCGGGATCATGGGCCCGGCCACGGCGCCTTGCAGCACGCGCGCCGCCAGCAGGACTTCCAGGTTGGGCGCGACGCCGCACAGCCACGACGAGAGCACGAACAGCAGGATCGAGGTGATGAACAGCCGTACCGCCCCGAAGCGCGTTGTCAGCCAGCCTGTGAGCGGCACCGAGATCGCGTTGGCCACCGCGAACGAGGTGATGACCCAGGTGCCCTGGTTGGGCGCCACGCCGAGGTCGCCCGAAATCGCCGGAATCGACACGTTGGCGATGGACGAGTCGAGCACGTTCATGAACGTGGCCAGCGACAGCGCGATGGTGCCGATGATCAGTTTGCCGCCCGAGAGCGGTACTGGCGCGGCAGGGCGCGCAGCCGGCGCGGGGGCGCCGGGAGCGGCGCCGTCGCGCGCGGGGATGGAGGTGGCCATGTTCAGGTGTTGGCGGGCTTGGCCGAGGCGGGGGCTGCAACCGGCGCTGCCATGGGTTCGGCCGCATGGCGGCCGCCATTGTTCAGCGAGATGATGCGGGCGATCAGCGCGTCGGCGTCCTGCGCGACCTTTTCATAGACGTCGGTCTGCATCGGCCGGGCGACCGTGGTGCTGGACATCGCAGCGCCTTCCTCCTTGCGCACGTCGACGGTCACGTTCATCGACAGGCCGACACGCAGCGGGTGGTCCTTCAGCTGCTTCGGATCCAGCGCGATACGCACCGGCAGGCGCTGGACCACCTTGATCCAGTTGCCGGTGGCATTCTGCGCCGGCAGCAGCGAGAAGGCCGAGCCGGTACCGGCCGAGAAACCCTCTACCTTGCCGTTGTAAGTCACCTTGGATCCGTACAGGTCGGCCTCCAGCGTGACCGGCTGGCCAACACGCATATGCGTGATCTGCACTTCCTTGAAGTTGGCGTCGATCCACACCTGGTCCAGCGGCACCACGGCCATCAGCGGCGCGCCCGGTGCCACGCGCTGGCCCACCTGCACCGAACGCTTGGCCACGTAGCCCGTCACCGGCGCCGGCAGGGTCGAGCGCGCGAACGCGAGGTAGGCGGCACGCAGGTTGGCCGCGGCACGCTGCACATTGGGATGCTTCTCCACCGTGGTCTGGTCGGTCAGCACCTTGTTGGACGCCAGTTGCTCGCGTGTTGCCGACAGCGCCGACTGGGCTGCCGTCAGCGCCGTCTGGGCGTGCGAAATTTCTTCACCCGACACCGCGCCGGAGTTGGCGATGGCCATGCGCCGCCTGAGATCTTCCTTCGCCTTGGCCACATCGGCCTCGCGCATCGCCACGTTGGCTGCCAGCGAACCGTTGTTGACGTAGAGGGTGCGGACCTCGCGCACGGCTTGCGCCAGCTGCGCTTCGGCTTGTTCCAGGGCGACCTGCGAGTCGGCGCGGTCGAGCTGGATCAAGGGCTGACCGGCAGTGACCAGTTGCGTGTCGTCGGCCGCGATCGAGATCACGGTGCCGCCCACCAGCGGCGTAACCTGCACGACATTACCCGCCACATAGGCGTCGTCGGTGCTTTCGAAATGGCGCGCGTACAGGCCCCAGTAAACGCCGTAGCCCACGCCGGCCACCACTACCGCGGCGGTCAGGGAAAGCAGCAGGCGCTTGCGCTTGCCGTTGTTGTTGACGGGGGCCGCCTGGGAGGCGGGAGTCTGGGCCGCTTGCTTGTTATCGCTCATGATCGTCTTTGAAGAATGCTGTCGGTACCGTTGGTCTGTTCTTGTTGTCTGTGCCTGCGCTGCGAGGGCGGGCTTAGCCGCGTGCCTCGGCCGGCTTTGGCGTGCCTTCGGCTTGTTCCTGGTAGCCCCCGCCGAGCGCTTTCATCAGGCCCACTTGCAGATCCAGGCGGCGCGCCTGCAGGTCGGTGGCAAGGCGGCGCTGCTGCAGCACATTGCTTTCGGCATTGAGCACGGTGAGCTGCGTGCCCAGTCCGGCCTTGTAGCGGATGGTGGCCAGCGAGTAAGCCCGCTCGGCCAGGGCCAGTGCTTCGCGCTGGGCCGTGATCTGCGTGTCCACGCTGCGGATGCTGGCGACCGTATCGGCGGTTTCGCGCAGCGCGTCGACCAGCGTCTGGTTGTAGTTTGCCGCGGCGAGGTCGTATTGCGCGTACTTGCCCTTCAGGTTGGCGCGCAGCTTGCCACCCTGGAAAATCGGCAGGCGGATGGCCGGGCCGATGCCGAAGGTGCGGCTGATACTCATCAGCAGGTTGGCGGGGTCCAGCGAGGCGACGCCGGCGAAGGCGGTCAGGCTGACGGCGGGCAGGAATTCCGCGCGCGCCACCTCGATATCCTTGCTACTGGCCTCGACGCGCCAGCGGGCTGCAACCAGGTCGGGGCGGCGGCCCAGCAAGTCGATGGTGAGGTTGTCCGGCAGTTGCGGTGTGTCTTGCGCCAGGATGGTCGGGCGCTGGATCGCCAGGCCGCGGTCCGGGCCCTTGCCCAACAGGGCGGCGAGCTGGTTGCGCGCCAGCGTGATGTCTTCGTCCACGCGCAGCAGGTCGGTTTGCGCCGAAGCCACCGTGCCGCGTGCCTGGGTGGTTTCCACCTGGGTATCCAGCCCGGCGCTGAGACGCTCGCTCGACAACTGGGTCAGGCCGCGCCGCTGGGCGATAGCGCGCTCGGCCACGTCGCGTTGCGCGTACAAGGCGGCAAGGCGCGCATAGGTGCGGGCCACGGATGTGGTCAGGATCAGGCGCGAGGCCTGGCTTTCGGCCTCAATGGCGCGATCGTCGGACAGCGCGGCTTCGAGCGCCGCGCGATTCTTGCCCCAGAAATCGAAGTCGTACGACAGGCCGGCTTGCAGGCGTGTCTGGTTTTGCCACGAACCGGCCAGCGGCGTGCCTTCAAACAGGTCTGTCTCGGAAAAGCGCTGGCGTACCAGGCTGCCTTGGAGGTCGACCTGTGGATACAGGGCGCTGCGGGTGGCGTCGGCGATCGCGCGCGAGGCTTCCACGCGGGCGAAAGCGGCTTGCAGGTTAGGGCTGTCCTTCACCGCCTCGTCGACCAGGCCGCGCAACTGCGCATCCTTGAACTGGTCGATCCAGTCGAGCGAGGGCCATTGGCCGTGCTGCGAGGGCAGGGACTGGGCGCTGGCAAGAGCGCCAGGGGCGGTGACCGTCTGCGTGCTGTGCGAATTGCCGAACGCGGCGCAACCCGCAAGAACCGCGGCCGCGAGCGCCGTCAGCGCCAGCGTGCCGGCCCGGCGGCCCGCCGCGCTTGCGCGCGGCGACAGGGCGAGAGAGAAGAGAGCTTGATTCATCTGGGTGCGGAACGACAGAGCCTTGTTGTTTGTTCTTTTATTCGAGAGGTCGGGGCGGCGGCGGCCGGGAGGCTTGGCAAAGGCGCGTCTGTTACGCCGGCTAGCCGCTGTTGTTGCTGATGATCCGGTGCAGCATCGAGCGGAAGGTCTGCAACTCGGTATCGGAAAAGCCCTTGAAATGCCGGTTCAGCACGCGGCAGTAGATCCGGGGCAACTCGTCCACCAGGATCCGGCCGGCGGGCGTGATCGACAGGTCGACCACGCGCCGGTCGGCATCGCTGCGCTGGCGCTCGATCAGGCCGCGTTTCTCCATGCGGCTGAGCAGGCGCGTGACAGAACCCATGTCCGTGTTGAGTTCCCGGCCCAGGTCGGTCACCGTGCTGCCACGGCCAGCGGCCAGCATCATCAGGCAGGTTGCCTGGGCATGCGTGATGTCCAGGCCGGTCACCTCCTGCTCCACCTCGTGCGACAACACGTTCTTGGCGCGCGCCATCAGGTAGCCCACGCTTTCGCCCATGCAATATTCGGCCGGGTCGAAGGGGTGGGTGTCATCGGGAGTGGATTGGGTCTGCTCGGACATCTCGCTCGGGTGCTTGTCGCTGCAATGTTTGTCGTGGCAACTATATGTTCACGATTTGCTAATCGCAAGGAGGGCAATTTGTTATTGCTAATGACGCAATAATCCAAATCCAGTCGAGCGGGGTGGGTAAGAAGTGTCCGAATGTCGGCCTCGGGTTTTGCGCCGCAACATGCTATAATTTCGGGTTATCTTTTGATGCTCAGCCCCCAAAGCGAGACGCTGCAATGACCCGCGCCATCCGCAATATCGCCATCATCGCTCACGTCGATCATGGCAAGACCACTCTGGTCGACCAACTCCTGCGCCAGGCAGGCACCTTCCGCGACAACCAGCAAGTGGTCGAGCGCGTGATGGATTCGAACGACATTGAAAAGGAACGCGGGATCACCATCCTCGCGAAGAATTGCGCTGTCGAATACAACGGCACCCATATCAATATCGTCGACACCCCTGGCCACGCCGACTTCGGCGGTGAAGTGGAGCGCGTGTTGTCGATGGTCGACGGCGTGCTGCTGCTGGTCGACGCCGTTGAAGGCCCGATGCCGCAGACCCGTTTCGTCACGCGCAAGGCGCTGGCGCTGGGCCTGAAGCCGATCGTGGTCATCAACAAGGTCGACCGTCCGGGCGCGCGTCCGGAATGGGTGATCAACCAGACTTTCGACCTGTTCGACAAGCTGGGCGCCACCGACGAACAGCTCGACTTCCCGGTGATCTACGCTTCGGGCCTGAACGGCTACGCCGGCCTGACCGACGACGTGCGCGAAGGCGACATGAAGCCGCTGTTCGAGACGGTGCTGTCCAAGGTGCCCGTCCGTGACGACAACCCGGATGGCCCGCTGCAGTTGCAGATCATCTCGCTCGATTACAACAGCTATGTCGGCAAGATCGGCGTGGGCCGCATTTCGCGTGGCCGCGCTCGCTCGCTGCAAGACGTGGTGGTCAAGTTCGGCCCCGAAGGCAACCCCATCAAGGGTCGTATCAACCAGGTGCTGAAGTTCCAGGGCCTGGAGCGCGAAATCGTGGCGGAAGCCGAAGCCGGCGACATCGTGCTGATCAACGGCATCGAAGAACTGGGCATCGGTTGTACCGTGTGCGCACCGGACGCGCAGGACGCGCTGCCGATGCTGAAGGTGGACGAGCCCACGCTGACCATGAACTTCTGCGTCAACACCTCGCCGCTGGCAGGCCGCGAAGGCAAGTTCGTGACCAGCCGCCAGCTGCGCGAGCGCCTGGACCGCGAACTGAAGTCGAACGTGGCGCTGCGCGTGGCCGAAACCGGCGACGACACCATCTTCGAAGTGTCGGGCCGCGGTGAACTGCACCTGACCATCCTGCTGGAAAACATGCGCCGCGAAGGCTACGAGCTGGCCGTGTCGCGCCCGCGCGTGGTGTTCAAGGAAATTGACGGCGTCAAGCACGAGCCGTACGAACTGCTGACCGTGGACGTCGAAGACGGCCACCAGGGCAGCGTGATGGAAGAACTGGGCCGCCGCAAGGGCGAACTGCTCGACATGGCATCGGACGGCAAGGGCCGCACCCGCCTCGAGTACCGCGTTCCGGCACGCGGCCTGATCGGCTTCCAGGGCGAGTTCCTGACGCTGACGCGCGGCACCGGCCTGATCAGCCACATCTTCGACGACTACGCGCCCGTGCGCGAAGGCGGCCTGGGTGAGCGCCACAACGGCGTGCTGATCTCGCAGGACGACGGCGATGCCGTGGCCTACGCACTGTGGAAGCTGCAGGACCGCGGCCGCATGTTCGTCAAGCCGGGCGATGCGCTGTACGAAGGCATGATCATCGGCATCCATAGCCGCGACAATGACCTGGTCGTGAACCCGATCAAGGGCAAGCAGCTGACCAACGTGCGCGCCTCGGGTACCGACGAAGCCGTGCGCCTGGTGCCGCCGATCCAGATGTCGCTGGAATACGCGGTGGAATTCATCGCCGACGACGAGCTGGTCGAGATCACGCCGAAGAGCATCCGCCTGCGCAAGCGTCACCTGAAGGAGCACGAGCGTAAGCGTGCTTCGCGCGAAACCGCGTAAGCGTTTCGCCTCGGGCAGTCTTGCCAACAAAAAACCGCGCCTTGTGCGCGGTTTTTTGTTGCCCGTTTTTCGGGGTTATCGGGGCTGTCGGGCATTCTGGCTGCGATCCGCTCCAAACGCCGCGCCGGGCGGCGCCAGCTTGGCGGCCGCTTCGCGCGGATTGCGCCACTCCGGCGGCTTCCAGAGATGGCGCGGATCCCGGTGGCGCCATGCGTCGGCGAACATGTCGCGCCATTCGTGGAAGGTGAGGGTGAGCGGGTTATGGCTGGCAATGCCTCGGGTTATGCCGTACTCGGGCGGCGCTTGCTCAGGCACGAAGGATCCGAACATCCGGTCCCACACGGTCAGCACGCCCGCATAGTTGCGGTCGATGTACTGCGGGTTCCTGGCATGGTGCACACGGTGGACCGAGGGCGTATTGACCAGCCATTCAAGCCGGTGCCAGCGGCCGCCCAGCCGCGTATGCACAAAGAACTGGAATGCGAGGTTCAGCCCCACCGCCAGGATCACCCAGTCGGGCGTGAAGCCGATCAGCGCCAGCGGAATCCAGAAGAGCCACATTCCCGAAAGCGGATAAGTCAGGCTCTGCCGGAAGGCCGTCGAGAAATTCATGCCCTCGGAGGAATGATGGGTGACGTGCGAGGCCCACATCCAGCGCACCCGATGGCTGGCGCGATGAAACCAGTAATAGAGAAAGTCCTGCAATAGCAGCAGCAGAAGAAACGACCACAGGGTTTGCGGCATCGCCTTCAACCCGTGCTGGTAGCTCCAGGTGTAGACCGTGCGCACCATCAGCCAGAGGAAAAAGGCATCCGACGCCTGATGCATCAGCGCCAGCGCCGCGTTGGAAACGGTATCGCGCAAGCTGTAGACGGCGGGATCGCGCCGCGCCCAGTACCACGCCTCCGCGCCGATGGTCAGCAGGAAGGCCGGCGCGAACGCCAGCAGGATCAGGCCGGGATCGATTGTTGACGGTTTCATCCGGGCAATGTTGCGCGATTCAGGGTGTTTTGTCTGGAGGCGGCCCTCTATACGCCCGTGTGGCGTTGCCAAATGCGCACGCCGATGCACTCAGTAATGCTTGTGACGCACATTTGCATTCCTGATCATTTTGCACGACTGAATATCCATGCGCGTGGGGTCAAGCCGGCAAGCGTGGCGCCGTTATAGCAGGGCGGCTGAAAACAGAGCCGCGTCAGCGCTAATTCCAACGGGGAGCCCTCATGTTTCGCAACACCACCATCGGTACTAGATTGTGGATTTTGACTGTTGTTACCAATATGTTGTTGCTGGTTGTCGGTGCCGTAGGCTGGCTCGGCATGTCGTGCAGCAATGACGCCACCCGGCAGATCTACCAGCAGCAGCTCGCCGCCGCCGTGAATCTGGCAGAGGCACGCTCGAACCAGTTGCTCGTTCGCGTCTTGCTGGACCAGGCCACCTTTGCCGCCGACCCGGCCGATGCGCGTGCGCGTGCCGCTACCGCAGAGGGCTTTGCGCGCCAGTCGGACGCCGCCTGGAAGGCTTACCTGGCGCTGCCGCGTTCGCCCGAGGAAGCCAAGGCCGCCGAGGAAGTTGCCGCCAGGCGTGAAGCGTTGTTCACGCAAGGCGTCTCACCGATGATCGCAGCGCTGCATCAAGGGGACCGCGAGGCCGTGATGCGTGCCGTGCTGGAAACCATTCCCAAGCTCGATATCGCTTTTACCGCCGTCAACACCGAGCTGGGCAGGCTACAGGTCGCCAGCGCGGAGGCGGTCTATCACGGTTCGCAGGAGCGCTACACCACGTTGCGCTCGCTCTCGATTGGCGTGCTGGCGCTCGGGCTGTGCTTCAGCACGGTGGTGGCCTGGCGCTTGCGCCGCTCCATCGTGGGTCCCCTCGATGCGGCCATCGCACGCTTCGAACGCATCGCGGCCGGCGATCTTGGCGCTAAGTCCGATGGCGCGGGTTTGAGCGCCGAGGGCGAGCGCAGCGAGACAGGCCGGATGCTGGCCATGCTCGGCCGCATGCAGGCGAGCCTGGCCGCGATGGTGAGCGATGTGCGCGGTGGCGCGGACTCGATTGCCGCCGCCAGCAAGCAGATCGCCAGCGGCAACAGCGATCTCTCGCAGCGCACCGAGCAGCAAGCCGCGTCGCTGGAAGAGACCGCATCCAGCATGGAGCAGCTCACGGGCACGGTACGCCAGAACGCCGACAGCGCGCGCGAGGCCAACGACCTTGCCAGCGATGCCACCGGCCTGGCGGAGCGCGGCAGCGACGCTGTGGCGCGGGTGGCAAGCACGATGCAAGCCATTGATGCCAGCGCCAACAAGATCGTGGACATCATCGACGTGATTGAGAAAATTGCGTTCCAGACTAATATCCTCGCGCTCAACGCGGCGGTGGAGGCTGCGCGAGCCGGCGAGCACGGGCGCGGCTTCGCGGTGGTGGCGGGTGATGTGCGCGATCTTTCGCAACGTTGCGCGGGCGCTTCCAAGGAGATCCGCACGCTGATCGGCGATTCGGTGTCCCGGGTGCGCGCCGGCGGCGAGATGGTGGATCAGGCGGGGCAGGTGATGCAGGAGATGGTAAATGCGGTGCGGCGCGTGAGCGGCATCATGGGCGGCATCAGCTCGGCCTCCGACGAGCAATCGCGCGGGATCGAGCAGGTCAACCAGGCGGTGGCGCAGATGGACGGCATGACCCAGCAGAACGCCGCGCTGGTCGAGCAGGCAGCCGCCGCCGCGGCATCGCTGGAAGACCAGGCGCAGCGCCTGACAGGGCTGATGTCGGCGTTCCGGGTGGTCTGAGCGGATGGCGCGCGGCGGCGCTGAGCGGCACGCCGCGCGCCATGTGCCGGCGGGTGCGGCCTGCGGCGCGGCTGGTGTAAAGTTGCGGGTTGCATTCGCGGAGAAAGAGACATGACTGAATTGGTCGCAAGCGAGATTCGCGGCGGTATCGGCTACCTGACGCTGAACCGGCCCCAGGCGCTCAACGCGCTTTCGCTGGAGATGATTCGCGCCATTACCACGGCGCTCAATGACTGGGCGGTGGCGCCCGAGGTGGTGGCGGTGGTCATCGCCGGCGCTGGCGGCAAGGCCTTTTGCGCCGGCGGCGACATTCGCTTCTTCCACAAGGCCGCGCAGGCCGGCGATCCTTCGCTCGACCAGTTCTTTGTCGAGGAGTACGCGCTCAATCACCTGATCCATCGGTATGCCAAGCCCTATATCGCGTTGATGGATGGCGTGGTGATGGGCGGCGGCATGGGCATCTCGCAAGGTGCGCGCCGCCGGCTGGTGACCGAGCGGACCAAGATGGCCATGCCCGAAACCAATATCGGCCTGTTTCCCGACGTGGGCGGCGGCTGGTTCCTGTCGCGCACGCCAGGCCGCCTGGGCGAATACCTGGGCCTGACCGGCGCCATGATCCATGCCGCCGACGCACTGCATGCCGGCCTGGCCGATGCCTACCTGCCGGGCAATGCGATGGCCGAGCTGGTGGACACCCTGCGTGCCCGCGACTTCGCCAATGGCGACGCCGTGCTGGCATGCATCGACGAGGCCACCGCCGCGCACCGTGCAGCCTGCCCGCCGGGGGAAAGCCAGTTGGCCGCGCTGCAGGATGATATCGACCGTCTGTTCGCCGCTGCCTCGGTGATCGACATCCTGGCTGCCGTCAGCGATGCCGGCTCCGACTGGGCCGCGCAGACAGCCGCCATGCTGCGCGCACGCTCGCCGCTGATGCTGAATGTCACGCTGGAGCAAATCCGCCGCGCCCGCACCATGTCGCTGGAAGACGAACTGCGCATGGAGCTGGACATGATGTACTACGTGTTCCGTCAAGGCGATGGCGTCGAGGGCATTCGTGCACTGGCGGTCGACAAGGACCATGCGCCCAAGTGGCAGCCGGCGCGCCTGGATGAGGTAAGCCGCGAACGCGTGCGCGCCTTCTTCGACAGTCCCTGGGCGCACGGCGGACATCCCCTCGCGTCGCTGTAGGCACGTGCCGGGCGGTTCCTTTCCCGCAAATGGATTAGAGTGTCGTCTGGACCTGCCGCTGCGCGCAGCACGCTGTCTGTGCCGACCGGGACGGTTGTGTCCTGCCACCCATGGTGCAGTGAACGAGAAAGGAATCGCGATGAGTACTCCCCGTGACGTAGCCGTACTGGTAGGCAGCCTGCGCAAGGACTCCTTCACCCGCAAGCTCGCGCTGGCGCTGGCCGCGATGGCGCCGGCAGGCATCAAGCTCGAGATCATCGAGATCGGGCAGCTCCCGCTGTACAACCAGGACGAAGACGCCAGCCCGCCCGCGCCGTGGGTGGTCTTTCGTGATCGCATCCGCCGTGCCGATGCCGTGCTGTTCGTGACGCCGGAATACAACCGCTCGGTGCCGGCGGCACTCAAGAATGCCATCGACGTCGGCTCCCGCCCCTATGGCAAGAGTGCCTGGGACGGCAAGCCGGGCGGTGTGATCAGCGCGTCGCCGGGCGCCGTCGGCGGTTTCGGCGCCAATCACCACCTGCGCCAGTCGCTCGTCTTCCTCAATATCCCCGTGCTGCAGCAGCCGGAAGCCTATATCAGCGGTGTCGATAAACTGTTCGACGAACAAGGCGGCATCGCCAACGAATCCACTCGCGGCTTCCTGGGCAAATACCTGACGACCTTCGAAGCCTGGATCGAGCGCAACGCACCGCGCTGATACTGGCAGAGGGGGACCGTCGTTGACTTCAGGCCCCTGACTTTGAAGTCTTTGACGTCAAGCAACAGGAATCAACGTCAACCCCCCCCCCAAAAAGCACTGACGCCCGCTGCCGACAGGGCAGCGGGCGCGGAGGGCAGAATATCGCTGCCTTGCGCTTCTGATTCTGCTTACTTGCGCTTGATGTCCGTGGCCGGCCGCTCCTGCGTACCTGCCAGCGGCTGGCCTGGAAAGCCCCCCGGATAGCTGATGACGCGCATGCCTCCCCCTGCCTTGCGCGGCGTCCATGCATGCCCGGCGCGAACTCTCGCGCCGCCTGTGATTGCCACCATGGCTTCCTTGTCGAGATCCACGCTGTCTGGCAAATCCTTGATGACGATGACGGCCATGACTTCCTCCTGCTTGATGGCGAGGGCCGGGTTGTCCAGCGCTCGCCGGGTGGGTGCGGGTGATGCGGCAAGCCCATCCAGATCAGTATAGGCCACGGGTTTTACCTCCGAGGCACTGCCTTTGCATGCGCAACGGCCGTGGAAACCGCAGGGGATTCCACGGAGCCTGGCGCATTTCGTTCAGACCTTGGCGTGGGTGGCGGCCCATTGCGACGGGTTGACGTCGATGCTCAGCGGGCCGAAGCCGGAGCCGATCACGCCGACGTTGTTGAGCGTGTTCACGTTGATGCTTTGCAGCTGGGCG
>NZ_JBFTSG010000020.1:0-136290 GCF_056399885.1 Cupriavidus sp. 01L45 | reverse complement strand
GCTTGGAAGCCGCCGGACCGATGTCGCCCAGGCCCAGCACGGCGGTGCCGTTGGTGATCACGCCGACCAGGTTGCCGCGCGCGGTGTAGCGGAAGGAATTGGCCGGATCGACCACGATTTCCTCGCACGCGGCGGCCACGCCCGGCGAGTAGGCCAGCGCCAGGTCACGCTGGTTGGACAGCGGCTTGGTCGGCGTGACCGAAATCTTGCCGCGTGTCGGAAATTCATGATATTCCAGGGCGGCCTTGCGCAGTGATTCGCGGCTTTGGTCAGGTGTGCCATCCGGCTTTGCTTCGATATTTTCGGGTGTGGTGGTCATGATTTGCAGTACGAGATTGGCAAGCCAATCGTGCTTCGAGCTGGATTAACGGAATGCTGTGATTCCATCAATCTCCGGGAGTGTCGGCTTCGGTTTCGCGAGCGATATTCCGGCATGTTCATGCCGAAAAAACGCGGCGTATCGGGAGCGATACAAACCGCCGCAACCGCGGTTGGCATGGCCTGATCACCATGAGAATGATCGCGCGGAGAGTATCGGACCAAGCGTAGCCGTGCCCCAGGCTGCCGTACAGTATCAGAGCGCGCCTAATTTACCGTATCAGCGAAGTGCGGGCGAAATCAGGAGGAGACGGGAATATAACCATGGCCGGGATTTGAAATAATCTCAACCCGCCTTGAATTCGATCGAGGCATGGCGCGAATGCCGGGGCTAGCCGGCCGGCCTCGGTTCCCGTTGTGCCGGCGGCGCAAGTCCCCGGCGCTCGATCGGCGTCGAGAAGACAATGGAAGTCCTTGTCTCGCCGAACCCGTTGATCTCGGAGAGGAACAACTCCAGGTCCTCCAGGTCGGTGGCCACCACGGATAGCATGTAGGAATCGTTGCCGCTGACATGATGGCATTCCAGTACGCGCGGCGAGTCGCGGAGTTTGTCCAGCAACGCCTGCTTGCCCGGCTGAGGCACATTGATTCCCACGATGGCGCGCACGCTGTAGCCCACGGCCTTCGGGTCGATGTCCGCATGGAATCCTCGCACCACGCCGGCCTCTTCCAGGCGGCGCAGGCGCTCCAGCGTAGCGGGGATGGACAAGCCCGTGGCTGCGGCCAGTACCTTGAGCGGTTGCCGCCCATCGGCCTGGATGGACTGGATCAGGCGCCATGCCTTGTCATCGAGTTCAAGCATAGGGTTTCCGTACTTTGGCCGGGCAGCTTAAAAAATCGAAAGCTCGTCTGCCGAACCACGGAATTTACACGATTCATTTGCCGGGGAGAACTGGATACCATGGGCGCATGGATTCGACGACACTTCTCCTCTTCCTCAAGGCGGCCCTGGTCGGGATTTCGATCGCGGCGCCGGTCGGCCCCATCGGGCTCCTGACGATTCAGCGCACGCTTGAGCGCGGCATGGCAGTGGGACTGGCCACCGGCATGGGAGCCGCGCTGGCGGACTCCGTGTATGGCGCGATCGGCGCCTTCGGGGTCAGCTGGATCATCCACGCGCTTGCCGCCGCGCGCATGCCCCTGGCGCTGGGCGGCGGCGCCTTGTTGCTCTGGCTGGCCTGGCGTACCTGGCGCGCGCCGCTGGCGGCATCGGCGGCGTCCGTGCCCGGCGGCTCGGATCTGCTGCGTTGTCTCGCCGGCACCTTTGTCCTGACGCTGTCCAATCCCGCCACCATCCTGTCGTTTGTCGCCGTGTTCGGCGCCCTGAGCGGCGGTGCCCTCGGCCCGGTTTCTCCCGTTCCCATGATCCTGGGGGTATTTGCCGGGTCATCGCTCTGGTGGCTCGCGCTTTCCCTGGTGGTCGCACGGGGCCGCCATCTGTTCACGCCCGCCTGGCGCCAGCGCATCAACGCGGTCTCGGCGCTCGTGCTGGCCGCGTTTGCGATGTGGCAGTGGATTTCGGTTGTGGGAACGTGATATGGAAACCTGCCCGATCAATGATCGGAGCTTGTCGACTTGCTACCGGCGTCGCTCAAAAGGCAACCGGCAACTTTCGCAACCCTTCAGGAACATGCCGGGCGCTTCCCTGTCTATGAATTGCGTTCAGTTACAATGCTGTAGTGCACCATCGCCTCGCAACAGGCCATTTCAGGCCATTTGCACGCTGCGGGCGAGCACTGCGCCATCTCCGTTTACCCCCAATTCATGCGATCCCTGCTGCTCCTGCTGACCGTTCTGTGCTTGTCTCTGCTGTCCTTCGGGGCAGCGGCGGGTTCGCACGCCGGTGCGGCGGGGGCTGCATTCGAGTCTGCCCAGGCCGAGCGGCTTGACCCGCTCGACCGCGTGATCCTGGAATCCACGCTCGCCCGCACCCTCGACGAACTGGACGGCGGTGCCGACCTGGAACGCGTTGTGGCGCCGGGCGACGATGGGCTGCCGGGTGAATCGGCCGCGGAGGTGCTGGCGGAGGACGACAACCCGCCCGGCTACTGCGAAATCTGGTCCGCCGACCTGCTCGACCCGCTCGACATGCTCGACGAGATCGAGGAATCCAGCGCGCTCTTCGCGCTGCCGACCGTACGCGTCTCGCTGCCGCCCAACGAGATCGCGCAACAGCTCCCGGCGCGCCCGGAGCCTTTGCCCGCGGCCTTCTTCAAGCCGCCCATTTCCCTGATCTGACAGCCCTGGCAACCCCGGCGCGCCATTGGCGTGCCCGGGCTGCGTTCCCATTGCCTGGGCGCCTGGGCCCGATCGCGTCCGCGATCGCTGGCTGACCGTTGGCGCGCGCTTCTTGCGCGCGCCGGCGGCGGGCGCGCAGCCGTTTCGCCTGCCCCCATTTGTCATGCAGATCAAACAGATCACTATGTATTCCATGGTGGCGTTGCTGTCGCTCGGAGCCTTGCCGGCTCTCGCGGCGGAAACGTTCACCTTGCCGCAACTGCTGTCCCTTTCGCAGTCCACCAACAAAGGCGTCGAAGCGGCGCAGGCAGGCGTGGATGCCGCCAGTGCCGCCGTGACCAGCGCGCGCGCCTATCCCAATCCGCAGGTGGAGGTGCTGTACGGCCGCCTGTCGCCGCGTACCTCCGGTGTGACCGGTGGCGCCGCGCCGACCATGGCCATCACCCAGAAGCTGGACTATCCGCAGCAGCGCAAACTGCGCGCCGAGATCGCCGGGCGCGGCCTGGAGGCGACCGAAGCTGGCCGCCAGGCGTTCCGGGCGGATCTGGCGGCGCGCGTCAAGACCTCGTATTTCGACGTATTGCGGCGCGAGATGGAACTGGCCGCGGCCAAGGAAGACCTGACCATGATGCGGCAGATCCAGGACCGCGCCCGCCTGCGGGTGGAGGTTGGCGAAGCGCCGCGCTATGAGCTGATCAAGGCCGACACCGAACTGCTCGGCGCGCAAAAGACGCTGCAGAGCGCCCAGTTGCGGGTCAACCAGGCCAAGGCCGCGCTGCGCCAGCAGGTGGGCGGCGCCTTGCCGGCGGCCTATTCGCTGGCCGGCAGCCTGAACCAGGCGCCGGCGCTGCCGGCCCTGCCGGTGCTGCGCGATACGTTGACCGGAACCAACGCCGAACTGACCCAGCGCCGCCTGGAAGCCGACCGGGCCAGCCTGGCGGTGGACTACCAGCGCTCGCTGAGGCTGCCGGAACTGGCGGTGCGCGCCAGCGCCGAGCGCCAGCCCGACAACACGGTCTCGCAGGTCGGCCTGGTCCTCACCATCCCGCTGTGGGACCGCCGCAGCGGCCCGGTGGGCGAGGCCACCGCGCAGGCGATCCAGGCCCGCTCGGCGCTGGAGGCGCGCGAGTTCGAGCTTGCGCAGGAGCTGGAGTCGGCCTACCGGCAATACGAGATCACGCAGGCGCAGGTGAGCGCGCTGGAAGGCGGCATCGTGCGCCAGGCCGAGTCCGCGCTCTCGGTGGCCGAGTCGGCCTATCGCTTTGGCGAGCGCGGCATCCTGGATTACCTCGATGCCCAGCGCGTGCTGCGCGGCGCGCGCAGCGACCTGATCGCCGCGCAGTACGAATTGCAGGCGGCCACCATCCAGATCGAGAAGCTGCTGTCGAGCGTGCCCGGGCAATCCGGGGCACCCACGGCTCCCTTCGCTCCTTCGGCACCTACGGAAACCCAATAAGCATGCGTCCCCATTTTCTTCTTTCCCTGACGGCAACCGCAGTCCTGCTGTTTTCCCTGGCAGGCTGCTCCGACGAACCCGCGCCCGCCACCGAAGCGCCCAAGCAGCCGCCCGGCGTGGTCAAGCCGGAAGGCACCCTGCAGGCATCGCTCAAAGTGGCGCCGGTCGCCACCAGCGCCTTCAGCGAAGTGCTGCGCGTGTCCGGGCGCATCGATTTCGACGAACAGCGCGTGGCCCGCATCGGCGCCAGCGTGACCGGCCGCGTGACGGATCTCTACGGCATCCTGGGCCAGGAGGTCAAGGCGGGGCAGGTGCTCGCCCGCCTGCATAGCAGCGAACTGGGCGCGGCCCAGATGGCCTTTCTGAAGGCCGAGGCCCAGACCGAGCTGCAGGTCCGCAACGCCGAGCGCGCGCGCCAGTTGTTCGCCGCCGACGTGATCGGCCGCGGCGAGCTGCAGCGGCGCGAGAGCGAACTGGCAATCTCGTCGGCCGAGATGCGGGCCTATCGCGACCAGCTTCGCGTGCTTGGCATGTCGCCCGCCGCCGTGGCGCAACTCGCCAAGAGCGGCAGCATCGATTCCTATTCRCCGGTGTTCTCCAGCATCAGCGGCACCGTGGTGGAGCGCAACGTGGCGCAAGGCCAGGTGGTGCAGCCTGCCGACGCGCTCTACACCGTGGCCGACCTGTCGCGCGTATGGGTGGTGGCGGAGGTGCCGGAGCAGCAGGCGGCGCTGGTGGCCGAAGGCCAGAGCGTGGATATCGAGGTGCCGTCGCTGGGCAATGGCGCTGGCCAGAAGCAGATCACCGGCAAGCTCATCTACGTGGGCCGTACCGTGAATCCGCAAACGCGCACCGTGCTGGTCCGCACCGAACTGGAGAACCGCGAAGGACGCCTGAAGCCGGCCATGCTGGCCAGCATGCTGATTGCCAGCGCGCCGTCCGAGCAACTGGTGATCCCCGAATCCGCCATCGTGCGCGACGGCAACGACGAGCTGGTGTACGTGGAGCAGGCCGGTGGCCTGTACCGCCTGACCAAGGTCAAGCTGGGCGCCGAGAGCGACGGCATGCGCGTGGTGCAGGGCGGCGTGAAACCGGGCGACCGCATCGTGGTGGACGGCGCCTTCCATCTGGACAACGAGCGCAAACGCCTGGAACAGGGTTAATCGATCATGATGAAAGCCCTTGTGGAAGCCGCTATCAAGCAGCGGCTGGTGGTCTGCGTGCTGGCCGTTGTGCTGTTCTTCTTCGGCCTGCGCGCGGCGACCAAACTGTCGGTGGATGCCTTCCCCGATGTCACCAACGTACAGGTGCAGATCGCCACCGAAGCCACCGGCCGTTCGCCGGAGGAGGTCGAGCGCTTTGTCACCGTGCCGGTGGAAATGGCGATGACCGGGCTGCCCGGCCTGGAAGAGATGCGCTCGCTCAACAAGGCGGGCCTGTCGCTGATCACGCTGGTCTTCACCGATGCGACGGATGTCTACTTCGCCCGCCAGCTGGTGATGGAGCGCCTGATCGAAGTGGCCGGCCGCATGCCCGAGGGCGTGACGCCGGTGCTCGGTCCGGTCTCCACCGGCCTGGGCGAGGTCTACCAGTACACGCTGGACCGCACCGACGACGGCAACCGCGCGTTGACGCCCGAGGAGTTGTCCGAGCGCCGCATCGCGCAGGACTGGGTGGTGCGCCCGCTGCTGCGCTCGATTCCCGGCGTGGCGGAAATCAACTCGCAGGGCGGCTTCGTCAAGCAGTACCAGGTGCTGGTCAACCCGGACCGCATGCGCCACTATCAGGTCACGCTGCAGCAGGTCTACCAGTCGCTCGCGCGCAATAACGCCAACTCCGGCGGCGGCGTGCTGCCGCACTATGCCGAGCAATACCTGATCCGCGGCGTGGGCCTGGCCCGCGGCGTGGACGATATCGGCAGCATCGTGCTCAAGGAGATCTCGGGCACGCCGGTCTATGTGCGCGACGTGGCCAACGTGACCATCGGCCACGAGGTGCGGCAGGGCGCGCTGGTCAAGAACGGCGAGACCGAATCGGTCGGCGGCATCGTCATGATGATGCGCGGCGGCAACGCCAAGGAAGTGGTCAGCCGCGTCAAGGCCCGCGTGGCCGAGATCAACGAGCGCGGCATGCTGCCGGGCAAGCTGCAGATCGTGCCGTACTACGACCGCAGCGAGCTGGTGGATTCGGCGCTGTGGACAGTCACCAAGGTGCTGCTCGAAGGCGTGGTGCTGGTGGTGATCGTGCTGTTCCTGTTCCTGGGGGATGTGCGCTCGTCCGTCATCGTGCTGGCCACGCTGGTGCTGACGCCGCTGATGACCTTCATGGTGATGAACCAGGTGGGCTTGTCGGCTAACCTGATGTCGCTGGGGGGGCTGGCCATCGCCATCGGCTTGATGGTGGACGGCTCGGTGGTGGTGGTGGAGAACGCGTTCGAGCGGCTCGGCCATCGTGACAAGAGCGGCATGACCAAGACCGAGATCCTGGTCAAGGCGGTGCAGGAAGTGGCCACGCCGGTGATCGTCGGCGTGGGCATCATCATCCTGGTGTTCCTGCCGCTGATGACGCTGACCGGCATGGAAGGCAAGATGTTCGCGCCGCTGGCGTTCACCATCTCGATTGCGCTGGCGATTTCGCTGTTCCTGTCGCTGACGCTCTCGCCGGTGTTGTCGTCCTACCTGCTCAAGGGCGGTGCGGAGCACGATACCTGGCTGATTGCCTTCATGAAGCGCCACTACCTGCGCATGCTGCACTGGGCGCTGAACAATAGCCGCAAGACCGTGATTGGCGCGGTGATGGCATTCATGGCCACCGTCGCCATCGTGCCGCTGCTGGGCACGTCCTTTATCCCCGAGATGAAGGAAGGCTCGATCGTGCCCGCATTGGACCGCGTGCCCAATATCTCGCTGGAGGAGTCGGTCAAGCTGGAGATGGAGGCCAACAAGCTGGTGCTGTCGGTGCCGGGCGTGAAGTCGGTGGTGTCCGGCGTGGGCCGTGGCGAAAGCCCGGCCGACCCGCAGGGCCAGAACGAATCCACGCCCATCGCCAGCCTGAAGGACCGCGACGAGTGGCCCGACGGCTGGACCCAGGACGAGATCGCCAACGCCATCCGCGAGAAGCTCAAGGCCATCCCCGGCGTGCAGATCGTGATGGCGCAGCCGATTTCCGACCGCGTCGACGAGATGGTCAGCGGCGTGCGTTCGGACGTGGCGGTGAAGGTGTTCGGCGATGACCTCGACAAGCTGCGCGAGCTGGCTGGCGAGATCGCCCGCGTGGCGGGCGGCATCCAGGGCTCGCAGGATATCCGCATCGAGCGCATCTCCGGGCAGCAGTACCTGTCGATCGAGATCGACCGCCAGGCCATTGCGCGCTACGGGCTCAATGCCTCGGACATCCACGACATCATCGAGATCGCCATCGGCGGCAAGCGCGCCACGGACATCTTCGAAGGCGAGCGCCGCTTTGCCGCGGCGGTGCGCCTGCCGGAAGAGTTCCGCGACAACGTGCAGGCCATCCGCCAACTGCTGGTGGCCACGCCCAACGGCGCCCAGGTGCCGCTGCAAAGCGTGGCGAAGATCGAAGTCACCGACGGCCCCGCGCAGATCAGCCGCGAAATGGCCAAGCGCCGCGTGGTGGTGATGATCAACGTGAAGGACCGCGACCTCGGCGGCTTCGTCGCCGAGCTGCAGCAGGCGGCGGACAGCAAGGTCAAGTTGCCGGAAGGCTACTACCTGGAGTGGGGCGGGCAGTTCCAGAACATGGAACGCGCCATGGGCCACCTGAAGATCATCGTGCCGGTGACCATCGCCGCGATCTTCTTCCTGCTGTTCCTGCTGTTCAACTCCGTGCGCTTTGCCACGCTGATCATCACCGTGCTGCCGTTTGCTTCCATCGGCGGCATCATCGGCCTGTTCATCACCGGCGAGTACCTGTCGGTGCCGGCCTCGGTGGGCTTTATCGCGCTGTGGGGCATGGCGGTGCTCAACGGGGTGGTGCTGGTGTCGTATATCCGCACGCTGCGCGATTCCGGACTGTCGCTGGACCAGGCGGTGATCCAGGGCGCGACCCAGCGATTCCGGCCGGTGATGATGACGGCCACCATCGCCATGCTGGGTCTGGTGCCCTTCCTGTTCTCCACTGGCCCGGGCTCCGAAGTGCAGCGTCCGCTGGCGGTGGTCGTGATCGGCGGGCTGATCACGTCGACCCTGCTGACGCTGGTGATGGTGCCTACGCTGTACCGCTGGTTCGATAACCGGAAGCCGGACCCGATGAAGGATGTGCCGGTGTAGTACAGGCACATCGCACAGTCAGGCAACGCCTCACGCGGTTTCGGTGGGGCGTTTTTCTTTGGGGCAAGCCGGCGCGCTAACGCATGACCCCGTCCATTCGATATCATGTGCGCTGCCGCGGACCAACGCGCAAAGCACGGCATGGCGTCGCACCGGGGCGGCGGGGCGCCGAAGCCTTTTACCGTAACGCCTCCAGGGAATCACGTGTCAGGGCCAGCATCAGCACAGATTGCGGAAGAATTCGAAGCCAGTGTGGAGGCAGCGCCGCCGGAAGTGCACGTCCGCCTCGACGGGCGCGTACTTCCGGAAGCCTGCGAACTCTGGCGCGCGGCGCTGGCGCCGCTCTTCGACGTCAGGATTGGCGCCGCGCAGGGCGCCTTCTCGGGTGAGTTGATGGCGTTGCATCTGGGCGACAGCCTGATCGCGCGCTGCGCCGGCTCCGTGGAGCATCGCTTCAAGCGCGGCATCGTCGAGATCCGGCGCAGCAATATCGACCACATCCTGATTCAGCTCTATGCCGCGGGCGGCGTTCAGGGCGAGTATGGCAACCGGGCGCTCAATGCTGGCGTGGGTTCGATCAGCGTGCTCGACCTGGGGCGGACGCTGGATAGCTGGACACCGCCGTTTGCCAATATCACCCTTACCGTGCCGCGCGATCGCCTTCCCGCGTCGCTGCGGAGCTGGAACCTGCACGGTACGGTGCTGGACGCCGGCCAGGGATCGGCGCGGCTGCTGGCGTCGCACCTGTCGCAACTCCTGCTGGCTGGCGACGCGCTGACAGGCGAGGAGAGGGCGGCATCGGTCACCGCGGCGCTGATCATGCTGGAGGGCAGTGGCGCCAGGCTTCGCGATAGCGAGCCCGACGTGCAAAAGGCGGCACGCCGCAGCATGCGCAAGCTGGTGCAGCGCTATATCGAAGAACACCTGACCGCGGAAGCGCTCTCGCCGGAACAGGTCGCCGGCGCTTTCCGCCTGTCGCGAGCCAGCCTCTACCGCCTGTTCGACGCCGACGGCGGCGTGAACGCCTACATCCAGGGCCGGAGGCTGGATCGCTGTTTCGATGAACTTGCCCGATCCAAGGGCAGCGGGCTCAGCATCGCCGAGCTGGCATATCGTTACGCCTATTCGAATGAGAGCACCTTCAGCCGTGCCTTCCGCCGCCGCTTCAGCCTGAGTCCGCGGGAGGTGCGCGCGCTCGCGGAGCATCCGCGCAACAGCTGGCCAGCGGCGCCGGCCGACGCAAGCGAAGCGACCACCATCAACAAATGGCTGGAGAGCCYGCGGGGCGAATTCACTGCCACCGGCAGCGGCGCCTGACGGTATCGGGGGCCGTCCGATGCCTGGCCCGGATGCCGCCTGGCGGCAAGGGCTCAGTCCTCGACTTCGATGACCTGCCCGCCGCACTGTATGTAGCACGCCTGGTAAGCGCTGTCGCAGCTGTAGGTCGATGCGTAGCTGGAGCAGTAAGCCTGCCGCTTGGTGCATTGCTCCTTGCCCTTGTCATTCGCGGAGGCGGCAAGGCAGGTGGCAAGGGTGTTGGCGCGCCGTGTTTCGCAGGCCTGCTCCTTGACGGCTGCGACCTGTTCCTTGCCGGTGATGCAGATCTGCTTGTTGGTTTCGCAGGTCGTCACGCATTGACGGCCCGCATCGGATTTTGGGGGGACGTACTTGTAGGATGTACATCCTGCCGCCAGGACTGCCAGGAGGAAGCCGCACAGGCTTCGGTATGGTCGTTGCATTTCCATCATCGGGAGCGCGCCACGGGGCGCCGGTGCATCGCGCCTGCCCGGCGCAAGTTCCCGGCTGGCGTTTCGGCGCCTGGAGCGCCCCGGCGCTTCTTCGGGGACCCCAGGCAGCCGTGGTTTTCAAACGAGGCAAAGCAGCGTGACTCCGGCCGTGAAAACCGCTCAGCGCACCTTGGGCTTGCCATACCGGATCGGCACATCGACCCCCGCCGCCGGCGGAAGCAGCGTCTTGAGCTGCTCYCTGGCAGCCGCCGCATCCTGGAAGGAAGCGAACGTCAGTTTGCTGATATTCATGTGATCGAAGTACTGGATGCCGGTGGCTGAGCGGCTTAGCTTGCCGACTTTCTGCTGGACTTCCTGGGTTGATACTTGCGAAACAATCACCTCGTTGTGGCTCTCGCCGACAACGCCCCGGTCGTTCACGACCAGCGTCACCGGGCTCCCCATGGCGCCCGCGCTCTTTGCCGTGGCCGAAGCCGGCAGCGTCTGGAACGACTGGCTGCCAAGACGAACGGCCGTCGTGCCCGCAAGGCTCTTCAATTCCGCGGGTGAAAGCTGCTGCCCGGCCACATAGGCCGACGCGCCCGCGTGGCACAGCGTGGCGGCGAGCGCCGCGGCGCCGCACAGCAAGACCCTGAGGGACAAGTTCTTTTTCATCATCATTCTCCTCGCCCCGTTATTTCGCGGCAATCACACGGTACTCAACAGCCAGGGGCTTGCTGAGCTTGACGCTGGCACCATCGGCTTCCGGCAGAAAGCTGCTGCATGCGCCGGGCGCGGCGGGGGCTGGCATCGCGCTGACTGCATACACCTCCCAATTTCCGGCGGCGTTCTCGCCATGGAATGCATAGCTGCCCAGCCCGTAGCTTTTCACTTCCGGCACGCCTGTGCTGTAGTAGCTGTTGTAGGGAACGGCGAGTGCGGAAATGGTCCCCGAGGGGGATTTGACAAAGATGCCAACGCTGCCGACGCAGATGGAGCCGCTCAGTCTCAGCTGCAGGGCATCCACCTTGTCATTGCCGCCGACCGTGAACTGCCCCAGCTTCTGGACCGAACCGTACTTGAGCTGCGCGCTATCCGCGAACGCCTTGGTGAAGCCGCCAATTTCCAGGGTTGCCGGCTTGTAGGCGCTGTATGCCTTCGCCAGCCTGACGGCGGCCGCGGCATCCGCCAGGCCGAAGCCGTACCAGTTCGAGTAGTAGTTGCCCGCGGCATTCTTTTGCCAGCCCAGATCCAGCCGCGCAGTCTGGCTGCCATCGACGAGGCTGGCATCATCACTGGCGGTAAATGTCCCCTGCTTCAGGTCAAGCCGGAAATTCCGGTTGTCGCGCGAGCCATAATTCGGATCGATTCTCCTGGCGGTCACGCGAAGAATCTCGCGGACGTCTCGCCACGTCAGGTTCGGATTTGCCGCCAGCATCAGCGAAACCACCCCCGAGATGGTCGGGGTGGCGGCCGAAGTGCCATTCATGCTGGAATAGTCGCAGTTCGGGTTATCTTTCTTGTTGGTCGCGGTGCCGCCAATGGTGAATGCATTGGCTAGTTCCAGGTAGTTGCGGCTATATCCTTTCGCGCAACTGGTCAGGTCGGTCGAGTAGATCGTCGGCCCGGAGCCGCCTTCTCCGTACTGCCCCTTCTCCCCATATTCACCACCGAGCCCGGTGATCCAGTTGACCGCTCCGGCGTTGGAGTAACTCGATTTGATGCCCTTGGCGTTGGCCGCGCCTACCAGGATGACGCCAGGCTCAAGCGCTTCCGTGTCGTTCGCGGGATTTTCGCAACTGAGGACGCCGCTTATCCCGTCGATATCGGGGCAAGACCTGGGTGTGTCGCCCCGGATGGCGTGGTACTCATTGCCCGATGCCTTCACCATGACCAGGCCCTTGCCGCTTCTCAGGTTCGGGAAGGCCCGGATGACGGCACTGGTCCCGGCTGCGGTGTCGTACTCGTCCGGCACCTCTGGATTCCCGCCATATGAGGCATTGATGATATGGGCATTCCGGGACCAGTCGGCGCCGCCGTAGGCCTGCAGGATGTCGGCACCCGCGGTGCCGATGAAGCGCGCGCCGCCCAGGGTGGCGCGGGGCGCGATGCCAATCACGCCCTTGCCGTTCTGCGCCGCGCTGATGATGCCGGCGACATGGGTGCCATGCGCGTCCGCGATGTTCATCGGGATATTGGCGGGCGTGGGGTTGCTGGTGCCGTCGTCAAAGTTGTAAGTCATCGACTTGTTCACATTGGCGACCAGGTCCTCATTGTTGATATCGACGCCATCGTCGAGAACCAGGACATTGACGCCCTGGCCCTTGATGCCCGCGGCATGCGCTTCTTCCACATTGAGGTCGGTGACGCCATCCGCCGTATCCGGGAATGACTTGAAGTAGCTGGTGGCCTGCCTGAGCGCCCATTGGTAGATGTACAGCGGCTCCGTGACCCCGGTCTGACAGGCAAACTTCGCATCGACACCGGTTTCGGTACAGCTCGACGCCAGGGGCACGGGTGTGGGCGCGGGCGCGGGCGTGGGCGCGGGCGTGGGCGCGCCGGGCGTCTGGGCGCTCGCAGCCGGGGTCTCCGGGTTGTCGCCCCCGCACGCCGCGAGCGCGGCGGCCGCCAGAAGCGTCAGCGATATCAGTTTCGTTCTTCTTTTCAGCATGAGATTACCCGCTCTAAAAATTGAGTTTTCACTACGCCATGACTGGTGCCGGGCGAATACCGCAGGAACTGCATGGTGTCGGCCAGCCGCGGCGATGCGATTGCGCGGACGCTGCCCGCCGCCATGCGGCGCTATGGACGAACGCCGAAGACGCGACCGGGCCGGCGCATGGAATTGCGCCGGACGCAAGCCGCGCTGCCTGGTTGCTATCGAGGGCCTTTTTTGGAATGGCCTGGTCGTGCGCGGCCTGCTGGTGGCAAGGGTGTCGTGCCCGCCATCGAAGGTCGCTTGCCAGTCAGGCCCGGGGCCGCGCTCTTTCTCTAGAGGGCTGGCGCGTACCTCGAACCGGCGCCAATTTTTGCAGAGTTATCGTTTCGGCACTTGACGCTGCGTCTCACAAAAACTGACGTTTCGTCTCACGTGGGGGTGTCGCGGGCGCTGGCAGGCAAGCATCGCCGGCACGGGACCCGGCGGGGCATGCGCGAGGGGTGCGCTCCGCCCCTGTCCGCTATGTCAGGAAGGGAACTTGCGCGGTATGGCGATAGGTTGATGCAGATGAAGCCAGAGGTGAGCCGAATCACCCGCCGCCGCGAAACACACGATACGAACCATCGACCTCCGGATCGTATTGATCGGCGCACCACTTCCAGACGTTGCCCAGCGTGTCGTAACGTCCCCGGTCATTGGGCCGCTTCCGACCGGCCTCTTGCGTGTTGCATCCGGTGTTTTCTCCATACCAGGCTATATCGGCGAGTTTTCCCCATGGTCTGGAAGGCTGGAAGTCTTTGGCAGGAGGTTGCAATACCGGACGGCATCAATCCATGATACGTTCTCCACCGGACATTGCGCGGCGGCATACGCCAATGGCCATTGGCACTGGCCCGGCACGTCCAGCGAACGCCTATCCGGCACCTTGTCGGCCGGGCTGAATTTATTGCACTTCTCTATCCCCAATATCATGAAACAAAAGCCCAAAGGGCAAAGCCCGCTGAAGAGGCATATCGCGGCAGGTTCGATCGTATTCGCAACGCTATTGGCAGGATGCGCCGCCCAGCCACCCGTGAGCGCCGTGCCCAACCCAGGCCCGCAAGGCAGCCGTGGCACGCCGGAGGGCTGCCAGGCCGACAAGCTTGCCGATGACGCGCTGATCGGCAAGAGCGAGGCCGATGCCGTCGCACTGCTCAAGGGCTGTGCCTGGCGATTTGGCGAACGCGAAGGCCAGCATCTGCCCGGCACCATGGACTACAACCCCCAGCGCCGCACGCTGGACGTCAAGGACGGCAAAGTGACCGCGGTACGCCGGGGGTGATCGGCCAGGCCGGACTGCGGCAGTGTAGTATCCCGGCGGCCCGTAAGGCGGACGCAGCAAGCTGTCGTTTCGTGGCCCAGGTTTCGTAGCCCAATTCAACAGTGTCATCGCCGATGCGTATCGAACAAGCCCGATCAGACGACGTGCAGGCGGTTGCTTCAGTCTTGCAAGAGGCGGCGCAGTGGCTTGCCAACACAGGCCGGCCACTATGGATGCCTTCCGACGTGAGCATCGAGCGTGTGCTTTGTGATACCGCGGCAGGGAACTTCTATGCGGCGCGCGACGGCGATGACATCATCGGCGTCATGCGGTTCGAACTGGAAGACCCGTTCTATTGGCCGGAGGTCGAGCCCGGTACATCCGCCTTCGTGCACAAGCTGGCGGTTCGCCGCTCGTGGGCCAGGCAGGGTGTCTCCACCGCGCTGCTAGCCTTCGCCCGAGAACGCGCACGTAGTCTCGGGCGCCGGCATCTCCGGCTGGATTGTGTCGCTGACAGGCTGGCGCTGCGAACGCTCTACGAGCGTTTCGGCTTTGGGCTGCACAGCTGCGTGCAGAAAGGCGCAGGGTCCGTTGCCCGTTACGAACTGGCGGTCACGGACTGAATGGGCTGAATGGACTGCCGTCCTTCAGCGTCGGCAGCAGTCATCCGGTACATATCTCCCCGGCATCCGCTTCCCGGTCATTCGCGTCCCGCGAGCTCGATGTGGTAGACCAGGCGCTGGATGAAGGTCTGCTGGCCGGGGCCGAGGGAGACAAAGGTGCAGCCAATGTGATGCATGGCGCGCTGGTCGCTCCACACCAGACCATGCCCGACCACCTGCAGGTCGAACTCCAGTTCGCCCTGGTTGCGAAAGTCCAGCCTGCATTTCGGCAAGATCGTGCCTGCCGGAAATGGGTCGGTATTGGCGATACTGGTGCGAAGGCCGACACCGGAGAGCGAAAGGTCGGCAATGTCCAGCTTCAGAACCTCGTCATCGGGCGTGCGCAGCTCGCAACGATAGCCCATGGCGGCGTCCGGGCGTGCGCGGGGGTGGCGGCGGCGTTCAAAATGGTAGAGCTGGGCCGGGAAGGCCGCGGCGCAGGCCATGCCGCCCTGATACCTGATGGGGTAGGGTCTTTTGATGACGAAGCGGATCTTGACATCGCGCAGCACCGCGGAGACGGCAATCTCGTCCGATGTCAGCAGCAAATCCCGCTCCGCTTCTGTGCGGCATCCGTCGAAGATGAAGGTACAGCCTACGGGGTCAACCTTCAGCAATGTGGTGGCAATCCTGTAGCCGTCGCGCGTGCGCAGCCTGACAACGCACTTCAGCCAGGCAAGATCGAGCAGCACGGCACTGATCTGTATGGGAAGGGTGAGCCGGTGGCGGGCATCGGGCGGGAAACCGTCTGGCGCTTGCGTGCTAGCGGTCTGGCGCTTGGCATTGGCGGGTTCGGGGCTCACGGGATCCTTCAACAAAATGGGAATCGAGGAGGGCTGCGTCTCGATTCCAGCGGCGCTATGTTCAGATGTGCGGGCGGCCCGGCGGGGGCGACGGGACGTTACCCGAGGAAGAATAACGGCAGAAAGCGGCGAGACTTTACCCCTGCGCTCGGAGGGGTAAGTAAGGCAATCCACCCAAGATAAGCAGCCATAGAATGGCACATTTTTTTCGCGCAAGGCATTGACGGGCAACGAGATTTGAGTAAGCACCACCCTGGTGCAAATATCTGCGCGCACGCAACCTGCACTCCCCATGCTGTTTCACCAGCTGCGCCGGAGCCGCTTCGGACCTGCGGATGAACCGCATCTGCGCCATCACCGCGCTCAAGGCGTATCCATCGCGTGCGACCGGATCGCGCCTGGCCTCGGCCGGTATCTTGGTGGATTGATTCCTATCCCCCACGTTTCGTGAGGTGGCTGCTGCGCTCGAAACGCCAGAATCTCTGCCGTTTGGACGAATAAGTCTTAATTAGTACTTGTCCTATTAAATGCCCGTGAATCATTCAATTCGGATTATTAATATAGGACTAGTCCTATATTAGGCCAGGCGTGCAACGCTTATAGCACGACTGGCCTCCACGCTTCAATCCCACTTCAGTAGGTTAAAGCCAGCTAACGGCGGGTCATCGCCCGCCAGCCCGCTTGTCGTCGCAGCTTTACTGCCGGCAGCAGACTTTTTTGTCCGCTTTCGAATGAATTAAGAGTCAATTGTCTGATTGACCATTTCGCCGGAAACAAAAAACAATGTAAATGCCTTCGCAAGGAATGACATTTCCCATTCGTCATTCCATCAAGTCCATTAAGGTGCCGTTCGCCATGGCGCCGCCAATCCAGGACCGAATCAAGCATGAATAAGGGTAGTTTCCGCCTGGTTTTCAACAGGCGTCGCGGCATGCTGGTCGCCGTCGAAGAATCGGCAACCAGCACAGGCAAGGGCCATCAAGGCGGCGCGCGGTCAATCCGGCGTGCGCGGCAGGGCCCGGCGCGCATCGCATCGCTTGCTGCTGCGCTGCCATCCGTGCCGTTCGCACTGCTGACCCTGCTGGCGCTGGCTGCCCCCGCCAGCGCCCGGATCGTGGCGAACCCCGATGCCGGCGCCAACCGCCCTGACGTGATCCAGACCAGCAACGGCCTGCCGCAAGTCAACATCACGCGGCCCTCGGGCGCTGGCGTGTCCACCAACGCCTACACGCAGTTCGACGTAGGCAGGGGCGGCGCAATCCTCAACAACTCACCCACCATCGTTTCGACCCGGCAAGCCGGCTTTGTCAACGGCAATCCCAACCTGCTGCCGGGCCAGAACGCGCGCATCATCGTCAACCAGGTCACCAGCGCGCTGCCCAGCCAACTGCGCGGCTACCTGGAAGTGGCCGGGGGCCGGGCCGAAGTGGTGGTAGCCAATCCCAACGGCATCCTGGTCGACGGTGGCGGCTTCATCAACACCAGCCGCGCCACGCTGACCACCGGCGTGCCGGTATTCGGCGGCACCGGCAGCCTCGACGCCTTCCGCGTCACCGGCGGGCAGATCTCGGTGCAGGGTGCCGGCCTGAACGCGGCCAATGTCGACCAGGTGGACCTGATCGCCCGCACCGTTACCGCCAACGCTGCGCTCTACGCCAACAACCTCAACGTCATCGCCGGCGCCGGCCAGGTGGACCGCGCCACGCTGGCGGCTACGCCGATTGCCGGCGCCGGGCCCGCGGCGGGGGTGGGCATCGACGTCAGCCAGCTGGGTGGCATGTACGCCAGCAAGATCCTGCTGGTGGGCACCGAAGCCGGCGTGGGCGTGAGCAACCGCGGCGTGCTGGCCGCGCAGGCTGGCGATCTCACGCTGAGCGCGCAGGGCCGGCTGGAACTGGCCGGCAAGACCAGCGCCAGCGGCAACCTGGCCATCGCCGCACGCGGCGGCGTGGACAACATCGGCACCACCTATGGCGCGCAGGCGGTTTCGCTCGATACGGCGGGCGCGCTCAGCAACAGTGGGACGCTGGCGGCGCAGCAAGCCCTGCGCGTCAACGCGGGCAGCGTCGCTTCCAGCGGCAGGCTCGGCGCGGGCGTCAATGCCGACGGCTCGGTCGGCCAGCGGGCCGACCTGACCGTCATCGCTGACGGCACCCTGTCGTCCAGCGGCAAGCATGTGGCGGGCGGCAATGCCAGCCTGAACGGCACGGCGCTGCAACTTGCCGGCAGCCAGACCACGGCGCTGGGCAACCTGAACCTGTCCGCCACCGCAGGCGATATCAACCTGAACGGCGCCGCCGCCAGCGCCGGCGGCGCGCTCGGCGCCACGGCCCGCGGCGCGCTGAGCAATGACCGGGGGCAGTTGTACAGCCAGGGCGCGACAGCCATCACGGCCGGCAGCGTGTCCAACCAGGGCGGACAGATGCTGGCGCAAGGCGCAACGACGGTCTACTCGGCCGGCGCCATCAACAATGCACTGGGCGAGATACAGGCGGGCGGCGCGCTGGGCGTCAAGGCGTCCTCGCTGGACAACGGCGCGGGCCGGCTGGTCTCGCTCAATGCCGATGGCCTGTCCGTCGCCGCCACGGGCGCGCTGACCAATACGGCGGGCACGACGGCGAACGGTGCCAAGGGCGGCGTGATCGGCGGCAACGGCAGCGTGCGGCTGAAGGCCGGGACACTGGCGAATCAGGGCGAGATCAACGCGCAGGCCAATGCCGGCCTGGATGCCCGGTCGCTGGACAACGACCGCGGCAGCATCACGGCGGGCGATGCGCTGACGGCTACCGTCGCCGGCGCAGCGAGCAACCGCCAGGGCACCATGTCGGCGGGCACGCTTGACGTCACGGCAGGCTCGCTCGACAACGGCGCGGGCCATATCGAGGGCGGCCGGGTCGGCATCCGCACGGCGGGCGACCTGGCCAACCGTGGCGGCGCGATCAGCCAGTTCGGCGAGGGCGACACGGTCATCAATGCCGGTGGCGCCTTCGACAATACCTCGGGCACGCTGGCCACCAGCGGGAAGAACCTGACGCTGGACGCGCAATCGCTGTCCAACGACAGTGGCCGCGTCGCGCATGCGGGCAACGGCACGCTGGCGCTGACAAGCCACGGCGCGCTGGGCAATGCCGCCGGCATCCTCCAGACCAACGGCGCGCTGGACGTGCAGGCCGCCGGTGCAGTGACCAACACGGGTGGGCGGATCGAAGCCGCCGGCACGCACGGCGCACTGTCGCTTGCCGCCCGGAGCGTGGACAACACGGGCGGGCGCGTCGTCAACGTGGGCGACGGACTGACCCGCGTGCGGGCGCGGCAGGCGTTGGTCAATGCCAATGCGGGCCTGATCGGCGGCAACGGCAAGGTGCAACTGGTGGCCGGCGCACTGGCCAACCACGGCCAGATCACCGCCAAGGGCGATGCCAGCCTGGATGCGCAATCGCTCGACAACGACCAGGGCCGCGTCACGGCGGGCACCGCGCTCACCGCCACGGTGGCCGGCGTGGCAAGCAATCGCCAGGGCACGCTGTCGGGTGGCGTGGTCGATCTGTCGGTGGCGTCGCTGGACAACGGCATGGGCCTTGTCGAAGGCGGCCAGGTCGGCATCCGCACAACGGGCGGCTTGTCCAACCGTGGCGGCGCCATCAACCAGTTCGGCAAGGCCGACACCGTCATCAACGCCGGCGGTGCCTTCGACAACACCTCGGGCACGCTGGCCACCAACGGGAAGAACCTGACGGTGGACGCGCAGTCGCTGGCCAATGACGGCGGGCGCATCGCGCACGCCGGCGGCGGCGCGCTGGCCCTGACGAGCCGGGGCGCGCTGGGCAATACCGCCGGCGCCATCCTGAGCAATGGCACGCTCGCCGTGCAGGCCGCCTCGCTGGACAACACCCGGGGCAACCTGTCCGCGCAAGGCGCCGCCAGGGTCGCCACCGGCGCAGTCCTGATCAACCGCCAGGGCACGCTCTACGGCCAGTCTGGCCTGTCGCTCACCAGCCAGGGCCAGGTGGATAACACCAACGGCACGGCGCAGACCGGCGGCGACCTGCTCCTCGCTGCCGATGGCACGCTGAGCAACGCCGGCGGCACGCTCACCGCCAACGGGGCGCACGGCAAGGCCACCGTATCCGCGTCCGGCATCGACAACCGCGGCGGGCGGATTGCCAACGCGGGCGATGGTGCCACCACCGTCACCGCAACCGGTTCGCTGGACAACACCGGCGGCACGCTCGGGGGCAATGGCGACGTCAGTCTCGCCGCCAGCGATCTCGACAACACTGGTGGCGCGCAAATCGCCGCGGCCGGCGCGCTGACGCTGGGCATCACCCGCAGCGTGGACAATCGCGGCGGCAGGATCTACGGCGGCAAGGGCCTGAGCCTGGACCAGGCCGGCGCCACGCTCGCCAATGACAGCGGCACCGTGCTTGGCGGCGCCGACGTCCAGATGAAGGTCGCGTCGATGACGAACCAGGGCGGCGCGGTACGCGCCAACCAGGACATCGGCGTATCCAGCGCTGGCGGCACCGTCAGCGGCAGCGGCGAGATGACGGYGGGGCGCAACCTGACGCTCAGCGTGGCGGGCGACTATCTCAACGATGCGGCCAACAAGCTCAGTGCCGACGGCGACATGCAGATCAACGCCGGCGGGACGCTGACCAACACCGGCACGCTGGCGGCGCGCGGCAGCCTGGCCGTGCAAGGCGCGAACGTGAACAACGCCGCTGGCGCCGGCATCAACGCGCAGTCCACCACCGTGCGGGCCGACAACGCCATCAACAACGCCGGGCGCATCGAAGGCCATGCCGTCAACACCCTGAGCGGCACCCTGGCCAACACCGGCGCGGTGATCGGCAACACGGTACAGGTACAGGCAAGCGACATCAGCAACACCGGCCCGGCCGCCGTCATCGCCGCCGCGCGGGACCTCAGGATCCATGCATCCAATGCCGTCTCCAACCTGGACGGCGCGCTGATCTACAGCGCCGGCAACCTGCAGATCGCCCGCGACGGCACGCGCGACCCGGGTACCGGCATGCTGGCCAACCAGATCAACGTACTCAACAACCGCTCGGCTGCGATCGAAGCGGATGGCGATATCGATATCGCCGCGCGGGCGGTCAACAACACGCGTACCAGCATCGTGACGGAGGCGGGCACGCCGCAGCAGACCGCGGCCCGGACACTAACCACGTGGTTCGCGGGGTTCACGGGCACCGAGCAGCGGAACCACAAGAGCATCACCTTCCCGAGCTGGAACTGGGCGGGGGCGAGCGCGCCTGTCAGCGCCAGCCTGATCAATGCCCTGCGCAGCCCGATCACGGTCGAGGTACCCAAGACCACGGTCGCCAGCTTCGACCCCAACACCAAGACGCTGTCGTTCACGCAGGCGCCGGTTGAGGCGTATTTCAACCCGCAACAGCCCGGCTGCGCGAATGACAATGACTGCTTCACTCCGCCGCCGATCCTGACCCGGCCCATCACCACCAGCAGCACGCAGTACTACCAGGACATCCAGGACACGGGGACGACCTACAAGATCACCTTCTGGCCCGACTGGGATCCGGCCAGGCACATCCGCCCGGACCAGGTGCGCGTGCGCTACGACCTCGGGCCGGACTATCACGACTACAGCGAGATATCGCGCACGACCGTCGCCACCACCGCGACCGACCGGCTGGTCAGCGCGACCCCCGCAGCCAGGATCCAGGCCCAGGGCACCATCCGCGTCAACAGCGACGGCGGCACCATCCTCAACCAGTCCTCCATCATGGCTGCCGGCGGCAGCCTGATCCGGCGCGCGGTTGCCAGCGAGGTACAGGACATCGGCACGGTGCTGCAGCAGACGGTCAGCACCACCGACACATCCACCTTCTATTGGCACCGGAAGAACGGTAGCAACAGCGATACGCAGGAAGTCCCGTATCCCACCACGCCACAGAACCCCACCACGGTGGCGGCGCTGCCAGCCCTTGCCACCGCCAACCAGTCGGTGCAAACCACCGCGCAGGACATCACCGTCGGCTCGGTCAACCGCGTCGGCCAGACCGTCACCGGCAGCGGCGTGGCGGGCGGCGGCGCCTCCGGCACGCTGCCCGGCAGTGTCGCGGGCACGGCCGGCGCCGCGCCAACCCTTGGCGCGGGCGCCGTCGCGGCAGCCACCGGCGCTACCAGCCGCCCGCAGACCCTGGGCACCGCCGCGGGCGGCATTCCCAACCTGACTCTGCCGGTCAACGGCCTCTTCACGCTGCGTCCGGCTCCCGCCACGCCTTACCTGATCGAGACCGATTCACGCTTCACCCAGTACAAGACCTTCCTCTCCAGCGACTACATGCTGGGCGCGCTCGGCCTGGACCCGCAGAAGGTGCAAAAGCGCCTGGGCGACGGCTTCCATGAAGAAAAGCTTGTCCGCGACCAGGTCACGGCGCTGACCGGCCGCACCTTCCTGGCGGGCTATTCCGACCAGTTGCAGGAATACCAGGCGCTGATGAACAGCGGCGTAACCTGGGCCAGATCCTTCGGCCTGTCCCCCGGCATCGGCCTGTCCGACGACCAGATGCGCCAGCTCACCACCGACATGGTCTGGCTGGTGGCGCAGGACGTAACGCTGCCCGACGGCACGCACCAGTCCGTGCTGGTGCCCAAGCTCTACCTGGCGCAGTCCAGCGCCGTGGACCTGAACCGCACCGGCGCGCTGGTCACGGGCAACAGCGTGGCGCTCAATGCCAGCGGCAATGTGAACAACAGCGGCCGCATCGTTGGCGACGTCGCCACGCAGGTGCTCGGCAACGACATCGTCAACCGCGGCACCATCGGCGACACCAGCGGCACCACCGTGGTCCAGGCGCTGCAGGACGTGCGCAACCTGGGCGGCCGCATCGGCGGCCAGGACGTGCTGGTGCAGGCCGGGCGCGATGTGGTCAGTGAAACGCAGACGATCAGCGAAGTCCGCACGATCGGGCCCAATGGCTATCGTGCGGGGGCCACGGGCGTCGGCTCCGTGGCGGCCATCTCGGCGACGGGCAACGCCGTGGTGCTCGCCGGCCGCGACGTCACGCTCAGTGGCGCTGTCCTCGAGGCCGGCAAGGGCGCACTGATCGGCGCCGGGCGCGACCTTACCGTTGGCGCCGTCACGCTGGGCACCACGCAGGATGCCGTCTCGCGCGGCGGGCAGAGCTATTCCCACGACCAGGCCAGCACCGTCGCGGGCAGCCTGGTCCAGGCTGGCGGGAACGTCGTCGCCGTGGCTGGCCGCGATGCCACGCTGGCCAACGCCGGCATCCAGGCCGGCGGCAATGCCTCCCTCGTCGCTGGCCGCGATCTCACCGTCACCGCAGCGAAAGACACTCACACCCACAGCGAAGGTTCGCTGGGTGGCAAGGGCGCGGCCTACACGCAAGCCTCGACCGACGAAACGGTCCGGGGCAGCACCGTGCAAGCCGGCAACAACGTCACCCTCGCGGCCGGACAGGCACCCTTGGCGGGCGCCGTATTGCAGGCCAACGGCATCAAGGCGGAAGCGCCCGCCACCGGTGCGGGCGGCAGCGGCGGCAACCTGGCGATACTGGGCTCGACCGTCGCCACCGGCGCCAACGGCAACGGCGGCGGCACCGCGTCGCTGGTAGCCGCTGGCGACATCACCGTCGGCACGGTCACGCAGACGCATACCCAGGAAAACTGGCAAGAACACAAGCGCTCCGGCTTCCTCTCCAGCGAGCAGAGCACCAGCAAGCGCAGCGCCGGGCAGACCTACGCGGTGGGCAGCACCGTGTCGGCCGACGCCGTCGGCGGCAGGGCCGGGCGCGACCTGACGGTATCCGGCTCCAACATTGTCGCCAGCGATGACCTGGCGCTGCGCGCGGACCGCAACCTGACGATTGGCGTGGGGCAGGACACCACCACGAGCAGCAGCGCGGAAGAGAAACGCAAATCCGGCATGTTCTCCGGCGGTGGCCTCTCCGTCACGATCGGCAAGCAGCAGCTCAATCAAGCGCAACAGGTCAGCACGGCCACCAACGTCGGCTCGATGGTCGGCAGCCTGAACGGCAACGCCAGCCTGAGCGCGGGCCAGGCCTACACGCAGACCGGCAGCACGGTCAGCGCCCTGCAGGGCGATGTCGGCGTCCGCGCCAAGCGCGTGGATATCAATGCCGCCACCGACACCGCCAGCTCGTCGCAGGAAAGCCACTTCCGGCAAAGCGGCCTGACCGTCACCGTCACCAACCCGGTACTGGCGGCGGCCCAGACGGCGGGCCAGATGGCGCGCGCACAAAGCCAGACCGACGACCCGCGCCTCAAGGCGCTGGCGGGCGCGGCAGCGGGGCTGGCTGTATCGAACGCGGCCGATGCCGTCAAGGCCGACCCCAAGGCCATGGGTGGCCTCAACATCAGTGTCAGCTTAGGCGGCTCCAAGAGCGACAGCCAGCAAACGCAAAGCAGCACCACGGCGGCAGGCAGCACCGTGCGCGCCGGTGGCGACGTGCGCATCCGCGCCGAAGGCGGCGGCACGGACAGCAACATCAACGTGGTCGGCAGCAATATCCAGGCCGGCAACAATGCACTGCTGAAAGCCGACAACCAGGTCAACCTGCAGGCCGCGGCCAGCACCGCCGAGCAGCACGGCAGCAATAGCAGCGGCTCGGGCGGCATCGGCATCGGCCTGAACCTTGGCGCGCAGGGCGCGAGCATCGGCCTCACCGCCAGCGCGTCCGCCGCGCGTGGCAACGCCGACGGCAACGACGTGACCTGGACCAACAGCCACGTCAACGCCGGCAACACGCTGGTGATCGACTCCGGCGGCGACACCAGCTTGCGTGGCGCCACCGCCACCGGCAAGCAGGTCATTGCCGACATTGGTGGCAACCTCAATATCGAAAGCCTGCAGGACACCAGCCGCTACAAGAGCAAGGACCGGTCCATCGGCGGCAGCCTGACGGTTGGCGCCGGCTTTGCCGCCAGCGCCAACGTTGGCCAGCAGAAGATCGACAGCGACTACGCCAGCGTGACGGAGCAATCCGGGATCCGTGCCGGCGCAGGCGGCTACCAGATCGACGTCAAGGGCAACACCGACCTCAAGGGCGCGGTCATCGCCGGCGGCACGGCGGACAAGAACAGCCTGTCCACCGACACCCTGACTGGCAGCGACATCCGGAACCACGCGGAATACAGCGCCAGCAGCGTCAGCCTTGGTGGCGGATACGCCCAGGGCAAGCCGATGATGCCGCTGGGCGGCGGCTCGGGCGGTGGTGGCGGCGTAGGCCTGACCCAGGGCGGCCAGGCCGCCACGGGCGAGGCGGTGCCTGGCACCAACCTGCCAACCAGCGGCGGCAACGGGCAGGGCGCCTCCTTTGCGCCCCCGATCGCGATGTCTGCCTCGGGCAGCGCCAGCAGTACCACCGCCAGCGGCGTTAGCGCGGGCAACATCACGATCCGCAATGAAGAGAAGCAGAAGGCGCTGACCGGCAAGGATGCGGCGGAAACCATCGCCAGCCTGAACCGCGAGACGGACAACACGGCCAATGCACTCAAGCCGATCTTCAATGAGAAGGAGATCCGGGCAGGGTTCGAGATTGTGGGGGCGTTGCAGCGGGAGGCGGGGGTATTCCTGAACAACCGGGCGAATGAGGCGGATGCAGCCAAGAAGGCGGCCGAGGCGGTAGCCAAGGATCCGAGTGCGACGCCTGAACAGCGGGCGGAGGCACAGCGGCGCGCAGATGATGCGGCCAAGTGGGGTCAGGGCGGGACATATCGCCAGGTCATGACGGCGCTGACGGCTGCCGCTGGCGGCAATGTGACCGGATCGGCGGCGCAGTTCGCGCAGGGTGCGGCGGTGGGGTACATCCAGGGGCTGGCGGCTGGTCAGGTCAAGGCCATGGCCGATTCCCTGGGCAAGGGCACACCGGAAGCCGAAAGCGCCCGGGCGGCGCTGCATGCCATTGTTGGTTGCGCTGGTGCGGCGGCGGCCAGTCAGGCATGCGGCGCCGGAGCGATGGGCGCGGCGGCTAGTTCCGTACTTGGCAGCCTGCTGGCGCCGACCGACGAGATGTCGGCGCAGGAGAAGCAGGCGCGCGAGAACCTAGTGCAGAGCCTAGTGGCGGGTGTGGCGGGCGCGAGCGGTGTGAACGCCACCACGGCGACGAACGCGGCGACGTTTGAGGTGGAGAACAATCAACTCGCTGCGCCAGCGCCGATGCCGCCAATGTGGACGCCGGGCCAGGCACAGACCCCTTTCAAGACACCGGGGAAGCCGGCTGACAAGAGCGAGCCAAAGCTAACTGGCACGCCGGACCAGTCTGAGAAGACGACGACAAAGCCACTCGTCAACCCGATCACGAATGTCGTGGCGGAGATAATTTCGTTGCCGGCGAATGTTGTTCACGGGCTTGGGTTAATCTTCAACATCGGGGGCAGTGGTTCTCCACAATCTACCGGCGCAAATACGGCAGGAACAGGTGAATCGGCTTCGGCGGTAAATGGCATAAAACAGGGTGGCACGGTTGAGCTATTCACGGATGCCAGCGGGCCGAAGGTTCCTGGTGCTGTAGGTGTGGGGCCAACCGATGCCACTGCTGTTGCAGTGGATGCCAGGAGCATGCCAAACATCCCGAGCAATAGTCAGGCTACGGTAGTTGCGAGCAATCCGTATATTCCAAAAGGTGCGGGCGGCACTTTTTCCATGATGGACTACCTGCCCGAGGCCACACGCATTACCCAGCCGGGAGGCGAGATTGTGATTAACGGGACAGCGGCAAATAAGTACCTTACGAACATGCCGACCCAGGCGCAGCTTGATGCTTTGGGGCTAGAGGTTAGGTACCAAGGGCCCTTGTTGCCAGAGTACCAAGGGCAAACATTTTTGCGCGCCGACGGCTCAAAATTGAATGATTCGATGCAATCAATTATTTTTGTGAAAAAGAAGTGAATTATGAAAATCATAGAAAATTGCTGGTCTCAGATTGAGACATATAATTGCCAGTATGGGGCTCATGTATTTGAGAACTCGACTGCGAAAATTTATGTCAACCATTGGCTAGATGTTGATCCGGAAATTGGAGGGTTTTTTTCTAGAAGAAATGATGATGGTTTTGTTGGGCATTGCATTCTTGCTTTTTATGGGGTAAAGATTTTTAAATTTAGTGTTAAGCAATGGGAGTTGGAAAATGGCAAAACAGTATGGCGTGAACCTGTCATTTTTCATTATGAGGGATCTGGAAATGAGGGGGCAATAAAGTACGATTTTGAAGGAAGTTTGCACGGATTTCCTTCATCTGTATCTATTGCCATTGAGGCTCAGAAATTTGAGCTTCACATCCTGGAAAAGGATGAGCCATCACGCCAATCATGAAGAAAAATTTTCAAAAAACCTATCGGGAGATGTTGCTCGAATAGTTGGGCAAGATCGTGAGGCGGCTGTGGCATTCATGGAGAGGCCGCGGACGCGAGCAAAAACCGACACAGCGTGAGCCCCGCTCACGCCATAAGCGCTTTTATGCAGATCAGAAGAAAAATGGTCGCCACCATGCTCACACTGGCAGGTGGCGCGGGTTACACCGACACGTCCTTGCGTGCCCAGGTCACCCCCGCAAATCCAGCTCAGGCCGCCATCCTCTCCGGCGCCGAACAACAACAACGCGTACGCCAGCAGCAGGAAGCCCGCGAACGCGCCCAGGCCGTCCAGGCGCCGAGCGTGCGGGCAGCGCAGCCGTCAGCAGAGGGGTTTCCCGAACTCCCGGCCGAGCAACCCTGTTTCCGCATTGAGCGCTTTGTACTCGAAGTGCCGGCGGAGTTGCCACCGGCACTGCACGCGCGCGGCGCGTCGGCGTTGCCGCAGGACCCGTTCGCCTTCGCCCGCGCCTGGCTCGATCACTACCAGGGCGCCTGCATCGGCAAGCAAGGTGTGGACTTGCTCGCCAAGGGCATATTGCAAGTCATCCTTGGCCAAGGCTATGTCACCACACGCGTATTRCTCCCCGAGCAGGACCTGAGCACCGGCACGCTGCGCATGGCGCTGATCCCCGGCGTGATCGGGCAGTTGCGCTTTGCCCAGCCGGATCTCTGGGGCACCTGGAAGAGCGCGTTCCCCACACGCCCCGGCGATCTGCTGAACCTGCGCGACCTGGAGCAAGGCCTGGAACAGATGAAGCGCGTGACCAGCCAGGATGTGGACATGCAGGTTGTGCCCACCAGCGTACCGGGTCAGAGCGATGTGGTGATCGCGGTCAGGCGGACCAGGCCGTGGACGGTGGTGGCGTCGATGGACAACTCGGGCACGCAATCCACCGGCAAGCTGCAGGGCAACCTGAGCGTGGGCATTGACAATCCGCTGGGCCTGAACGATCTGTTCAATGTGGGCTACAGCCAGGATCTGGGCTTTGGCGACCGGAGCCACGGTACCCACGGCTGGAACGGTTTCTATTCGGTGCCGTGGGGCTACTGGACCGGCACGGTGTCGGCGTATTCGAGCACCTACTACCAGCAGATTGCAGGGGTCAACCAGACCTTTGTCTCCAGCGGCAATTCGCAGACGGTGGATTTCAAGTTGCAGCGGGTAATCAGCCGCAGCCAGAACGATGTGCTCGGCGTGCAGTTCCGTCTGTCGAAGCGCTTCGGCAAGAGCTTTATCGAAGATACCGAGATCGAGCAGCAGCGGCGCAACAACACGGTGGTGGAGGTGGGCATTACCGATCGCCACTACTTCGGCGCGGCGCAGTTCGACGGCAGCCTGGTCTACCGGCAGGGCGCGGCGGGCCTTGGTGCGCAGCCTGATACGCTGGCTGCGTTCGGTGGCCCCACCTGGCGCTACCGCATGGCGGTGCTGGATGCCAATCTGTCGGTGCCGTTCAAGGTGGCCGGGCAGGCGCTGCGCTACGTCACCACCGTTCGCGGGCAATTCACCAACGACCGTCTGTACTACATCGACGCACTGACCATCGGCAGCCGCTACACCGTGCGCGGCTTCGACGGCGAAAGCCTGCTGGCGGGTGAGCGTGGCTTTTATTGGCGTAACGAACTGCAGGCGCCACTGGGCGGGAGCGGGCAGGCGCTGTATGCGGGGCTGGACTATGGACGGGTGTTTGGGCCTGCCACCGAGGGGCTGATTGGTACACAGCTGGCTGGTGCGGTGATCGGGATGCGCGGTGGGTTGGGTTCCACGCTGGGCGCGGTGTCGTATGACTTGTTCCTGGGCACGCCGGTCTATAAGCCGGCGGCGTTCCATACGGCGGGAGTGGCGGCGGGGTTGCAGCTTGTTTATCAGTACTAAAGCGGGCGGGGCGGGCGCGGGGAGTGAAAGACGGGAGAGAAAGCGCCTCGCTATCCATAACGCCTTCCCTCCCTCATAACCACGTCACACCTTACTGCATCGTCTTCAGGTCGCCGATCCGGATCAGCATTTCGGTAAACATCTGCATATCCAGGTCGAGGTCGGAGACTTCCTTGTACTCCTTGGCGTTGTGCGCGGTGTACTTCTTGCCGGGCATGGCCGGGCCGAAGTTGATGGCGTTCGGCATCAGCTTGGCCGTGGTGCTGCCGGCGGTGGGCACGGGTCTGGATTCGAGCCCCGTGGTATCGCCGAAGATATTGAGCAGGGTGGCCAGCCACGCGCCCTTGGGGTCGCGCGCCATCCAGTCGCCTTGCTCGTGGCTGATCGTCACCTTCTCGTGGTTGGCACCGGCCCAGGCGTTGATCTTGTCGGCCACCGCCCTGGACAGCGCCTGCGGCGTGTTGCCGCGCGGCATGCGCACGTTGGCGGTGACTTCCAGCTGGCCGTCCTTCTCGCGGACCAGGTTGGGCGACATCGTGAGCGGCCCCATGAAATCGTCCTTGTAGGCCACGCCCATTTTCTCGCCCAGGTAGCCGGTGCCGTACAGGTCGTTGAGGTACTTTGCCGCCCTGGCGTAGTGGTTGTCGGCCAGCGCGATCCCGGATTCCTGCAGGAACAGTGTCAGGCGGGGCAGGGGGTTCACGCCTTCCTCGGGGCGCGAGCCATGGGCGGAAGTACCGGTGACCTTGACGTCCACGCTGTCGGCGCCCTGGCTGATATCGATCGTGAACTTGCCCTGCGCCGCGTACTTTCCGATAAAGCCGGCGCGCGCCGCTTCAAGCCGCGCACGGGCCGCGCCGAGATCGCCACCCTTGAGCTGCGCGCTGGCGGTCTGCGGCACGGCGTTGGCGGCCGCCGCGCCGCTCATGGCGACGATGGCGGTGGTCTTGCCATCGGTGGCCTGCACGGGGAAGAACACTTTCAGGCTGCCCGATCCCTTCTCCGCCACAACGGCGGGGTATTTGCTGTCGAGCACGATGTTGTACTCGGGCAGCGAGGTGTGCTCGCGGTARTATTTCATGCCGTCGCCGCCGGTTTCCTCGGTGGTCTCGATCATCAGGCGGATGGTGCGGTCGAGCTTCAGGCCGCTCTCCTTCACGGTCTTCATCGCGTACAGCACCGTGGCGATCGAGCCCTTGTCATCGATGGTGCCGCGGCCGTAGAGATAGTCGCCAACGCGCGTGACCTTGAACGGGTCGAGCCTGGTGCCGTCGTCCAGCACCCATTCGTCCGCCACCACGGGCACCACGTCGGCGTGGGTCAGCAAGCCGAATTCTTCCTTGCCCCGGCCCGGCAGCGTGACCTCGAACACGCGATTGTCCACGTTGCGGAAGGTCAGGCCGAAGTCCTTTGCCATGCCTTCCACCAGCTTGCCGAACGAGACGATGGCGGGGTTCTCGTGCTGGGGAATCTTGTCGTCGCGCACGGTGCGCAAGGCCACCATGCGCTCGATGGCGGAGATCACGGCTCGCTGGTTGTGGAGCCGGTTGTACACGCCGAGCAGGCGGCCGATATTGGTCAGGTCGTCGCCGCTCAGCACGGCCTGCTTGCGATACGCGGCGACACTGCCCGCCAGCTTGGGATTGGCCCTGACCGCTTCATCCAGGAAAGCGTTGAAATTCGCCGGCGGCTTCGCCTGCGCGGCCGCGACGAGGGTGTCGAGGTCGGGCTTCTTGAGCGTGTCGGCGATGGCTGGCTGGCCCAGGGCCAGCGAGAGGAGGGCGAGCGAGGCGAGCAGCGTCGGGCGGTTCATGGGCAGGGATCCCAAAAAGCGGAGATGTTCGCATGAGTCGGCCACTTTCGCACGCTTAATGACTCTTTGTTGGTACATCCAGTAACGCCAACGTCATATTCCCTCTCTACTATCGGCGGCGCACCGCGAACCCGTGCGCACCGAAATCCCCCGGTTCGCCGGCTTCGCACAGACGAGAGGATCCCCACGCATGTCGTACCTTACCGATAAGGCCCGCGCGCCGCGCCGTGATGCCGAAGGCGTAGTCACTGTTCCGGGCCAGATGCTCGAAGACATCGTTGCCGCCAATCCGGCGCGCCGCACTGTGTTGCGCGGTGGCCTGAGCGTGTCGCTGCTGTCCGTATTCGGCACGAGCGGCCTGCTTGCCGCCTGCGGCGGCGATGACGCGGCAGCAACGCCGTCCCCCGCGCCGGCACCCGCGCCGGCACCGGTACCCACGCCAGCGCAGCCGCTCGACTACAAGATCGGCTTTACCCCGGTGGCGGACAAGGTGACAGCGGATACCGTGACGTTGCCGGCCAACTACGCCTATGACGTCCTGTTCTCGGCCGGCGACCCGGTCGTCGCCGGTGCGCCGGGGTACAGCGGATCCTTCCAGACGTCGGCCGAGACCGAGTTGCAAGCCGGTGGCAACCACGACGGCATGCACTTCTTCCCGTTGCCGGGCGTCGACCCGCAGCAAGGCGGCCTGCTGGCGATCAACCACGAGACGCTCGACGCGGCCATCCTGTTCCCCGGCGGCACCTACAATGCCGCGACCGCAACGGCCGAACAGAAGAAGATCGCCCTGTCCTCGGTCGGCGTGTCGGTCATCGAAATCGCACTGTCCGGCGGCAAGTGGCAGGTCAGGAAGGGCTCCGCCTACAACAAGCGCTATACGGGCAACACGGTGTACAAGGTCAGCGGCCCCGCCGCAAGCGCCGTGGGTGGCACCGTAGTCGGCACGCTCAACAATTGCTCGAGCGGCCATACGCCCTGGGGTACTTACCTGACGTGCGAGGAGACCACCGACAACTACCTGGACCCGACCCAGCCGGAAATCGGCTACGGCTGGGTGGTGGAGATCGATCCGCTGAACCAGCTCGCCGCGCCGACCAAGCGCACCGCGATGGGCCGCTTCGACCACGAGAACACCGCGTTCATGACCGGCGCCGGCAATCGCGTCGCGTTCTACATGGGCGACGACAGCACGCCGGGCTGCATCTACAAGTTCGTCCCTACGAAACCCTTCGATCCGAACGACCGCAAGGCCAATTTCAACCTGCTCGACGAGGGCACGCTGTATGTCGCCAGGTTCAATGCCGACGGCGGCGGCCAATGGATCGAACTGACCCAGGGCAAGAACAACCTGCTGGCCGGCGCAACCGATCCGGGCAATACCACGCAAGGTCCGCAGACGCCGGTGGTTGTCAATTTCACCACGCAGGCCGATGTACTGGTCAACACCAAGGCTGCTGCGCGCGTGGCCGGCGGCACGCTGATGGACCGGCCGGAGTGGATCACGGTAGGGCCGGATAAAACCCTGTTCTGCACGCTGACCAACAACGGCGGCCGCAAGGTGCCCGATGCGGCCAACCCTCGCATGAGCAACTCGCATGGGCACATCATCCGATGGAAGGAAGCCGGCGATTCCCCGCTGGCCACGAGCTTCACCTGGGAGATTTTCCTGCTGGCGGGAGATCCCTCCATCGCCGCGTATAACCTGAAGGGCACGATCAACGGCAATACCTTCTCCAGCCCGGACGGCATCCGCGTGGATCCCAAGGGACGCCTTTGGGTGCAGACCGACGCCGGCACCGGCGCAAGCACCACCAACATCTTCGGTGCCAACTCCATGCACTACGTCGACCAGGACACCCGCGAGTGCAAACGTTTCCTGGTCGGCCCGCACGGGTGCGAGATCACCGGCATTGCGTACACGCCGGACCTGACCACGTTCTTTATCAACATCCAGCATCCCACCGACAAATGGCCGGACGCCGGCAAGCCTGCCAGGTCTTCGACCATCGTGGTCCGTCACAAGGACGGCAAGCCGATCGGCGCGTAGGCACGGCCGCGCAGATCCGTGCCGGCCTTGCCGGCACGCCGGGCCGCAGCCTCAAGGCTGCGGCTCTTTCGCTTCGCGATGCGAACTCGTCTTGCGATCTCAATTCCGTTCAATCACCACCTCAAGATACTCGCTGGGCAGCACCAGCGTCCCATCCCCCGAACGGTTCCGGCTGCCTATCAACGCCAGCAGATCCTGCTCAAAGGCAGCCTGTTTTTCAGCGTCGAGCGCGCCGAAGGCCTTGTTCATCGGCCCGTAGTAGGTACGGAAGATCTCAAGAAAGTGCGCTGGCGAGTGGTAGCGGAAGGTGAACGTGCGGGTAGCCGTGTGGATCGCGCGCGCGGTGTCGCCGAAGAGGGTATCGAGCGCTGCAGTCGTGCCCCACAACGCGGGCGATTTGACGCCCGGCGCGGGCGGAATGTACTTGCCGATCGTCTTGAACACCTGCCCGATGAAGCTCTCTGGCGTCCAGTTGGCCAGTCCGATCTTGCCGCGGGGTTTGCAGACGCGAGCAAGCTCGCTCGCGGCCTGTTCCTGGTTGGGGGTGAACATCACGCCAAAGGTGGACATCACCACGTCGAACGATGCGTCGGGAAACGGGAGATTTTCGGCGTCCGCTTCCTGGAATTTGATCGTATGGCCCTCGGCCTGTGCGCGCACGCGGCCGGCTTCCAGCAGCGCGGGCACATAGTCGGTGGAGGTGACTTCGCACCAGCGGCGCGCGGCCGCCAGCGTGGCATTGCCGTTGCCGGCGGCGACGTCGAGCACACGCGCGCCGGAGCGCAGGTCGAGCGCCTCGCACAGGTTCTCGCCGACGATCTGCAGCGTGGTGCCCACGACCGCGTAGTTGCCAGCGGACCAGGCGGCTTGCTGGCGGGTCTTGACCGCGGCGAGATCGATGACGGGGGCGGGATTGGAAAGGACTGCGGACATGGCAGTTCTCCTTATGGTCTTGCGATTGGGATTCAGGGAGCCGGGGCTTGCCGTGCCGGGCGCGTTACTCCGCCATGCCGACGCCGGAGCCGCCCATTTCCTTGGGGGTGTCCTTCATTTTCGGCAAGCCGTCCTGGATGCGCAGGTGCGTTTCCTGATAGTGCACATGAATGCCGGGACGGAAGGGAAAGCCGGGAATGACGGCTGTGTGCACGTCGGTGAGTCTCATGCCGGGATGCCATAGCGTGAACGCATTGACGGGGCCTGCGGACCAGCGCCGGCAGGACTCGCAATGGCAATCGCCCATGCCGGCGGGCTCGCCGCCGACCGGAACCGCACCGCACCGCAAAAGCAGGCGCCCTCATGGGTTTTCTCGTCGCTCATATCGCGTCTCCTGGATGGATTGCACTCGTCCTGCCGGTGCGGGGTTGCCCGGCGGTATCCATGCGAATGCCCTCCAGACAGGTGTTGTCGCGGATGGGCGTGGGTGTAGTATCTCCACGTTGCCTGTCTCGATGAATGCTCTGGCGTCCAGCGTTCTTGCGCGGGACGCCGGAATTGACGGACCCAATTGACGGACCCTGTTCATGGATGCCGTTTCCGACGTACTTCGCGTTGTCCGCCTGAGCGGTGCGGTCTATCTCAACGGAGAATTCACCGCGCCGTGGTGCGTGCTTGGCGAAGCGGATGCGGCGCTGTGCGAAGCCTTCCTGCCGCGCACCGAGCGTGTCGTGTCGTTCCACCTGGTCACTGAAGGGAGCTGCTGGGCACGCCTCGCGGACGATCCCATGTCGGCCATTCATCTCACTGCCGGCGAACTGCTGGTGGTGCCGCAAGGCGAGTCGCACATCATGGCCAGCGTGCTCGACCTGTCCCCGGTGCAGGTGGGGCCTTTGCTGGCCATGCAACTGGAGACGGCGCCGCGCCAGGTGATGAGGCTGTCATACGGCGGCGGCGGAACCGGCACGCGTCTCGTGTGCGGATTCCTGGCTTGCAACGACCTCTTGAGCAATCCGCTGATTTCCGCGCTGCCACGCATCTTCAAGGTCGATATGCGCAACGATCCACGCTCCGCCTGGCTGGACTCTTCGCTGCAGTTCGCGACGGCCGAGGCGGCGGACTGGCGGGCCGGCAGCGAGATCGTCCTTGCCAGGTTGTCGGAACTGCTCTTTGTCGAAGCGGTGCGCCGCTGTATCGACGGATTGCCGGCGGACAAGAAGGGATGGCTTGCCGGCGTGCGCGACCGTTTCGTCGGACGGGCGTTATCGATGATGCACGCGCAGCCCGCCCATGACTGGACCGTGGATGAGCTCGCGCGCAGCGCGGGGCTGTCACGCTCGGCGCTGGCGCAGCGTTTCACCGACCTGCTGGGACAACCGCCGATGCAGTATCTGGCGCACTGGCGCCTGCAGATCGCGGCGCAGGAACTCCTCACCGGAGGCAAGTCGGTTGCCGCGGTGGCGGAGCACGTCGGCTATGAGTCGGAAGCGGCTTTCAATAGGGCGTTCAAGCGCGAATTCGGCCAGCCGCCAGCGGGCTGGCGACGGTGCCGCGGAAAGGGCGCGGCGCCAGTCCCCGCGGCCGAGCGCTCGGGACTGGCATAGCCGCAACGGCCCGGCGGTACCCTCAGCCGCCCATTTCCTTCGGAAAATACGCTTCCTGGAACTGCTCCAGCACGCTGGTCATCTCCTGTACCGCCGCCTCCGCATCGCCCCGTTCGAAATGCGCCATGAAGCGGCGGCGCGAAGGAAAGATGTAGCTGGTGTCGTGCGGCCCGATCCGGATCACGAATTCCACCAGGACCTCGATCAAGCCGTTGATGAAGGCAATCATGATCGGGTTGTCGGTCATGCGCGCCAGGATGCGATGGAACTCGTGGTTAAGCGCGACCTTGGTCTCGAACTCCCCTGACTCGGCCGCAGCGACCGCGGCGTCGATGTTGGCATTCAGGGCCGCGATGTCACTGGCCGTGGCGCGCTGGCAGGCTTCCCGGATCACAATGGCTTCCACCCAGATGCGCGCCTGCGTGAGGTGCCGCGGCGCGATGCCGCCCAGGCGGTAGAGGTCGAGCAGGCCGCTCACGATGGCGACCGACGCGCCATTGTTGCCTGTGATGAAGATGCCGCCGTGAGCCCCCTTCTTGAGTTGCACCAGGCCGGCCTGTTCCAGCGAGCGCACCGCTTCGCGCAAGGTGTTGCGCGAAACGCCCAGCTCCGCCGCCAGGGCGCGCTCCGCAGGCAGTTTCGCCCCGGGCAGCAGGCGGCCGGAAGTGATCTCCTGGCGGATCTGGCGCGCAATGTCGTCGGCCGCGCGCAGTACCTGGACAGGCTTGAACTGCGGGCCCGGTGCTTCGGCCAGGGTCGCGGGGCTTTGCGCGTCAATCTCGTTGGTCATATTCGATGGCGTCGGGAGGAAGTCCGCATTGTAGAAGGCCGGCGGTGCGAAACCCTTGCCGATCCCGCTCCGGGTTTTCCAGTATGTTCAATGCTATGGCGATTTGTAGAATGGTTCAACCAATAAATCAGAGCGAAGCAGCGTCAAGCTGACGCGTGAGACGAAGGAGGAGACATGCGTATTGCCAAAGCACTGGCCACCCTGTGCGCCGCCGTGCTGCCGTGGTCCGGTACGGCCCACGCCGATGCCAAGGCAGYGGCTTATCCCGAACGGCCGATCAAACTTGTCGTGGTCTATCAATCGGGCGGTGCCAACGACATCGTGGCCCGGATCCTGGCCGAGCGCATGAGCGGGACCCTGGGCCAGCCGGTCATGGTGGTCAACAAACCGGGCGCAAATGGCGCCATCGGCGCGCAATCCGTGGCGAGCAGCCCGGCCGACGGCTACACGGTGCTGATGGGCGGGATGCCCCTGGTGGTGGCCCGGGCCATGTACAAGAACCCGGCCGTGGATTTCGAGCGGGACCTGGCGCCGGTCGGCAAGGCGGTGAACCTGAACCTGGTGCTGGTGGCGCGCAAGGGGTTCGCCGCGGACAAGTTCGAGCAGGTCGTGGCGATGGAGAGCAAGAAGCCTGGCAGCACATCCATGGCGGTGACGGCTTCCACTTATGAGTTCTACTACGCACGGATCAACAAGCTGGCGCGGATCGACACCTTGAAGGTGCCTTATGCCGGCGTGCCGGCCGCGATGAATGACCTGAACGGCAACCGTGTCGACATGCTGATGGACACCCTGGCGGCGCAAAAGCCCTTCCTTGATAGTGGTACCACCAAGCCGCTGGCGGTATTCGGGCGCAAGCGGCTTGCCGCGCTGCCCGAGGTGCCCACGCTCACCGAACTGGGTTTGAAGGGCTTCGAGGACCAGCCCTATGTCGGCATGCTGGTACCCAGGGGTACGCCGAATGCGGTCATCGCCAGATTGAACGGCGCGCTGAGGCAGGCCGTGGAGAATCCGGAGATAAAGGCCAAACTCGAAGCCATGGGGTTCAGTGTGGAGACCGGCACGCCCGAGGCATTCCTCCAGGAGATGAAGTCCGATTCCGGGAAGATGGTGGCCATCGGCGCGCAGGCCGGGATAGAAAAGCAATGACGAGGGGTGAGGGGATGCAGGATATGCAGCAGGGCAGGGAGCCGCTCTACGCGGGATCGACGGTGGCGGAGCTCTACCGCTCGGCGTTCAAATCCTTCGCGCAGCGCGAAGCGATCGTGGGGGACGGGGTACGCCTGAGCTATCAGGCGCTGGAAGCGCAGTGCCATCGCATGGTCCGGTACTTCGAGTCGATCGGGCTGCGCCGCCAGGATGGCATCAGCCTGCTGTCGGGCAACCGGGCGGACGCCGTGGTGGCGATCATCGCGGCGCAATTGATGGGCTTGCGCTACACCGCGCTGCATCCGCTCGCCGCGCAGGACGACCACGTGTTTGCCTTGCGCGACGCGGGCATCAAGGCCCTGATCGTGGACGTGCCGCGCTTCGCCGAGCGCGGCGCCGCGCTGGCGGCGCTGGGCGTGGTCGAGCATGTGCTGACGCTGGGGCCGGCTTCGTTCGGCGCCGATGTCAACGCTGCGCTGCCTGCGTTCGATGGAGCCGATATCCCCTTGCGCGTCCAGCCCGAGGATATTTCCAAGATCTCCTATACGGGCGGCACCACGGGCAAGTCCAAGGGCGTGATCCACCGGCAGCGCACTACTGTGACCATGACACTGCAGCAGCTGGCTTGCTGGGAGTGGCCGGCGGAAACGCGCTTCCTGGCGGCGACGCCGATCTCTCATGCTTCGGGCGCCATCATGCTGCCGGTGTTGCTGCGCGGGGGCACCTTGTTCTTCATGAGCAAGTTCAGCCCGGAGGATTTCCTGCAAACCGTGGTGGCGGAGCGCATCAGTTCGACCTTCCTGGTGCCCACCCAGATCTACGGTCTGCTCGATTGCGTGACCCTGGACCAATACGATCTCTCGCCACTGCAGATGGTGCTCTACGGCGCGGCGCCCATCGCCGAGGCACGGCTCGCGCAGGCAGTGCAGCGCCTGGGTCCGGTGTTCTGCCAGATCTACGGGCAAGCCGAGGCGCCGATGACGATCAGCTATCTGCGGCGGCATGAGCACGACCCGCGGCGGCCCCAGCTGTTGCGCTCCTGCGGAAGGCCGCTGCCCGGCAACCAGGTCAAGCTGCTCGATGCCAACCTTCGGGAAGTCGGCCCTGGCGAGGTTGGCGAGCTATGCGTGCGCGGGCCGCTGATCATGCATGAATACCTGAACCGGCCGGAGGAAACCGAAAAAGCCCTTGCCGGCGACTGGCTGCATACCGGCGACATGGCGAGGCAAGATGCCGACGGCTACCTGTATATCGTCGATCGCGCCAAGGACATGATTATCTCGGGCGGTTTCAACGTCTATTCCAGCGAGGTCGAGAACTGCCTGGCGCAGCACCCCGCGGTATCGCTGTCGGCAGTGATCGGCCTGCCCCATCCCAAGTGGGGCGAAGCCGTCACGGCGGTGGTGGTGCTGAAACCGGGATGCAGCGCCAACGCGCAGGAGCTGATTGCCTTTGTGGCGGAGCGCAAGGGCGTGGTCAATGCGCCGAAGACCGTGGTGTTCGAAGCCAATCTGCCGCTGACCGCCGTCAGCAARCTCGACAAGAAGGCCATCCGGGCGATGTACGCGCACGGCAATGCCAATACCACGGATGGCACGGACAGCACGGACAACATGGTCAGTTCGCCGCAGCACATCGTCTGAACGCCTGTTTGCGCAGCCGGCCGGTGCTGCTGCGCGAACAGCCGGACCTCGGTAGAATCGCTCACGACGTCGAATGCGAGAAGCACGGCCCTTATTTGCCCCATGCAGGTGCAACAACGCTCGGCACGCCCCGCATGTCCGCACGGAACCAAGGAATCAGACCCCATGAGCGATGCGAGTTTAACCCCCTCGGCCGAGAGCAAGCCTGTGCTCGAATACCCATGCGGAGACGCGCCGGCGCCGGGCAGCGTGCGGGAAATCGTACCGGGCGTGCTGTGGATCCGCATGCCGATGCCATTCGCGCTGAGCCATATCAACCTCTGGGCGGTGCGCGACGGCGCGGGCTGGGCGGGGGTGGACGCGGGATTGCAAACCAGCGAGACCGCCGCTGCCTGGCGCGATCTCTTCGCGCAGGGCGGGGCGCTGGCGGACGGGCTGACCCGGCTGTTCGTCACGCACATGCATCCGGACCATATCGGCATGGCCGGCTGGCTGACCCGCAAGCACGGTTGCCGCCTGTGGATGACCCGGCTGGAATACCTGAACTGCCGCGTTCTCGCCGCGGACACGGGGCGCGAGGCGCCGGAGGACGGCGTGCGCTTCTATCGCCGCGCGGGCTGGGACGACAACGCCATCGAGGCATACCGTGTGCGCTTCGGCGGCTTCGGCAAGTACGTCCATGCCTTGCCCGACAGCTACCGGCGCCTGCGCGACGGTGAGAGCCTGGCGATTGGCGATCACCAGTGGCGGGTTGTCGTCGGCAACGGCCACTCGCCCGAACACGCCTGCCTCTATAGCGAGACGCTGAAGATCCTGATCAGCGGCGACCAGATCCTGCCGCGCATCTCCTCCAACGTGTCGGTATTCCCCACCGAGCCCGACGCGGACCCGATGGGCGACTGGCTTGCCTCACTTGCCAGGCTGCGCCGGGAAGTCCCGGACGATGTGCTGGTGCTGCCGGCGCACAACGAGCCTTTCCGCGGCCTGCATGCGCGCATCGATTACCTGGAGCGCAGCCAGCGCCAGGCGCTCGACCGGCTGCGCCAGGCGCTGTCCGAGCCAAAGCGCGCGGTGGATGTCTTCGCCGAACTGTTCTCCCGCCCCATTGGCGGGGAGCCCGGATTGCTGGGCATGGCGACTGGCGAGAGCATTGCCCACCTGAACTACCTCGTGCATCGGGGGGAGGCCGTGATGGAAGTGGGCCCGGACGGCATCGCGCGGTATCGCAAGGCCTGAGTCCGGCGGCGGTCAGATCCAGGCGTCGTTGACCGCCGTCCGCTCACCGCCCTCGCCGCCGGTATTCACCACGCCCCGGGGTTCGATCAGCAGCAGCTTCACCTCCGTTTCGGCAAAGGGCTTGTGCTCGACGCCCCTGGGCACCACGAACATCTCGCCTGCCGATAGCCGTACCTGTCCATCGCGGAAATCGATGCGCAGTTGCCCTTCCAGCACGATGAACGTCTCATCGGTATCGGCATGGCTGTGCCAGATGAAATCGCCCTCGATCCTGACCAGCTTGAACTGGTAGTCGTTCATCTCGGCGATCACCTTCGGCGTCCACTGCTCGTGGATCAGGCCGAGTTTCTGCGCGAAATTCAGGCTTTGGTACTTACCGGTGGCGGTTGCCAGATCGTTGTCCATGGCGTTGCTCTCCTTGCCTTGTCATGGGGGCTCACCTTAGCAAGGCGTACGGGGGGAATCTTGTACGATCGTGCAAGCCTCAGCGAGCCGCGGGCGCGGCCACGCCCTGCATGTTCATCCAGCGCGCAGGCGACAGGCCGTAGGCCTTGCGGAAGTGGCGCGTCATATGGCTCTGGTCCGTGAATCCCGCGGCCAGGGCGGCATCGGCCAGCGACTGGCCCCGTACCAGCAGCGACCGGACCTGGTCGAGCCGGCGCATGGTCAGGTAGCGGTACGGGCTGGTGCCGTACAGCAAGCGGAAATCGCGCGACAGGCTCCAGCGGTCTCGTCCGCTGTGCGCTTCCAGTTCGCCCAGCGTGACCGTGCGGTGCAGCGCGCCGTGGATATACTCGCGCGCCCGCTCGGCGGCCTGGTAGTCGTAGCCCTGGCGGCGGGCAGGCGCACCGGATACCGCTTCCAGCGCATGCGCAAGATCGAACAAGGCGTCGTCTTCCTCCAGCGGATCGATTGGGCTGTCCATGCCCTGGAGCAGGATACCGGTTGCCGCGCGCAGCCGCGGGTCCCTGGATATGCCATCCTTGATGAACGGGAGCGGCTTGCCGCCTAGCACCTGCTGGATCAGCGCCGGTTCGATATACATGATCCGGTACTTGAAGCCAGCGTCCGAACCGGCCTCGCCGTCATGGGGCTCATCGGGATGCAGCACGACGGTCCCGCCGGGCAGGCTGTTGCGCTGCCCGCCCCGATACTGGAAGCGCTGCACGCCGGAGAGCGTGCGCCCGATGGCGTAGGTATCGTGGCGATGCATATCGTAGCCGTGCCCCGAGAAGAACGCTTCGATGCGCTCCAGCCGGCCTTGCTGCGGCGCGCGAAGTACCCAGTCCCTGGGTGTGTCTTTCATGCGCATGTCGGTTCATCCCTCGCGGTTGCCCTGGCGCTGGCATCCCGGCGGGATCACCAGACCGGCACCTTGGGCAGATGCCAATCTTGCCACACAGCCAGCAGCCGCAGGGCGAAGCTGCCGGCACCGCCCGCCAGCGCCGCCAAGGTCGGCGGGAGGCCGATAACCCGGGCCGCTCTGCGGCGTTCGCGGTCTTGTGCAGGCCGGTGATGCGCGTTTGCCGCTCAGGTACCCAGGTTCAAGCCGAAGTTCACCTTGAACAGGATCAGGATCCCGAACACGGCGAACAGCGCCGCGGCGACGAAGCGCATCTTGCTCAGCGGGATAATGCGGGTCAGGCGATCGCCCAGCAGGACCGCGGGCACATTGGCCGCCATCATGCCCAGCGTGGTGCCGACCACGACCATGCCCAGGTTCGCGTACTGCGCACCCAGCGCAATGGTGGCGAACTGGGTCTTGTCGCCCATTTCGGCGAGGAAGAAGGCCACCACGGTGGTGGCGAAGGCGCCGGCCTGCTTGCCGTTTTTCCCTTCGTCGTCGAGCTTGTCGGGGATCAGGGCCCAGGCGGCGAATCCGAGGAAAGCGATGCCCAGCACCCAGCGCGTCACATCCGGGCTGACGTGCGAGGCAGCCCAGTCGCCCAGCGCGGCGGCAAAGAGGTGGTTGAAGATGGTTGCGACGAAAATGCCCGCAATGATGCTCCACTGCTTGCCGGGAAACCGGGACGCCAGGAGAAAGGACAGGAGCTGAGTCTTGTCGCCCATTTCCGCCAGGGCGACCATGCCGAATGAAGCAATGAGTGCTTCCATGAGATATCCAAAGGGGCTGGCAACACACGAACCAATGACTTCGCTGCCCAGTGCCAGCCCCAGCTGGTGGACAGAAAAGTCAAAGGTCTCGCAGAGCCAATCAGGCTGCCGGCGCCATGGTTTTTTGTACCAAGTATGTTGACGTCGGCTCCTCCAGGGGGACTGGAGGCTAGCTACTCCCCTAAGACGGCGCAGATGATAGCACAAGCCTGTGCTGGCGGGGATCCGGTGCGCCGGGCGATCAAAGGTTTGTCACGGCTGGCATCGGCGCCTGGTGCCCTGCCTGGTGCCCTTTGACGCACAGCCTTGCCGCGAACAATACTATAGGGCTTTGGGGTCACCCAGGCTCCAGCCATGCCAGACCATACCGACGCTACCGACGCTACCGATTCGCGATGACCCAGCCCGATATCCACGACMACGCCTCCCTGATCAGTGCCTTCCGGCGCGGCCACCGCCCCGCCTACCTGTTTTTCTGGGGCCACAGCGCCAGGCCGGGGGCCGCGGTGGGCAAGGAGTGCCTGTCGCAGTGGTGGCCCGCCCGGTTCAGCGTGGATGGCCAGGTGTTCGCCAGCGCGGAGCATTTCATGATGGCTGGCAAGGCGCGCCTGTTCGGCGACGAGCCTGCCCTGGCGCGGATACTGGCGGCGCCTTCGCCCGCCGCGGCCAAGCGGCTTGGCCGCGAGGTGCGCGGCTTTGACGAAGGGCGCTGGAATGCCGCGTGCCAGGCGCTGGTGACGCAGGGCAATATCGAGAAATTCCGCCAGAATCCGGACCTCGCCGGCTACCTGCTCGGCACCGGGCGGCGCGTGCTGGTGGAGGCCAGCCCGGTCGATCGCATCTGGGGCATCGGCCTGGCTGCCGACGATCCGCGCGCGGCCAATCCCGATCAGTGGCGCGGGCCCAACCTGCTCGGATTCGCGCTGATGGCTGCGCGCGAGGCGCTAGGAGATGGCGCGGCGCGTTAGAGCGGGACGAAGGGTCAGAGCCATCCGCCCGTTTGCTCCGGTCCGGGTCAGTCCTCGGCGACGAAGCCGGTAGCCTCCACGATCGGCTTCCAGGCAGCACGCTCCAGCTGGATGCGGTGCCGCGCTTCTTGTCCCGGCCCGGCGGCCACTTCCAGCCCCAGGGCCTCCAGCTTGGCCGCGGTCGCGGCATTGGCCGAGGCGGCAATGAACATCTTCTCCACCCTGGCGACCACATCCGCTTGCGTGCCGGCCGGCAGGAAGGCGCCGTACCAGCTGGTCGCGTATTCGAACTGGCTGAAGCCCTGTTCCTTCAGCGTGGGCACTTCCGGCAAGGCCTTGGCGCGCCGCGTGCCGCTCACCCCCAGGAATTGCAGCTTGCCGCCCTTGTACAACGGCATCATGCTGGCGACGGCATCCCAGCCGATCGACACCGTACCGCTGATCACGTCCACCAGCATCGGAGACGCGCCACGGTAGGCAGCGGGCGTAACGGAAATGCCGAGCTTCTTGCCCAGTGCCACCGTGCCGAGGTGGCCGGCGCTGCCGATGGTCGCCAGGCCCAGGCTGGCGCTGCCGGGATTGCGCCTGGCCCACTCGACGTATTCCTTCATGTTCTTGTACGGCTGCTGGACACCGGCGGCAATCACGGTGGGCACGTCGGTCAGCACGGCGGCCGGTACCAGGTCTTTGTCCGCGTCATATCCCAGCTTCTTGTAGGTCAGCGGGAAGATGGTGAACAGCGGCGAGGGGCCGATGAAGATGGTCTTGCCATCGGGCCTGGAGCGCTTGACGTAGTCGAGCGCCAGGCGCGCCGACGCGCCGGGTTTGTTCTCGACGATGATGGTGCCGTGCCCATCCTGGCGCAGTTGTTCGGCGTAGATCCGGGCCAGGCTGTCGGCCGCGCCGCCGGGCGCGTAGCCGACGATGATATGCATCGGGGCCGCCGCATCCTCTGCCGCGAAGGCCGGCCGGGGCAGGGCGAGGACAGCAACGGCACATGCCGGAAGCGCCAGGGCGTTGATCACAAAATTGCGGCGGAAAGCGTGGGTCATGGCGGGTGCGGTTTGAATCGATGAATAAACGGGGTGCGGCGCGTTATAGCTGCGGCCACTGGCCCAGCAGCCCGTGCGCGGCTTCGAACAGCGCGGACACGCGGAGCAGCTCGGCGTCGCCGCGGAACTGTCCCACCAGCTGGAAGCCGATCGGCAGCCCGTCGCTGCCGAAGCCGCAGGGCAGGCTGATGGCGGGATGGCCGGTCATGTTGAACGGCATCGTCCACGGGAACCAGTGCGCGCGGACGTTTTCGAATGCCTGGCCGTCGATGTCGATGGTGCCGAACAGGTCTTGTTCGATGGGTAGCGCCGTGCGTGTGAGCGTCGGCATGGCGAGGAAGTCGCCGCGCTGCAGCAGCGCCTGCACGCGCAGGAACAGTTTCGAGCGATCGAACATCGCCTGCTGGTACTCCACGCCGCTGACCTGCGCGGCGGAGGCCACCTGCTTCAGGAACGTGGCGCTGAGCTGGTCGCCGTGCTCCGCCGCGATGGCGGCAAAGCGCGCGCGCCAGACCGTATGGTTGATCGCGCGCCAGATGGGTTCCACGTCAAAGCCATCACCGGAGAAGGCTTCCAGTTCCGCGCCTAGCCCGGCCAGCTTCGACAGGCTCGCCTCGAATGCCCGCGCAACCTCCGCCGATACCGGACGCCCCGGCGGCGCCAGGCAGTAAAGAATCCGGCGGCCGCGCAAATCCCCTTGCGGGCGGGCGGCGCCGGCGTAGTCCGGCTTCGGCACGCCGATCGACCACGGATCGCAGGCATCTTCGCCGGCCATGACCTGCATCATCAGCCCGGTGTCCGCGACCGTGCGCGTGGTGGGCGTGACATAGGTCTGGTTGCCGAAGAGGTCCTGCGCCTGGCTGTGCGGGATCACGCCGTTGCTCTGCTTGATGCCGACCACGCCGTTGCACGCCGCCGGAATCCGCGTGGAGCCGCCGCCGTCGGTGGCGACCGCAAGCGGCGCGATGCCGCTGGCCACGGCAACCGCCGCGCCGCCGCTGGATCCGCCGCTGGTGCGCTCGCCGCTCCATGCATTGCGCGTGCGGCCGAACAGGGGCGAATCGGTCAGGCATTTGGAGCCGAACTCGGGCGTGGTGGTCTTGCCAATCAGGATGGCGCCCTGCTCGCGCAGGCGCGCGATGGCTACCGCATCCTGGTCGGGCACGTTGTCCCGGTATGGCGCCACGCCAAACGTGGTGCGCACGCCCTTGGTGTTGACGAGGTCCTTCGCGGTGAACGGGATGCCGTGCAGCAGCCCCAGTGGCTTGCCCGCGATGACCGCCTGCTCCGCCTCGCGGGCCGCGGTCATGGCTTCATCGGCGCATAGCGTGATGAAGCAGTTCAGTTCGGGCTGCAGCCGGGCAGCGCGGTCGAGCACGGCCTGCGTGAGTTCGACCGGCGATATTTCCTTGCGGGCGATGCGGCCCTGGAGTTCGGTGGCGGACAAAAAGCAAAGCGCATCGCTCATCGGCGGGGGTCTCCAGAAACGTCTCGGGTGGCCTGGACGCCACGCCATGCTATGCAGGGCTTTGGTTTTTGGATCCAGAATCCAGTGTTTGAGGCTATAGTAGACCCGTGGGCAGCCCTTGTAAACTGCGCCAACCTGTCTGGATCACCCGGTGCGGAGATGCGCCGGAATATGCGGAAATGCGCTGCGCCAAGAGGGGGCAAATGTCGGAAATGTCGGAAACATTCGAGTGGCAAGGCCGGGTGCGGCTGGTCGAGGAAGTCGCGCAGGTGCTGCGCCAGCGCATCTACCGGGGCGTCTACCCGCCGGGCAAGCCGCTGCGGCAGGTCGAGATTTCGGAGGACCTGAAGATCAGCCGCACGCCGCTGCGGGAAGCCCTGCGCATTCTCGAACGGGAAGGCCTGGTCAGCGCCGAGACTGCGCGCGGCGTCACCGTGGTCAGCGCGGATTTCCGTCAGTTGATGGATGCCTATGAACTGCGCGAGGTAATCGACGGCCTCGCCGCTCGCCTGGCGGCGTCACGCGCGAGCGAACTGGCCGGAGCGCCTTTGCGCGCCATCATCGAAACCCAGCAGGGGAGCCTCGAGCCCTGGCTGCCTGAGGTTTATACAGCGGCCAATGTCGAGTTCCATACTGCCATCATCGGCCTGGCAGCGAACGAGTACCTGGCGAGGCAGGTACCCATCGTGCATATGACGTCGCAGGTGTTCGCGCCACGGATCCTGTTTGCGCGGGACCGCGCGCAGGCCGCCATCGGGGAGCACGAGCAGATCGTCGCGGCGATCGAGCGCGGGGATGCCGGCCAGGCGGAAGACCTGGCCCGCTTGCATATCCGGAATTCCATGGCGCGGCTAAGGGCCCTCGCGCAGATGGCTGCGGATGATGCGCCGGCCATCGCCGAACCCTGAAATGCGCAGCGGTGCGGCAACCGGCCCGGATTATTGCTGCGGGCTCTTGGCGGTTTGCGGCGTGTCCTGCCGCAGCGCGGGATGATGCCGGCTCACGCTTCTTGCACCGAACAACAGCGCCCCGATAAAAACCACGATATACGCCCCGAAAGTGAGTGCTCCTTCCATGGCTGACCCCTCTGCTTTTGTGTGGTTATTCTTCTTGGTTAGGCAATCAGTATGCGCAAGATAAAGACCAGTCCGCTACCACTCGGCGGAGGGGGGGTGAGGAGGAAATCGGGGGGAAATCTACCTCGTTTGGGGTACAACCGCGGGGCATTGCGGCAATAGACAAGGCATAAGACAAAAGGGGGGCGATCGCTCCCCCGCGCTATCGCCCGGCATCCTGGTTGCCCTATGCCGCCGCAGCCTTCACGGCACCGCTGGCGAAGAAGCTCCGCAGGTTGTCGAAGACCAGGTCCGCCATCGCATTGCGCGTTTCGTGCGTGGCACTCGCGATATGCGGCAGCAGCACGACGTTGTCCAGCGCGAACAGGGCTTCAGGGACGTGCGGCTCGTTCTCGAACACATCCAGGCCGGCGCCGGCGATGCGCCGGTGCACCAGCGCATCCACCAGCGCCACCTCGTCAACCACGGTGCCGCGCGCGATATTGATCAGGAAGCCTTCGGGGCCGAGCGCTTCGAGCACGGCGGCGGAAACCAGGTGCCGGGTCTCCGGCCCGCCCGCGGTGGCAATGACCAGGAAATCCGCCCACCTGGCCATCTCGATCAGCGAGGGCTCGTGACGGTAGGGCGCATCCGCCGCGGGGCGCCGGCTGTTGTAGCGTACCTCCATGTCGAAGCCGGAGCCGCGCCGGGCGATCACGCGGCCGATGCGGCCCATGCCGATGATGCCCAGGCGCTTGCCGCTGACGCGCGTGCTGAGCGGGAACTGCGCCTTGGGCCATTCGCCGCGCCTGACAAAGCGATCTGCCGCGCTGAAGCCGCGCGCCACGTCCATCAGCAGGCCAAAGGCCGTGTCGGCCACGCAATCGTTGAGCACGTCGGGGGTATAGCCAACTGCGATGCCGCGCGCGCGCGCGGCTTCGAGGTCGATCTTGTCGAGGCCCACGCCAAAGCTGGAGATGACCTTCAGCGCCGGCATGGCCGCGATTATGGCCGCGTCGACGCCGATCGCGGCGCGTGTGGTCAGCGCGGCAAACTCGGCGCCGTGGCTGGCGAGGAAGGCGGCGGGATCGGTTTCGGCCCACAGGGGGTGGACGTCATAGTGTTCGGCCAGGCTGGCTTCGAGTGCGGCCGGCAAGCGTCCATGCTGGAGCAGGCGTTGTTTCATGAGAAGAGATCCGGTTGGTGAGCGCGATGATTGCGCGAGGCTGGCGATGTCAGTCCGCGCTGAGTTTGTTGTCCAGGATGATCCTGGCGTAGCGCTTGCGATCGGTGGCGATCAGGTCCGCGAACTGGGCCGGCGTGCCGCCGACGGGAATGGCGCCCTGTGCAATCAGCTGTTCGCGCACGGCGGGCATCGCCACCACTTCCTTGACGCCGGCRGCGATCTTGTCGACGATTTCCCTGGGCGTGCCCGCCGGAGCCAGCAGGCCGACCCACGATCCCGATTCGGCGCCGGCAATACCGGCTTCCGCCAGGGTCGGCACGTCCGGCAGCGCGGGGGAGCGGACCTTGCTGGTCACGGCCAGCGCGCGCAGCTTGCCCGATTTCACATGGCCGGCGGTTTCCAGGATGGAGGCGAACAGCATGTCGACATTGCCCGCCATCAGGTCGCTCATGGCGGCGCCGCCGCCCTTGTAGGGCACGTGCAGCAGATCGATGCCGGTGGCAGCCTTGAAGATCTCCGCCGACAAATGCGGCGAGCCGCCGCTGCCCGAGCTGGCGTAGGTCAGCTTGCCGGGCTGCGCCTTGGCCAGCGCCACCAGTTCTTTCGGCGTCCTGGCCGGCAGCTTGGGCGTGACGACCAGCGCGAACGGCAGCTCCGCCATCAGGCTCACCGGCACGAAGGCGGCCGGGTTGTAGCTGAGCTTCTTGTAGAGCGTGGGATTGATGGATTGCGTGCCGACATTGCCCGCGACCAGCGTGTAGCCATCCGGCCTGGCGCGGGACACGATGTCCAGCCCGACGTTGCCGGCCGCGCCGGGCCGGTTGTCCACCAGCACCGGCTGGCCCCACAGTTGCGACAGCCGCAGCGCTACCAGGCGGGTGCCCACATCGGTGCCGCCGCCAGGGGCGAACGGCAGGATGATGGTCACGGGCTTGGCCGGCCAGGCCACGCCGGGCTGGGCGTGCGCGGCGGGCAGCCACGCGCCGATAGCCAGGGCGATGAGTGCCGCGCGACGGCGCGGTTTCAGGGGGGTGAGCAAGCGCATGTTCTGTCTCCAGGAGTACTGCTTGAGTGCCGGGTGCGATGGCCCGGCGGCATGTGTGGGGTAGCGGCTGCCGGCGCGCCGCTCATTCGGGCTGGATGCCGGCGTCCTTGGCAACCTTGGCCCACTTGCCCATTTCCACCTCAAGGAAACTGGCGAATTGCGCGGGGGTGCCGCCCGCGGGTTCGATGCCGGCGTTCTGCAGGCGCTCGCGCACATCGGGCGATGCGAGCGCTTTGTTGATCTCCGCGTTGAGCTTGTCCACCACCGCCCTGGGCGTACCGGCCGGCGCGAGCACGCCGCCCCAGGTGCTGGTTTCATAGCCGGGCAGGCCGGCTTCCGCCATGGTCGGGACCTGCGGCGCGGTCGACGAGCGCCTGGCCGTGGTCACGGCGAGCGGGCGCACCTTGCCCCCCTTGACCTGCGGGCCGATCGCGGCAACCGTGTCGAACATCAGCGACACGCGGCCGCTGGTCAGGTCCGGATGCGCCAGCGTGCTGCCCTTGTAGGGAATGTGGACCATGTCGATGCCGGCCATGCTCTTGAACAGCTCGCCCGAGAAGTGCGGCGCGCCGCCCGAGCCGCTGGACGCGAACGACAGCTTGCCCGGGTTGGCCTTGCCATAGGCGATCAGTTCCTTGACGGATTTCACCGGCAGGGAAGGGGACACCACCAGCATCAGCGGCACCACGTGGGTCAGCACCACCGGCTCGAAACTCTTGATGGTGTCGAAGGGCAGCTTCTTCACCATGCTCGGATTGATCGCGTGGCTGCTGGCCACCAGCGCCAGCATGTAGCCATCCGGCGGGCTCTTGGCGACCAGGTCGGTGCCGATGATGCCGGTGGCGCCGGGGCGGTTGTCCACCACCACCGGCTGGCCCCAGGCCTCGGTCATCTTCTGGCCCACCAGCCTTGCCACAAGGTCGATGGCGCCGCCGGGTGAGGCGGGCACGACGATGGTGATGCTCTTGGCGGGGTAGGCTGCGTCGGCGGCGTGGGCGCCAGGCGTGGCGAGGGCCAGGGCGGCGGCGATGCCGGCCAGCGCCTGGACGATGGGTTTGGTGTTGATGTGCATGTCGTCTCCTGCGCGATTCAGTTCGCGCTTATTGGTTTTGTTCAGTGAGTAGTTCCCGGCGCTAACGTGATCAACTACGCAATCGATTACGCAATCGATTACGCGATCAATTCGCCGTTGCGCCCGACTTCTTCACCAGCTCCGCCCAGCGCGGAATCTCCTTGCCCATGAAGGCCGCCAGTTCGGCAGGCCTGCTGCCCACCACTTCCATGCCAAGCTGCTGCGTCATCCGTTGCTGCACGGCGGGCTGCTTCAGCGCGCGCACCACTTCGGCGTTCAGCCGCTGCACCACGTCCTTCGGCGTGCCGCGCGGCGCGTAGAGAGCCTGCCACGACACCATTTCAAAGCCCGGCACGCCGGCCTCCGCCATGGTCGGCACATCGGGGGCCAGCGCCGAGCGCTTGGGCGAGGTCACGGCCAGCGCGCGCAGCTTGCCGGCCTTGATCATCGCGTCGCCCGCCGTCAGCTGATCGAAGAGAAAGGGGACGAGGCCGGCAGCCACGTCCTGTATCGCCTGCGGGCTGCCTTTGTAGGGCACGTGGGTCATCGGCACCTTGATCATGTCGGCGAACAGCTCGCCGGCCAGGTGGGTCGAGGTACCCGCGCCGGAAGATGCGAAGCTCAGGCCCGGATGCTGCTTCGCATAGGCGATCAGTTCCTTCACGTTATGGATCGGCAGCTTGGCATCGACCATCAGCACATTTGGCACGTAGGCGATCAGGCAGACCGGCTCGAAATCCTTCACCGGGTCGTAGGTGAGGTTCTTGTACAGGCTGGCATTGATGGCATGCGTGCTGATGGTGCCGCCGAACAGCGTGTAGCCATCCGCCTTCGCGCGCGCAACGTAGCCCGCGCCCACCGCGCCGGCCGCGCCGGGGCGGTTCTCGACCACGACCGGCTGGCCCAGCGACTTCGAGATTTCCTGCCCGATGGTGCGGGCGACGATGTCGGTCGAGCCTCCCGCCGCGAACGGCACTACCCAGGTGACCGGGCGCGACGGCCATTTGTCCTGGGCGTGGGCGCCCGCGCCGAAGAGCCCGATGGCGCCGGCGGTAGCCAGCATGCCGAGGGCGGCAACGTGGCGCAGCGCGCCTCGCTTACTGTGATTCATCTTGTCTCCATCCGTGGCGGCCTCGCCCCGCGGTTCGGGGCCGGCTGTCTCATGTGCTGGTTTGCGCTGCGCGCAAGGTGAGTGCTCAGCGGCCCGTGGCCTGCCGCCATGCGGCGAAGTCCAGCCGGCTTTGCTCCTGGGTCGGCGGATACAAGCCGATGATCGAGCGGCCCTTCATCACTTCCTCCGTGACGAAGTCCTCGAAGGCGGTCATCTCCACGGCTTCCGCCGCGATGTCTTCGGCCAGGTGCCGCGGGATGACGATCACGCCTTCCGCATCGCCAACCACCACGTCGCCGGGGAACACCGCGACGTCGCCGCAGCCGATCGGCCCGTTGATCTCGATCGCCTGGTGCAGCGTCAGGTTGGTGGGGGCGGAAGGGCGGTGGTGATAGGCCGGCATGGCGAGCCGGGCAATCTCCGGCGAATCGCGAAAGCCGCCGTCGGTGACGATGCCGGCCGCGCCGCGCTGCATCAGGCGGGTGATCAGGATCGAGCCGGCGGAGGCGGCGCGCGCGTCCTTGCGGCTGTCGATCACCAGCACCGCGCCCGGCGGGCATTGTTCTACCGCTTGCCGCTGCGGGTGGTTCGGGTCCTGGAACACCGTGATCGGGTTCAGGTCTTCCCGCGCCGGGATATAGCGCAGCGTAAAGGCCTCGCCGACCATATTGCCGCGCTCGGGATTGAGCGGATGCACGTCCTGGATGAACTGGTTGCGCAGGCCGCGCTTGAACAGCGCGGTGCACAGGGTGGCCGTGCTGACGGTCTTGAGCTGGTCGATGATTGGCTGGCTGAGCTTGCTGGCTTGGGTCATGGCGGGTCCGGAGTCGGTGAGCGGATTCGGTGATCAGTAGATGCTGGGCTCGCCCGTGGGCGCGCCGAAGTCGGTTTGCAGGAAGTCGAAGTCGCAGCCGTCGTTGGCCTGCCGGATGTGCTGGGAGAACATCCAGCCATAGCCACGCCCGAAGCGCGGTGGCGGCGGCGTCCATGCGGCCTTGCGGCGAGCCAGTTCCTCGTCGGACACTTCCAGGTGGATGCTGCGGCGGTCGATGTCGACCGAGATCATGTCGCCGGTGCGCACCAGCGCGAACGGGCCGCCGATATAGGACTCGGGCGAGACATGCAGGATGCAGGCGCCGTAGCTGGTGCCGCTCATGCGCGCATCCGACATGCGCAGCATGTCCCGCACGCCTTGTTTCACCAGTTTCTTGGGGATGGGCAGCATGCCCCATTCCGGCATGCCGGGGCCGCCTTGCGGGCCGGCGTTGCGCAGGATCAGGATGTGGTCGGCGGTGACGTCGAGGTCGTCGCGCTCCACCGCTTCCTTCATCGACGGATAGTCGTCGAACACCAGCGCAGGGCCAGTGTGTTTGAAGAAGCGTTTCTCGCAGGCGCTGGGCTTGATCACGCAGCCGTCCGGCGCGATATTGCCCTTGAGCACGGCCAGCGCGCCTTCCTGGTAGAGCGCGTTTTCCGGGGTGCGGATCACGTCGTCGTTGTAGACCTCCGCGCCCGCGATGTTCTCGCCCAGGGTGCGGCCGGTGACGGTCATGGCATCCAGGTGGAGTTTGTCGCCGATGCGGTTCATCAGCGCCGGCAGGCCGCCCGCGTAGAAGAAATCCTCCATCAGATACTTGTCGCCGCTGGGCCGGATATTGGCGATCACCGGCACGCGCCGGCTGGCCGCGTCGAAATCTCCCAGCCCGATGTCGTGCCCGGCGCGGCGCGCCATCGCGATCACGTGGATGATGGCGTTGGTGGAGCAGCCCATCGCCATGGCCACCGCAATCGCGTTCTCAAAAGAGGCGCGTGTCTGGATCCGTTGCGGGGTGAGGTCCTCCCACACCATGTCCACGATGCGCCGTCCGGCTTCGGAGCACATGCGGATGTGATTGGCGTCGGCGGCCGGGATGGACGAGGCGCCCGGCAGCGTCATGCCAATGGCCTCGGCAATCGCCGTCATGGTGCTGGCGGTGCCCATCGTCATGCAAGTGCCGTGGCTGCGGGCGATGCCGCCCTCGATGCCGATCCACTCGGTCTTGCTGATATTGCCGGCGCGGCGCTCGTCCCAGAATTTCCAGGCGTCCGAACCGGAGCCCAGCACGTTGCCCTTCCAGTTGCCGCGCAGCATCGGGCCGGCCGGCACATAGATGGCCGGCACGCCCGCGCTCGACGCCCCCATCAGCAAGCCGGGCGTGGTCTTGTCGCAGCCGCCCATCAGGACCGCGCCGTCGATGGGATGGGAGCGGATCAGCTCCTCCGCCTCCATCGCCAGCATGTTCCGGTACAGCATGGTGGTCGGCTTGACCGCGCTCTCCGACAGGGAGATGGCGGGCAACTCGATGGGGAAGCCGCCGGCCTGCAGGATGCCGCGCTTGACGTCGTCGACGCGCTGCTTGAAATGGGAGTGGCAGGGGTTGATGTCGGACCACGTGTTGATGATCGCGATGATCGGGCGGTCCAGCCATTCGTCGGGCGAGTAGCCCATCTGCATGATGCGCGAGCGGTGCCCGGAGGAGCGCAGGTCGTCGGGAGCAAACCAGCGCGCGCTGCGCAGCGTTTCGGGCGTCTTCTTTCGGGACGTCATTGTCTCTTCCATGGGTGTTGTCATCGGGATCGCCCTCCCTTGGAGGTACGACAACTGATCTCATGTGAGCCATTAAAGCACTAATATATTAGTGTGTCAAACGGGAAAACTTTCTATTAGAATGCCTGCAGGGGACGCGAAGCAGCGTCCTTATGCGCGATAAGGCGCATCAATGTCCTGAAACCAGACCACCAGATGGAAGCCACCCTGTCCCCTCCCCAGATGCATTTCCAGTTCGACCGCACCCGGCACGCCGCGCCGCAGGTGTTCGAGCATATGCGGGACATGATCATCTCGATGACGCTGACCCCCGGCACGGTGCTGTCGCGTACCGAGCTGGCCGCGCAATACGGCATCAGCCAGACGCCGGTGCGCGATGCACTGATGCGGCTGAGCGAGGAAGGGCTGGTCGATATCTTCCCGCAGCACGCCACCGTGGTCAGCCCCATCAGTGTTGCCCTGGCGCAGCAAGCGCATTTCCTGCGGCGTTCGGTGGAAGTGGAAATCGTGCGCACCCTGGCGCAAGAACCCGACCCGGCGCTGGTCGAGCGGCTGCGCCTGAGCGTGGCACGGCAGCAGGCGATGCTCGCGGCGCAGGATTTCGCCGAGTTCTCCCTGTTCGACCAGGCTTTCCACCGCCAGATGTACGAAGCCGCGCGGGTGCCGGACCTGTGGATGCTGGTGCGCCGCCAGAGCGGCCACCTGGATCGGCTGCGCCGCTTGCACCTGCCGATCGCCGGCAAGGCGAACGCCGTGGTGGCGGATCACACCGCCATTGTCGATGCGATCGCCAGGGGCGACGCCGACGAGGCACAGGCCAGCCTGCGCCGGCACCTGTCCGGCACGCTCGCCAATCTTGACGAGATCCGTGCACGCTTCGGCAGCTATCTCGAGTAGATCGGTTTGCCGGATCGCCATGCCGGAACGCATGGCTCGCGCATCCGCATAACCCGCCGGAGGCCACGCTATGCGCCTAGCTGGCCAAAGCCCGACGTGCGGGCCAGCACGATCGCCTGCGCGCGATTTTCCACTTCAAGCTTGGAGAACACACTGGTGATGTGGTTGCGCACCGTCTTCTCGCTCAGGCCAAGATGCGCCGCGATCTGCGCATTGTCGCGGCCTTGCGCGATCAGCTCCACGATGTCCCGCTCGCGCCGGGTCAGCACGGTGAAGACAAGGTCCGCGCTGGGCGGGGTAGCGGGCAGGAACGCATGCACCTCGTCGAGCCAGCGTTGCCATGCCGGCTCGGTTTCCAGCAGCAGGTGGTTATCGCTTTCGAGCGGGACGAAGTGCGCGCCGGGAATCAGGCTGGCAATCAGCCGGCCCTCGTCGAAGGGCACGCGCGCATCGCGCACGGCGTGCAGCACCAGGGTGGGGCAGGATACCTGGCTTAGTTGGGACACCACATCGATTTCATTGAAGATGCGCATAAAGCGCGCCGCGTTGGCGGGCGAGGTCGACACGCGCTCCAGTTCGTTGAACCAGCGATGCTGCTCGGCGCTGCCGCCGGGGATGAACTGCGTCGTGAAGAACTGGCGGAAGGCGGGGTTCTCCTGGCCCCAGCCGATCTCGGCGAGCCGGTTCATCAGCTCGGCCTCTTCCCGCAGGCGAAGGTCGAGCGCCCGCTTGAGCCTGCCGCGCGCATAGCCGCCATGCAGGATCAGGTGGCTGACCCGCCCGGGATGCGCCACCGCGTAGGCGACCGCGATCGATGCGCCTTGCGAGATGCCCAGCAGCGGGAAGTGATCGACGCCGGTGGCTTCGACAATGGTCTCCAGGTCCTGCAGCCAAGCGTCGAAAGACAACTCGACATCGCGGTCGGACAAGCCGCAGCCGCGCTCGTCATAGCGCACCAGCGTGTGGCAATGCGATAGTTCGTTGAGAAGGTGGCTCCACACAGGGCTCTCGACATCGAACTCCAGGTGGCTCATCCAGTTCGCCGCCTTGACCAGCGGCGGTCCCTGGCCGCTGATGGCGTAAGCGAGGCGCACGCCATCCGGGCTGGTGCAAAGGCGAATCTGTTGCTTGCGCGTGGGCATGGGCGTTCACGCGGGCGGGAGTAGCCGGCGCGACAGGCCAAAGCACGGCTGCCGCGTACGGTGCACCGCGTGCTTCACCTAGCTTAGCAAAGGAAATCCTGCGTGAAGGTACCGTGGGTACCGTGTTTGCCGGCAGGTGCCGGGCACGCCTTTTCCACCGGTGGTGTCATGCGCAGCTTGATGCCTTGGGGCTTTGGGGGCCACGCATGACGTCCACTCCTTGTTGCGAGCCGGCCTTGTCGCCAGCGCTTATCTCGGGCTATGGCGATGGTGCGCCGTCATGCCGTGCCCATGGGTTGCAGGGCGGACAGGCATTCCGTGCCGCTAGCATACGGATCGGCCTGGCCGGTGCGCGCACCGTCGCTGAATGCGTCGCGCGGACCGCTGCGCCCGCCATCGGAGTAGGGGTCGCGAGGCCCGCTGCGCATGCCGTCCTGGTAGGGATCGAAGGGGCGGGACGCGCACGCTGAAAATCCCTGGCGGCCGAGCGTTGCCAGGGGAGTGCCCCCGGCTTGTCCGGAGCGTGCCCCGTCGGTGAAGGCGTCTCGCTGGCCCATGCGCGCCCCGTCGGTGAAGGCGTCTCGCTGGCCCATGCGTGCCCCGTCGGTGAAGGCGTCTCGCTGGCCCATGCGCGCCCCGTCGGTAAAGGCGTCTCGCTGGCTGGTGTGCGCGGGTGCGGTGCCCGGAGCCAGGTCACGCACGCCCGCGTTGGCCTGGGCTGTGGTGAGAAGGCCGGCAGCCAACGCGGCACCGGTGAGCAGGGTCTTGGCAAGATACATATGCATATCGGTCTCCATCAGGCGTGCCGGTCCTGGCGTTGCCATATCCGGCAAGTCCTTCCTATGGGCAATCTCCTCGGTGGCACCTGGCTGCACGTGACCGCCCTGACCGTGCAACGGCGATATGCGCGAGGTGAACCGGCAGCCATCCCATCCCTGGCTCGGCGCGCTGCGCATGACAGATTCCCATGTTCCTTTCCGCTTTCCTTTTGCCTCCTCGCTTGTCCCGGGCAGCCTCAGTGCAGGCAGGCCAGGAGCAGGACAAGCCGCTGCGCGTACCCCGTGCCGATGCCGGGCAACGCATCCGCGCGTGCCTTGACGTCGTGCCACAGGGCCTGCGCGGCCAGGGGCCACGGCGCCGGCTCCACCGCTGCCTGCCCGCGCAGGGAACGCGCCAGCGACAGCGCCCGGCCCAGGTCCCGAACCGGCATGTCATGGTCGCGGACCACCCGGCTCGCCGCCGCGAGCAGCGTGTCCCACGTGCCGGCCTCGCAGTACAGCGCATAGAACACCAGGACAGTTCCGCCAAGCACGAGCGATGCGGCGGCCGCGCCATCTGCCGTCAGGCCGCCCGGCAGGCGCACAGACAGCCGGGCGTGCGCCGTGCAGTGGGTGTATGGCCGGTGGGCGTCCCGAAACCGCAAGTGATCCATGACTCCGACTCCTCCTTCAACGGCATCGCACGGTGCGGCGGTGCAAGCGTAAGGCGAGCAGGTATTGTCGGCCGCGGATCGTGCGCAAACCATGAGGCGAGAGTCCCGGTCAGGGTCCAAAGGGGCCGGGCGCGGTCCCGGAGGCCGGGGCAGGAGTCCCGGGCGCGCGCGCGAGGGAGAGCGGAAGCGAAAAAGAAGGGAAGAAAAGCGGAAAAAAGGAAGCGTGAATGTTCTACCGTCGAACACCGCAAGGGTGGGTGCCGGCGTCGCAGCCACGAATATGCCACAAATTCTTCAAGTTGCTGAAACATTAGGCAGTCCGAACGGATTGGCGGCAGCATGCCGGTTAGCGGGAAGCGAACCCCCTGTTATCCACAGTATTTGTGGATAACACGACCCAAAAAAAGGCGGGTTCCAGCACAGGGCTGATTGTGTTGTCAAGCATCTAGAGGCTTTCCTCGGTTGGCTGCCCTGGGTGCCTTTGCGTCAATGATCGGGCGGCATTGCATGGCATCCATCGGGCCGCCGTTGCGGTCGCCGTCATGGTCGGCGCACCCACTTCGTCCTTGTCCGGTCCATTGTCTTACCCTATAGTTCTATTAATAGAACTAATACGGCAGCTTGGAGGAGACGATGGCAATGACGGCAGGCGCCCTGTCCGGGGTCAAGGTGGTGGACATCACGGCGGTTTTCATGGGCCCCTCGGCCACCCAGATGCTGGGCGACCTGGGCGCCGATGTGATCAAGGTGGAGCCGCCCGAGGGCGATGTCACGCGCGGCATCGGGCCTTGCGGCGACGAGAAGATGGGGCCGCTCTACCTGGGCCTGAACCGCAACAAGCGCGGCATCGTGCTGGACCTGAAATCGGCGGACGGGCGTGAAGCCTTGCTGCGGTTGGTGAAGGACGCCGATGTGCTGGCCTATAACGTCCGGCCGCAGGCCATGCAGCGGCTGGGGCTGGACTATGAAACCCTGTCGGCGCTGAATCCGCGCCTGGTCTATGTCGGCATGTTCGGCTTTTCGCAACGCGGGCGCTACGCGCCGCAGGCCGCCTTCGACGACCTGATCCAGGCCGCCAGCGGCTTGCCGCAGGCGGTGGCGATGGGCAGCGGCGACATCCCGCGCTATCTCCCGATCACCATCGCCGACCGCTCGGTGGGCCTCTACGCCTTCGGGGTGATCTGCGCCGCGCTCTATGCGCAGGCTCGCACGGGCAAGGGCCAGCGCGTGGATGTACCGATGTTCGAGACCATGGTGCCCTATGTGCTGGGCGACCACCTGTACGGCGAGACTTTCGTGCCGGCCAGGGGCGGCTTCGGCTATCCGCGCCTGTTGTCGCCGGAGCGGCGGCCGTACCGGACGCGCGACGGCCATGTGTGCTGCCTGATCTACCACGACCATCACTGGCGCACCTTCCTCAAGGCGATCGGCAAGGCGGAGTTGTTCGAAGCCGATCCCCGTTTCGCCAGTATCACCACGCGCACGGCGCACATCACCGAGCTCTACGCGATGGTCAGCGACGAGATGGTGAAACGGACTACGGAGGAGTGGCGCGCGTTGCTAAAGGAAGCCGATATCCCGGTGTTCCCCATGCACACGTTCGAGACGCTGCTCGACGATCCGCATCTGCGCGATATCGGCTTCTTCCGCGAGACGGACCACCCCGGCGTCGGCCGCATCCGGGAGATGGCGGTGCCGAGCGAGTGGTCGGGCACGCCGCCTGTCAACCAGCGCCACGCGCCGGGGCTGGGGGAGCATAGCCGCGAGGTGTTGCGCGAGGCCGGCTATGACGATGCGGAGATCGACAGGATGATGGCTGCGGGTGCGACGCGCGGACCGGTGAAGGCATAGGTGGAGACAGAGAGCATGCGTGCAAACGTGAACGTAAAAGACGACAGCAGCGCCAGGACGGTCCGCATCGGCGGCGCCTCCGGCTTCTGGGGCGACAGCAGCGTGGGCGCACCGCAACTGGTGCGCCAGGGCGGGATCGATTACCTGGTGTTCGACTATCTCGCCGAACTCACCATGTCGGTTCTCGCGGCAGCGCGCCTGCGCAAGCCGGAACTCGGCTACGCCACCGATTTCGTGACGGTGACGATGAAAAGCCTGCTCGGGGAAATCGTCGACCGCAATATCCGCGTGGTCAGCAACGCCGGCGGCATCAACCCGCAAGGCTGCGCGCAGGCGCTGGCCGCCATCGCCGCCGAGCAAGGCATCGCCGTGCGCATAGCGGTGGTGGAGGGGGACGATGTCATGCCGCTGCTGCCAGCTTTGCGCGAAGCCGGCGTGCAGGACATGGATGCGCAAAATGGCAGGCCCCTGCCGGAGAAACTGCTGAGCGCCAACGCCTATCTCGGCGCGCTGCCGATCCGGCAGGCGCTGGACCAGGGCGCGCAGATCGTCATTACCGGCCGCTGCGTCGACAGCGCGGTCACGCTCGGCGTGTTGATGCACGAGTTCGGCTGGCGGGCGGACGACTACGGCCATCTCGCGCAGGGCAGCCTGGCCGGCCATATCATCGAGTGCGGCTGCCAGGCCACCGGCGGGCTGCATACCGATTGGGAGAGCGTGCCGGACTGGCCCAACATCGGCTATCCGGTCGTGGAATGCCGCGCCGACGGCAGCTTCCTCGTTGGCAAGCCGCCCGGCACCGGCGGGCTGGTCAGCACCGCCACGGTCGGTGAGCAGATCCTCTATGAAATCGGCGACCCCGCCGCTTACCTGTTGCCCGACGTGACCTGCGATTTCACGCAGGTCACGCTGGCGCAGGCCGGTCCCGGCCTGGTGGAAGTGCGCGGCGCGCGTGGCCGCGCCCCCACCGGTACCTACAAAGTGTCGGCAACCTATGCCGACGGGTTTCGCTGCAATGCGCAGCTCACCATCGTCGGGTTCGACGCGGTGGCCAAGGCCGAGCGTACCGCGCAGGCCATCCTCGCGCGCACGCGCCGGCTGTTTGCCGAACACGGCTGGGCCGACTACACCCGCACGCATATCGACGTGCTGGGCGCGGAGTCCTGTTTCGGCCCGCACGCGCAGACGCGCCACACCCGCGAGGCGATCATGCGGCTGGCGGTCATGCATCCCGAGAAGGCCGCCCTGGAACTGTTCGCCCGCGAGATATCGGCTGCGGGAACGAGCTGGTCTCCGGGCACCACCGGGTCCGGCAGTGGCCGGCCCAGCCCGTCGCCGTCGATCCGGCAGTACGCCTTCCTGCTCGACAAGGACGCGCTGGCGCCCACGGTGCTGATGGACGGGGAGCGCACGCCAGTGGCGATGCCGCCGGCGCGAGCGCGCGCGGCAGGGGACGCCGCGCTGCCACCGCGCTCCACGGCGTCCGAATCCGCGCCCGGCCATCCCGGCGGCGACCTCGTCGAAGTCCCGCTGATCCGCCTTGCCTATGGCCGCAGCGGCGACAAGGGCGATATCTCCAACATCGGCCTGATCGCCCGCCGGCCGGAGTACCTGCCGCTGCTGCGCGCCGAGGTGACCACGGCGCGCGTGGCGCAGTGGCTCGGCCACCTGGTGAAGGGCCCGGTCACGCGCTACGACCTGCCGGGCATCGACGCGATCAACCTGGTCTGCGAAGCGGCGCTCGACGGCGGTGGCATGGCTTCGCTGCGCAACGACCCGCTGGGCAAGGGTATGGCGCAGATCCTGCTGGCAATGCCCGTGCGGGTGCCAAGAGGCCTGCTGCCATGAGCGAGGCGAAGCGTACCGCTGCCACCTCACTCACGGATGCCGGGCCGCAAGCGCTGCCCGAAGACGGCACCGGCGGGGTGGCGCGCTATCGGCAACTGGCCAGCGTGCTGCGCCACCGGATCGCGTCCGGCGAATGGCCGGTCGGGCACCAGTTGCCAACGGTCGAGCGGCTGGCGCAGACCTACGGCATCGCCCGCGTCACGGTCAGGCAAGCCTTTGCAGTGCTGGCCGAGGAAGGCCTGGTCAGCAGCCAGCGGGGGCGCGGCACGCATGTGACCGCCTTGCCGCCGGGCCCGAGCGAAGGCATGCGGTCGGTGATCAACGACGAACTCGTCGGCGGCAGCGAACTGGAAATCCGCATCCTGGACAAGCGCAAGGATGTCAGCCTGCCGCCCGGATTGCCCACGCGCGGCGAACCGCTGGACCGCTATGTTCGCCTGCGCAAGCTTCACCTGCACGATGGCGAGCCGTTCTGCCTGATCGAGCTATACGTGGCGGCATCCGTCTTCAGCCAGTTCCCGCGCGGCAGCGAGAAGCATCGCAAGATCGCCAGCCTGCTGCGCGAGGCGGTGGGAGAGCGGCTGGGCATGATGCACCAGACCATGACGGTGGAGCCCGCCGACTACGCGCTGGCGCGCGACCTTGCGTATGGATTCGCCGCGCCCATCGCCAAGATTGTCCGCACCACGCTCGATGTCGACGGCAAGGTGCTGACGGCGGGATGCTTCTGGTATCGCGGCGATCGCTTCATCCTCGACGTGGAATTGCCGGCCCACCTGACCGCGCGCTACCCGGCGCTGGCGGTGCCGGATAGCCGTAGCTGAGGCGCTTTTCATTTCGGGCCAGCCACCCGTGATTCTTACCATCCGACAGATGCCGAAGGCACATGAGGAGACAACATGACTCACCCATTCAAACGGCGGGCGATCGCCCGGTTGCTGCCAATGCTGGTGCTGGCCGCGGGTCCTGCAACCCCGGCGCGTGCGGCGGACGCCGGCGATTATCCCGCCAAGCCAGTGCGCGTGGTCGTCCCGTTCCCGGCCGGAAGCGGCACCGACAGCAGCGCACGCTTCGTGGCCGAAGCCGTTACGGGCCAGACCAGCAAATCCGTCGTGGTGGATAACCGGCCCGGCGCCAACGGCTTTATCGCGGCCCAGGCCGTCGCCACGGCGCCCGCCGATGGCTACACCATGCTCGTGACCACCAACACCACGCACGCGGCAAACGCTTCCCTGTTCAAGAAGCTGCCCTACGATCCGATCAAGGATTTCGCGCCGGTCTCGCTGATCGCCCGCAGCGGACTGGTGCTGGTGGTGCCGCCCGACAGCCCTGTGCACACGGTGGCGGACCTGACCGCGCTGGCCAGGGCAAAGCCGGGCAAGCTCACCTTCGCCAGCGGCAGTTCCTCCACCCGCATCGCCAGCGAGCTATACAAGATGATGGCCGGCGTACAGGCGCTGCACGTGCCGTACAAGGGCGTACCCGTGGCGCTGACGGACTTGATGGGGCATCAGGTCGATTTCATGATCTCCGACATATCGCCCGCGATGACGTTGATCCAGAGCGGAAAGCTGCGTGCCGTCGCCGTGACCACAACGCAGCGCCATCCCGTGCTGAAGGACGTGCCGACCATGGCGGAGAGCGGCCTACCCGGATATGAAATGGTGGCGTGGTCGGCGGCATTCTTTCCTGCCGCGACCCCGAAGCCGGTGGTGGAACGCATGAATCAGATGGTGCGCAAGGGGCTTACCGATTCCAGGGCCGCCGAGTATTTCAGCCGCACAGGTGGCGAGCCTGCACCCACCACGCCGGATGAACTTGCAGCCTTCGTCCGCAGCGAGACGCAGAAATGGGCGAAGGTGATCAAGGCGGCGGGCATTGAGCCGGAGTGACGCGGCGCACGCCAATTATTCATCAATAAAATTGAACAACTTATCCTGCCAATTCAGCACATCGACCCTCTTCGCTCACTTAAAGTTCAACCCATGGACGGCGCAACACCGCAAAGCGCGACGTTCTAAATAATTCAACCATGTGGACTAGAAAGGGAAGAGATCATGACCAACGCCAAGCTCGAAGTGCTGACCCCGCAGAACAGCCAACTGATCTTCATCGACCACCAGCCGCAGATGGCCTTCGGCGTGCAGTCGATGGACCGCCAGGCGATGAAGAACAATGCCGTTGGGCTGGCCAAGGCCGCCAGGATCTTCAACATCCCCACCACCATCACCACCGTGGAGAGCGAGTCGTTCTCGGGCTTCACCTACCCCGAGCTGCTGGATGTATTCCCCAACCAGAAGACGCTGGAGCGCACCTCGATGAACTCGTGGGACGACCAGAAGGTGCGCGACGCGCTGGCCGCCAACGGCCGCAAGAAAATCATCGTCGCGGGCCTGTGGACCGAGGTCTGCAACACCACCTTCGCCTTGTCCGCGATGCACGACAGCGACTACGAGATCTACATGGTGGCCGACGCCTCGGGCGGCACCAGCAAGGAAGCGCACGACTACGCCATGCAGCGCATGGTGCAGGCCGGCGTGGTGCCGGTGACCTGGCAGCAGGTGCTGCTCGAATGGCAGCGCGACTGGGCCCACCGCGACACCTACGATGCCGTGATGAAGCTGGTCAAGGAACACTCGGGCGCCTACGGCATGGGCGTGGACTATGCCTACACCATGGTGCACAAGGCAGCGCAGCGCACGGCCACGACGCACGAATCCCTCGCGCCGGTGCCGGCTCGCTGACAGGCCGGCAGGCGTGGCCTGAAACAACGGGAACGTCTAACAGCACACCCAGGACGGCTGCTGGCAGAAGCAAGGAGTGCAAAGAGAGAGCCCCTGTCAACGAGGGGCTCTTGCTATCAAAGGCTGCACGGTGCGATAGGCACACAGACAGGCACACAGATGGGCACACATCCTCAGGCGCCCATGCCTACCCAATCATGCTCAATAATGGGTGGCCAGTCACCGCGTTGCGCCACTCTCCGTGCAGGCTCCATCGGAGAACACGTCGCGGCGATCCATCACCCGGGCGCCGTCCCCATAGGGATCCCGAGGTCCCATGGTATTTGCACCATCCGTGTATTTGTCCCGCGGACCCACACCCCCGTAGGCCACGGCCGAGCCGAGGGCCGCGCTGGCCACTGCGAGCAAGATAACTGTCTTTAGCATGCTGCACCTCCTGTTGGTGGTTGTTCCTGTGCGAGCGAGCCGCCTCCAAAGGATAGGCCCGCAGCAGGCCTGCAAACGCGGCGTTTGCGCATTGCAGCAGACAGTTTTGTTATCCGGCTTATGACGAGCGGCTATATGGGCTGTCATCGCGGTTCTGGGTGCGGATTTCCGGAAATTTGCACGCAACCGATCCCGGTCTCCGCGCCGACCGTGACCCTGGTTCCAGTCACCTTGTGTAAAGTGAAAGTTGGAGTTGCGACGGTTGCAACTTAGCGATGTTTCATCTGTGAGGGGGCGTATGCAATCCAAGGAACACTGGGAGCGGGTCTACACGGCGAAGGGGCCGACCAGCGTGAGCTGGTTCCAGGAGCATGCTCGCCAGTCCGTCGAACTGATCCGGCAAACGGGTGTGGCGCCGGACGCGGCGATGATCGATGTGGGCGGGGGCGCCTCCACGTTGGTCGATGACCTGGTCGGCGAGGGCTATACGAACCTCACCGTACTGGACCTGTCTGACGCCGCGCTGTCGGCGGCCAAGGCCCGCCTGGGTGAGCGTGCAAATCGTGTCTCGTGGCTGGTTGGCGACGTTACGCAACTGGAGCTTTCCATCCACGCCTACGACGTCTGGCACGACAGGGCGGTCTTTCACTTTCTGACCACGCTTGAGGAGCGTGAAGCCTACGTCCGGGCCGTGTTGCGCGCAGTCAAGCCCGGGGGCAGCGTCATCGTCGCGACCTTCGCGGAGGACGGGCCAGAGCAGTGCAGCGGTCTTCCTGTCATGCGCTACAGCGCTGACGCGCTACATGCCGAGTTTGGTGCGCCATTCACGCTGCTCCGGCAGGAGCGTGAGGAGCACCACACGCCGTTCGGGACGGTTCAGAAGTTCATCTACTGCCTGTGCCGCAAGGAACCGTGCTGAGCGGTCCAGGCGTCCGGCGGCGTGGTAACAACGCATCAATGCGACGGCCCGACCCGCGCGGACATCCAGCAACCCCTTGCCGCCTCAGGCAGGCTTGCGATAAACGACGAATCCGGATTTCTCCGCGACCTTGTCGTAGAGTTTCATCGCCGTCGTATTGGTTTCGTGCGTCTGCCAGTAGACTCGCCTGGCGCCGGCGGCCTCCGCGCGCTGGTAGACCGCTTCGATCAGCGCGCGGCCCACGCCAGCGCCGCGCGCCGCCTCGGTGGTGAAGAGGTCTTGCAGGTAGCAGCTCGGGCCGATCTGGATGGTGCTGCGATGAAAGAGGTAATGCACCAGCCCGAGCAACTGCCCGGAGCGCTCCGCCACCAGGGCGTGCATGGGCTCGTAGGCATCGAAGAAACGCGACCAGGTCATGCGGGTGATCTCGGCCGGCAGCGCTGTTTCGTCCTTGCGGCCATAGAAGGCGTTGTAGCCATCCCATAGCACCTTCCATGCTTCGAAATCGCCTGGCTCGGCTGGGCGGATCAGGATCGGGTCGGTCACGGTGTCATCCTCGGGTTCGATATACGGGCTTGAAGGCGGGCACCCTTGCGCCGCCAGCCTGCATTGTGGCCGGGGACGGCCGTCCGGGGCAAGCCATGCCAGGCCGGACTAAGCCCGGCTGCTCGACGTGGGCGGTGTATACCGGGCCTTGCCGCCACGCTTGGCTTCGTAGAGCGCCATGTCGGCGCGCATGAAGAGCTCGTTCGTGGTCTGGCCGTCATCGGGGTAATGAATGGCAATGCCCACGCTGGCCGTCGCCACGATGGTATGGCCTTCGATGAAATGCGCGCGCGTTGCCGCTTGCACGATGGCCTGGGCGATGCGTTCCAGCGTCGCCGTACTGAACGCCTCGTCCAGCACGATGCCGAATTCGTCGCCGCCGATCCGGGCCACCGCATCGCCCGTGCGCACGCACGCGGTCAGGCGCTCGCCGAACGCAGCCAGCAACCGGTCGCCAACGGCATGGCCATAGGTGTCGTTGATGGCCTTGAAATCGTCGACATCCACCAGCAGGAGCGCTGCGTTGATGTGGTCGGCGCTGGCGCGGGTCATGGCCTCGGCCATGCGGCGGTCGAAACCCTTGCGGTTGAGCAGGCCAGTCAGGTGATCCGTCAGCGTCTGCGCTTCCAGGCTGCGCAATTTCTGGCGCTCGATGGTCACGTTCCGCGCGAACATATACAGTCCCTGGACCGTGTCCTGGCCGTCATTCCATGCAGGCTGGTACGTGACTTCCACATACTCGGCGCCGTCCTTGCCTTCGAGGCTGAAGGTGACCGACGTGCCCTGGTAGGCCTGCTCCAGGTAAGGTTTCGATGCCATATAGGCCGGGGTGCCCCACAGCTCGCGCACCGTCAGGCCGACGATCTGCCGCACCGGCAGGCCAAACCGCTGCGCATAGGCCTCGTTGACGAAGATGTAGCGCTCGTTCATGTCGATGAACGAGATGAAGTCGGGCACGTGGTTGGCAATGGCCTCGATGCGCTTCTCGCTCTCGGCGGCACGATCCTTGGCGGCGGAGAGCGCGGCCTCGCGTTCGGATAGCTGCCGCATGACCGCGCCGAACGTGGTGGCCAGTTCGCCGATCTCGTCGTTGCGGCTGGTGGGCAGCGAGGCCAGTGCGGCCGGATCCTTGGGCACCTCGCTCACCACGCGGTGCAGCAGCTCCAGGGGCGCCAGCATGCGCCGTATTACGACCCACATCATCAGGGCGGCCATCACGAGGGAGAGTCCCGCGGCCATGATCGTCTTGCGGCGGGCCTCGATGATGGGCGCGTAGGCTTCGCTGGCAGGCAGGACGGACACCACCTCCCAGCCATTGGATTCGAGCAGGTAACGCGCCACGACAGGTTGGGTCGGGCTGAGGACTTCCCAGTCGGAACGCGGTGCTTCAAGGCCGCAGGCCTCGCCGAGCGCCTTGGCCGGGGTCATCACCTTCGACGGGTCCGGGTGCATCGCGTAACGCGGGTTGGCGCCGGTGGAAACCAGGCAATAGCTCCCGGTCAGGCCAACCCGGCTGTGCGCCAGCTGGCCGAGGAAGTTGCTTTCCGTGAAATTCAACGCCCCGCCAACCACCGCGAGCAACTTCCCGTCCGGGCCGAGCAAGGGGACAGCCAGCACGACGCCGGGCGAATCGCTCATCCGCCCGCGCAGCAGGTCGGACACGGCAAACTCCGAACCGCGGACGACTTCCCGGAAATAGTCGCGGTCCGAAAGGTGGATGCGTTGCCCGGCGGGAACGGCGGTGCTGAACGCCATGTTCCCGTCGGGCCACGCCAGGAACACGGCATTGAGGGTTTCCGGGATGGAGACGGCCTGGGCAGCGAAGTGCTTCATCTCCGCGGGCGAGCGCCCCAGCATGGGCGCCAGCTGGCGAGCCAGGCGGCGCAAGGCGTTAGCCCGCGACTCGAACTTTTCATCGAGCTGTTCGGCGACGAGCTTGACCAACGTCTCTTGCTGCGCCTGCCGCAATGCCTTGAGGCTCTGGAACGCGTAATACTGGGCGAACAGCGCACGCGCCAGGATGATGAACGTCACCACGACTGCGGTAGCCAAGGCCACCCGGTACTTTAGGGAGTGCCGCATGAGTATCTTATTATTGGAGTTTTCGGATTAGCCCGATTGCCGGCACTTTCCGTTCCGGCTGCCCGTCCTCCACCGCAGGCTACTGACCCGGTTCGTAGGTTAGCAGAAGCGGGGTATTAATCCCGCGTTGCCGACAGGGATGCTCGGACTTACGTGCCTTGTCGGTGGCTTTCGCCGGCGTAAGTGGCCTTCGGAGGCTAAAATGCGGCATTCCCCCAACAGTCACCAGCCCGGCCGCAGCCCGCCAGCAGGAAATCCTCCCCCAATGACCCTCGATCCCGTACTCCATTTCCTGCATATCGCCGGCGTCACGCTGTGGGTGGGCGGCATGTTCTTCGCCTATGTCTGCCTGCGCCCGGCCGCGGGCACCTTGCTCGAGCCGCCGCAGCGGTTGCGCCTGTGGCGTGCGGTATTCGCACGCTTCCTGGCCTGGGTCTGGGTGGCGGTCGCGCTGATCGCCATCAGCGGCATATCCATGCTTGCCGGGGTCGGGTTCGCCGCGGCGCCCAGGCACTGGCATGCCATGTCCGGCATTGGGCTGGTCATGATCGCGATCTTTGCCTATGTGTACTTTGGCCCGTATGGCGCACTCCGCCGCGCCGTCGACGCGCAGGACTGGAAAGCCGGCGGCGCCGCGCTGGGTCGCATCCGGCAGGCCGTGGGCCTGAACCTGCTGCTCGGCGCGCTAACCATCGCGGTGGCAACGCTGGGCCGGCTGCTCGCCTGATTTCGCGCGGGGTCGCCTTCCGGGCGCCCCGGTCCCGGGCGCGGTGGCCAACCTGCCTTGCGGCATGATCCCGGACTAACGCGCGGGGCCAGCGGACCCGCCCCGGAGGCAACGGCTCAAGCGGCTTCCATCACCGCCTCGACCCGGTTCCTGCCCGCGCTCTTGGCGCGGTAGAGTGCCAGGTCGGCACGGCCAATGGCGCCATCGAGGCGCGTTTCCGTCTTATCCAGGCAGGCCACGCCGATGCTGATGGTGAGCTCGGCAATAGGCCTGCCGAAAAACCGGGCGGACATCGACCTCAGGCGCTCGGCCAGGGCCAGCGCGCCGTCCATGCCGGTACGCGGCAGCAACACCAGGAACTCCTCGCCGCCGAAGCGGCCGGGATAGGCATGGGCCGGCAACTCGCGCTTGAGCATGGCCGAAAACTCCTTCAGCACCCGGTCGCCTTCGGCATGTCCCAGGCTGTCGTTGACGCGCTTGAAGTGGTCCAGGTCGATCAGCAGCAAGGCCATCTCTCCGCCATCCACCTGCATCCGGTCCAGCTCACGCTGGCCGGCATCGTACAGCGCGCGGCGATTGAGCAACTGCGTCAGTGGATCGGTCCTGGAGAGGATGTCGAGTTCCACATGCAGCCGCCGCGTGATCACCAGCATGAAGGCGACCGACAACGCCAGGACCATGAACGTGTTGGCGCTGAGATAGAGGATCTGGACGATGTCGCCGGGGGCGAAGAGCGTCTGCTCGGCCAGGCCGGCGAACAGGCTGGTCGCGAATCGCACCATCACCACCAGCGTCTGGGCGGCCATCAGGCCGCCAAAGAAGTAGGTACTGAAATGCCGCTCGCCATGGCGCAGGATCAGGACACACTGCATCGCGTAGAAGATCGACACGAAGAAAGTCGCGATGACCACCCGGGCCACATAATTCGGGGCCGCAAGCGCGAACCAGGCCAGCAGCAGGGTCGCCACCGCCGTGAGCCCGGCCGCGAGGCTGCGCGTTTGCGGCCGACCGTAGAACGCCTGTATCGCCAGCGTCCACAGGCCAACGGCGCCGAGCAACAGCGCGTTGCCCACCACGATCGAGAGCCAGTCCGGGACGATACCCCGCAACCAGAACAGCACCGGTGTGACGACCAGGATCAGCGAGCCTGCCACCCAGTACCCGATCCCCTTGATGGTCCGCGGAAAACTGTAGTAGGCCGATAGCAGGACAACCGACATCAGGGCCGACATGACCGATGAAAGGAAGACCGTCGTTCTCAGATCGATCTGGGGCATTGGCAGCGCGCATGGTCCGTCAGTGACGATCGGTAATCCTACCAAAGACTGACGGCCGGAGGTTGGGGGTCAACCCTGCCCATGTTCATGTCCATGCCAAATGCCGCCATGGCCCCGATGCTCAGGCCGGCTTGCTTACCATCAGCCAGTACACCACCAGCAGGCCGCCGAAGGCCGGAAAGCCCAGCGCTACCCAGATCCGCTCATATAACCAGTAGCGCGCCGCAAGCGCGCGGGTGTCCGCCGCGCCGTGCGATGCCAGCGCGGCCTGCCCGGCCATATCGCGCATCCGCCATTGCAGCCACAGCACCGGCAGCCAGCAAGCACCCGCGAGCGCATAGAGCGACAGGGAAATCCACAACCAGGAGGCCGATGGCGCGTATCCCGCCGCGTGCATCATGTAAAGCCCGCTCAACGGCTGGAAGACCACCGCGGGCGCGGTGATCCAGGTGTCGGCGCGCACCACCCAGCGAGTCACCACGGCCATGGCCTGCACATTGCGGCTGCGATTGACAAAGAACATATAGAAGGCGGTGCCAAAGCCCGTGCCAAACATAAAGGTGGCGGACAAGATGTGCAGCTACTTGACGATCAGGTAGGTCATGCTTGCTCCTCGGTCTGCGCATCGGGGTCTATCTGGGGGAAGAAAACGAACCAGGCCAGCATCGGCAGGTTCTTCAGGACCGGCCCGAAGGGATGAGCCCACCACGCCGGCACCAGCCAGGTGATCAGCGCGGTATAGCCAAGCACCAGCGCCAGTTGCGCCGCCCACACGGCGCGCGTGGGCCGCCACAGCACCAGCAAACCTAGCGCCAGGTCCAGGCCGGCGCCGAACCAGACAAGCGGCAAGCGCCAGCCGGGCGGCAGGCCCGCATCGCGCAGCAAGGCCGCGCCGGCCGCCGGATCCGCGAAGCAGGCATAGGCGGTGCCCAGCCAGACAGCGGCAATGGCGAGCCTGGCGAGGCGCAAGTACCAGTACAGCAAGGAGGGCAGCCGCTCGGCGGGTGAGGCAAAGGTGGCCGGCGCGCGCAAGGGCCGCCCGGCCAGCGCGGCGGCAGCGCGCGGGCTGGCGCTGTTGTCGGTGCGCAGCATGAGCAGGCTGTCGCGGTCGACAAGGCCGCCCGGAAGTCTCGCCAGGCCCGCCGCGCACAGGCCAGCGAGCCAGCCCGGCACGCGCAGCCACCGTGCCGGGCGCAGGCCCATGCCGGCCCTGAGAGCGCCAAGCCAGCCGGCAACCCCGAGCCGGGCGGGGCCGACCGCTGGCACGGTGCGCCGGCCCGCGCAGTTCCCGCCGAGCGCATTGGCCAGCAGCGCCACCAGGTCGTCGATATGGATGGGCTGTACATGCCCGGCACCCGCCGGCACCGGCAGCACGGGAAGTGCCGCCAGCCGCCGGAACAAAGTGGCGCTGCGGCCCGATGGCGCATATACCAGCGACGGCTGCACGATCAACCAGTCCAGCTTGCTGCCCCGCAAGGCATGGTCGGCCATGCCCTTGCTGCGCCAGTAAGCGGTAGCGGCATCGCGAGCCGCGCCGAGCGCGGAAAGCTGGACCATGCGGCGCACGCCAGCCTGCTCGCAAGCCAGCATCAGCGCGCGCGGCATATCCACGTGCAGTGCCTGGAAGCGTTGCCGCCCGCTTTCCCGGAAGATCCCTGCCGCATTGAGGACGGCATCGACGCCGTGCAAGGCAGCGCGCCAATGCGCCGGCGTGGTCCAGGCAGTCAGGTCGCCCGCGATGCAGTGCAGCCGGGGATGGCGCGCAAGCGCACCGGGCCGCCGCGCCAGCGCCACCACGTGATGCCCTTGGGCCAGCAAACGGATCACCAAAACCGATCCCACCAGCCCGCTAGCCCCCGCCACCAAAATCCGCATCGTGTCACCTGTTGTTTCTGTAATTTCTGTGTAAACAGAAATTACAGAACGAGTGACCGGAAGTCAAGGGATGCCGCGTGGGGGGGGCGGCATCCCGGCAGTATGAGCGGAAAGGGTGACTCGAAGGGAGGGCGGCCTTGCCGCTCCGCGCGCGTAAGGCGACTCAGCCCGTCCGCGATTCCTTGGTGGGGGAGCGCCGCGCATTGCGGCGCTTGAGCGTATCGCTTGCCACGGACTCCGACAAGAACTGCCACAAAGTGCGAACCCGGATAATCCCGTCCCCCGGGCCATCATGCGTCAGGCGCTTTGCGACTTCCTCCAGCTTGCCAAACATCTCCGGGCGAAGCTGCGTGCGCAGCGCATCGACTTGCGCCGCCGGCACCACTACCTCGTCGCGGTTGCCAAACCAGCGGCGCTCGGCGAGGAACAGCAGCGCGGCCAGTATCGCCGCACCGATCCCCACGTTCTCAAAGCCGGACAACTGGAAGCTACCGGCCGCGAAACACAGCACGGCCACCACGGCCATCAGCACGAAGGCGGCCCGCAGCAGGACGAAGGACCGAGGGTGCGAAACCATGCGCGCCAGATCACGCACCGCGGCGATTTCGTCCTGCTCCAGGATGTTGAGGACGTTGGTAGTCGAAACTTTCATTGTTCTATCAGCTATTGTTTCGTTGCTATCGGCCGTTCGGGCACCGCCCTCGGCACGGCTTTGCCGGGCCTGTATCCAGCGAAAAAACGGCAGTGTATACGTATGCCGGTTAAGGCGCTTGCATTGCGGCTTTCGGCAGGATCTGGCTGCAGCGAGGCAATTGAGTGGGAATAAGCCGATGTTAGGCCCTGGCGGCGCACTGTCAATGCGCCGTTTGACCTAGCCTGTCATCCTTCGGGGCTAGAGGCGGGCGCGCTGTCGCCAGGCGGTCAGCGGTGGCATGGCGGCCAGGCTGTCGTTCCGGCGCGGTGCGGAAAACAGGGCAGATACAAGGAACGATCCGTGTCCGCCCGAGGTGGCATGAACGGCGCTCCAGCCTCGGACTGTGCACTGCCCACGGCGCTGGAGTCAAAATCCTGTCACAACCCAACGCCGGGTACCCTCGGCACCTGAAGCGTCCTGAAATTGAAATGCGGCTCACCGAAGGTTTCCAGCAAGCGGATGATTTCTCGCGTGGAGTCCGTGCGCGTTGTGCGGACCTCGCTGAGCCTCCGGGGAGCGGCGCCGCCACCAACAATATAGTGTCGCCTGACCGTCAGCACCGCCTCGCTGGGCGTCGAGACCAGGACCGGGGGTGCGTCCTCATCCTTATAGCTGCCATATGTCCAGCCCGACGGCGTCAGGTGCGCCTCGACCCAGGCCTCCCGCGCTCCGAATGCTGTAGCCCCGGCCTCCATATGCTTCTCGGTTAAATCCAGCATCCGCCTCTGCCCTTCGAGTTTGCGTCAGTTATCTCCAACGCGCGCCCACGCAAAAAATCGTGCATTGGCCAGCGCGGATGGACAGATGCCTGACCCGTGATGAATCACCGGTGAATTCTGATTTCGACAGCGCCGCACCGGTACCCTGCCTTGGTAGGAATCACTCGCGCAGGCTTGCCGAATCGACCATCCGCGGACACTTCGGGCGGCCTGGACGCCGTGCATTCCCCACCTAAGCGTGGGGCCTACCTAAGCGGGGTAACAGCGGGTACCGCGCGCCTCAATAATCCAGATCAGCAAGCGTGACCCCTTGCTAATTCCCGATAGGGTGTAGGCACTCCCCGCGCCTACACCCTTTTTTTTTATGGTGCTTCCGACTTTCGTGAGGTACCGCATGCGTGTGCAAGTGGCCGCAAGCAAAGCGCTGGCTCTATCGGTAATTGCCCGCTTTACGCGATCGCCTTCACGCACGGAATTGAGTCAGCATGGCAGTCCTCGCGGCTACGCGCTTTCCCTCCCTTGTGGGGGTACCGGAATATTCGTATTGCCGGATTTTCCGAACATGCAAAGGGATGGCGGAAGAATCCGCCGCAACGCAAGAAATCTCTTCGCGCCCGCAAAGAAGATTCCGGACAACGCAGCAAATATGCAATGAAAAGCCGAAGCGAAAAAAGCGAACCAAAACCCCAGGAAATGACGGAATTTTCCACTATGAAAACAAGCTGAATTCTTCTGCATCACCGCTTCTGATGACATCCCTCCCTTTGTCGGGTCCACTCTTCAGTGGGGATAGAAAACAGGGCAAAAACGCCCGCGCCGCCTTGAAGAGCGACCCCCATGAGCCATACACTTCGCCGGGCTCAACGCTGTGATGCAGTGCAAGGAAATAGCGCACGCATCACAAAGTCATCGCCGCAAAGTTCATCTCCGCCCGGCACGCCCAGGTAGTGGAAAGGCACCGACGTGTGCCATGTTGGATAAGCGGCTTCGTCGCAGCAATCCCCGGCCAGGAGACGGGCGGGAGTGCGGACCTTTCGGGTTTCAAGGGAATTATCAAGACGTGTTCAAGCTTTCAAGCCTTCTGTCTTACCGTAGAGCGGTACTGTTGCTGGGGATGATTCCGTTGCTGGCATCCTGCGCATTGGCGCCGGGGATGCGCTTCGATCCGCAGCGCCCGCTTGATCCGGAAGATCCGAATACCGTACCCAAAGTCACCCCCATCACCCCCGCCCTGGTGCGCGCGATGAAAGCCGCCGCCACGCCGGCCAACGCAGATGTAAGCGAACTGTTTGGCACGCCGGAGCCCTATACGGCAGGCGTTGGCGACATCCTCTCCATCGTCGTGTGGGACCACCCCGAACTCGTGTTCCCCACCCAGACCTACTCCATCGGATCCGCGTACGAGATTCCCAACTATAGTGGCGCAGCCAACGTACCGGGATACGTGGTCAGCCCCGCCGGCACCATCCAGTTTCCGTACGCAGGCGTACTCACTGTTCTCGGCAGAACGCCGGACCAGATCCGTGGCGAGCTCAGCAAGCAATTGAAGGGCGTCGTCAACATGCCCCAGGTGACCGTGCGCGTGCTCGCCTTCCGCAGCAAGCGCGTGTACCTGGATGGCGAAGTGAAGACCCCCGGCCCGCAGAACATCGACGACGTGCCGATGACGCTGGTTGAAGCACTCAATCGCGCCGGCGGCGTCAATGTCACCACCGGCGACAACAGCCGCATTCGCATTGCCCGTAGCGGCAAGAACTACTTTGTCAATCTGCCCGCGCTACTGCAACAAGGCATCGACCCCGCACGCGTCATGCTGCGCAATGGCGACATCGTGCGTGTGGAACAGCGCGAAGACAGCAAGGTGTTTGTCACCGGCGAAGTGGTGCGGCCATCGACGATTCTGCCGCGCAATGGCCGCCTCACGCTGAATGAAGCGATTGGCGAAGCCGGCGGCGTCAATCCCGTTTCCGCCGATGCGAAGGAACTCTATGTGATTCGCAAGAACGTGGACGGCGAAGCTGAAGTCTTCCACCTTGACGGAAAGTCGCCCGTGTCGCTGGCGCTGGCGGAATCGTTCGAACTGAAACCCAAGGACGTCGTGTATGTCGACGCAGCCGGGGTAGTCCGCTGGAGCCGCGTGATCAACCAGTTGCTCCCGAGCGGCAACTTCTTCAACTCCACCGCGAACACGATCAAATGATCAAGACCGTGCTCGTAGTGTGCATAGGCAACATTTGCCGCAGTCCGATGGCGGAAGCGCTGCTTAAGCAAGCGCTGCCCGAGGCGAATGTCGTGTCGGCCGGGTTGGGCGCGCTGGTTGGCCAACCGGCCGATCCGCACGCGGTTGCATTGATGAGTGGCCTGGGCCTGGACATTACCGGCCACCGTGCGCGCCAGCTCAATCGCGCAATCGCCACGCAAGCCGATTTGATCCTGGTGATGGACAACCCGCAAAAGCAGGAGATCCAGCGACAGTATCCGGCGACGACGGGGCGGGTATTCCGGCTTGGCGAACTTGCCAGGTTCGATGTGCCGGACCCATATCGCGAGGCGCTCCCCGCCTTTGAGAACGCGCTGCAGTTGATCCAGCGTGGCGTGGAAGTTTGGGTGCCGCGCATCCAGGCGCTCCGTTAACAGCATTCGCAGTTGAGCTTATGAATCAGAATCCTCCCCCTGTTGCTGTTGCCGGACCGCCGGAAGACGAAATCGATCTCGTTCGGTATCTGGACGTGTTGATCGCCAGCCGCTGGCTGATCGTGACGATTGCCGCCGTGGTGCTTGCGCTTGGTGTTGCGTATGCATTTTTGGCCCGACCGGTGTACCAGGCAGATATTCTGGTCCAGGTCGAAGACAACCCGAACAGCGCAAAGAGCCTGTTGGGCGACGTGTCCAGTCTGTTTGATGTGAAGGCGGAGGCGACCGCGGAGATCGAGATTCTTCGCTCGCGCATGGTGGTTGGAAAGGCCGTGGACAACCTGCACCTCTACATATCCGCCAAGCCGAAATACCTGCCATTTGTCGGGGCGTGGATTGCCAGCCGCGCGAAAGGACTATCCGAACCGGGTTTGCTGGGCTTTGGCGGCTATGCGTGGGCAAAAGAGTCGATTAGCGTCGATCGCTTCGATGTGCCGGATTCCCTGGAAGGGGAGAAGTTCAACCTGGTGGCGCTGGGCGAGGGCCGCTACCGGCTCGAGCAAGACAGCCTGGACCAGCCGTTGGAGGGCCGAGTAGGGGAGTTGCTGCAGGCGGAACAGAATGCAGGACGTTTCTCCCTCCTGGTGACCGACCTCAAGGCCAAGCCCGGCATCATCTTCAATCTGGTACGTGCGTCGCGATTGCAGACGCTGGAGAAGCTCCAGGATCAACTCAAGATTGCCGAGAAAGGTAAGCAGAGTGGCATCATCGGCGCCTCGCTGGATGGCACCAACCCGAAGCTTACCGCCAGCATTCTTAATGATATCGGCGACGAATATGTCGCTCAGAACATCAAGCGCAAAGCCGCCGAGGCAGAGAAGTCCCTGGTCTTTCTCGGTGACCTGCTCCCTCAGCTCAAGACTGAGCTTGAGCGCGCTGAAGTCAGGTACAACGAGATGCGCAACAAGCGCAATACGTTCAACCTGAGCGAAGAAGGAAAAGCATTCCTGCAGGAGAGCGTGACTGCCGAAACGAGCCTGCTTGAGTTGAAGCAGAAACGTACTGAACTGCTGACTCGGTTTACCGCGACCCATCCGAGCATTCAGGCACTGGATCAGCAGATTGCCACCTTAAGCGCAAAAGTGGGTGGCATGGCAGCTCGTATGAAGACGTTCCCCAACGTGGAGCAGGACACTCTGCGCCTCATGCGTGATGTGCAGGTCAACAACGACCTTTATGTGGGGCTGCTCAACAATATGCAGCAACTCAAGCTGGTCAAGGCCGGCAAGGTCGGCAACGTACGGTTGCTGGACAATGCGCCCGTTCCGGAAGAACCCATCAAGCCCAAGAAGAGCCTGACCATCGCGCTCGCCGGCATTGTTGGCCTGCTGCTGGGCGTGGTTGCTGCTTTCGTGCGTAACGCACTCTATGGCGGTATCACCGACTCGCAGGATATCGAGCAACATAGCGGCCTTAACGTCTACGCGACAGTACCGTTGGCGCAGCAGCAAGCGATACTCAGTGAAGAGATCCGTCTTCGTAAACGCGGCAAGTTCCTACTGGCGGATCGCTACCCCAATGACCCATCCATTGAAAGCCTGCGTAGCCTGCGTACCGCGTTGCAGTTTGCAATGCTAGATGCGGACAACAATCGCGTGTTGCTGACCGGCCCTACACCGGGGGTTGGGAAGTCCTTCATCTCTGCAAACCTGGCACTGGTGATGGCTTCCGGCGGGAAGCGCGTGCTACTGGTCGATGCGGACATGCGGAAAGGCTATCTCAATCAGTACTTCGGGCAAGAGCGGCAGCGTGGCCTCTCCGATGTGCTTGTGGGAAGAATCGGTTTCGATGAAGCCGTACACCGCAACGTCTTTGAGAACCTGGATTTCCTCAGCACTGGTGTCCTGCCCCCCAACCCCGCCGAGCTGCTGCTCAACGAACGCATGGTGACCTTGTTGCAGGAGGTGAGTGAAGGCTACGACTTGATCTTGATAGATACCCCACCCGTTCTCGCAGTATCTGACACGGCCATTCTGGCCGCCCGGTGCGGTACGGTGTTTCTTGTCACTCGTTTTGAGAAGACAACCATAGGCGAAATATCAGAATCAACCAAGCAACTTCGGCAATCAAACGCCGATGTAAATGGTGTCGTGTTTAATGGTTTGGACGCAAGCGCATATCGTTACGGATACGGATCGAAGTATGGTAGATATCGATATGCTTACTACGGCTATGCTAGCGAAATTGAAAAAGCAAGAAGTTAGAATTAATTAAAATAAAATATATATATAGAGGGTTGAATATGGAGTGGGTGGTAGGTCAAAAAATCATCGTTAATTGATACCTGTGTTTAATAAATTACATATGATACTTAGCACCCATAAGATCGCCGTTATCGGCCTCGGCTACGTTGGTCTCCCGCTAGCCGTCGAGTTCGGCAAAAAAACGCCAGTCATCGGTTATGACATCAGTACGTCAAGAATTGCGGAGCTAAATTCTGGACAGGACAGAACTATGGAGGTTGACGGTGAAGAACTCCATGAGGCCGACAAGCTGAGCTTTACTGGCAATCCTGATGATCTTAGAGAGTGCACGGTCTTTATCGTCACAGTTCCTACACCGGTTGACGATACGAAGCGTCCAGACCTGACGCCACTGATTAAAGCAAGCGAGGCAGTCGGCCGAATCATGCCGAGTGGTGCAATCGTGATTTATGAATCAACCGTTTATCCAGGCGCGACCGAAGAAGTATGCGTGCCCGTTCTGGAGAAATTTAGCGGCAAGAAATTTAACGTTGACTTCTACTGCGGCTATAGTCCGGAGCGAATCAATCCAGGTGACAAGGAGCGCCGCCTGCCGGGTATCAAGAAGGTGACTAGCGGTAGCACGCCTGAGATAGCGGAAGTAGTTGATCAGTTGTACAGGCAGATTATTAATGCTGGAACCCATAAGGCTAGCAGCATCAAGGTCGCAGAAGCCTCTAAGGTCATTGAGAACACCCAGCGTGACGCTAATATAGCCTTGATCAATGAATTCTCACTGATTTTTCATCGACTCGGTATTGACACTACCGAAGTTTTGGAAGCCGCCGGTACCAAATGGAATTTTCTGCCATTTAGAGCAGGGTTGGTAGGAGGCCACTGCATTGGCGTGGATCCATATTATTTGATTCAGAAGGCTCAGTCCGTTGGCTACTATCCGGATATCCTGCTCGCTTGCCGTCGAATCAACGATGCAATGGGTCAGCACATCGCGTCCGAAGTTGTAAAGCTCATGATCAAAAAGGGCCATGCGATCTCTGGTGCCAGAGTATTGGTTTTGGGTTTTACATTCAAAGAGAATTGCCCAGATTTGAGGAATACCCGTGTAATAGATCTCGTATCTGAATTAAGGGCTTTTGGCGCGCGAGTGGAAGTCTTCGACCCCTGGGCTGATCTTACGGAGGCCAGGAGGGAGTACGGCATCGAGCTCCAGTCTGACTTGCAAGATTCGGAGAAATATGACGCCGTGGTTATAGCTGTTGGCCATGAAGAGTTCAAGACTTTGGGTATCAACGCGCTTCGCGGGCTCCTTAATAACCGCGGTGTCATCTACGACGTGAAGGGAATATTAGCCAAGAGTGACGTAGACGCCAGACTGTGAGGTGTCAGATCGTTAGTGCCCGCATGAACTACGTGGTACTACCCTGCGCAAAGAGTTAGTGGAATTCCGTCGATGGCCGCCAGCCGTGCAATACTAGAGAAATTTAAAATAATTAGATCAAACAAAATTGTTAGATCAGTGACGGTATTGGCCGGYGGCACCAGCCTTGCGCAGGCACTCACGGTGCTTTCATTGCCACTGTTAACAAGGCTATACACGCCAAGCGACTTCAGCGCATTGGCCGTTTACAGCGCCTTGCTTGGAATTATTTCCGTCGCAGCATGCTTGCGGCTGGAGGCGGCGATTCCTCTGGCAGAGTCCGACGAGGATGCCGCAAATTTAGTTGTGCTATCGACAGTCTTTCTGATAGCTATATCGCTAATCACGACCATCATCGTGGTTTTAGGCGGACCGGAATTTGGCGCTTTTTTGAAGAATAAGGAATTAGTCCCGTATCTATGGATGCTTCCAATAGGGATTATGACGACAGGCCTATATAGCATTGTTCAGTTTTGGGCAATAAGAAAGAAGTGGTTTCCTGTAATTGCGAAAACTAAACTGGTGCAATCTATATCGGGAATATCGATTCAATTTATTTTCGGCTTGTTAAAGTCAACTCCATTTGGTCTGATACTTGGCCAAACTATATCGAGCGGCGCGGGGACAACGAGCGTGGGACTCCATCTATGGCGGTCAGATCGGGGCAGCTTTAGAGGGGTTGGGTTGTCGAGAATGCTGACCGTTTTAAAAAGATATAGTAGCTATCCAAAATTCTCAGCATTCGAGGTGTTGGTAAATACGGCGGCAATACAGATTCCGATTATATTAATCGGTGCCGCTGTCGCTAGTAATGAGGTTGGGTACCTTTTGCTTGGTATGAAGGCGATGCAAATACCTGTCAGCCTTGTAGGAGGGGCGGTTTCTCAAGTATATTTGGCCAACGCGATTGCAGAGTATAGAAATAATACCCTGGATATATTCACTGGAAGGATTGTTCAGGGATTAGTAAGAATTGGTGTTGGCCCAATTTTATTTGCGGGAATGGTTGCGGAAAAAGCATTTCCCCTGTTGTTCGGAGATGGTTGGCAGCGCGCAGGATCCCTCGTTGCCTGGATGACCCCGTGGTTCATCGCTCAACTGGTTGCGTCCCCGATCTCTATGGTAATGCACGTCAGGGAAAAACAGCGCGAGATGTTGATCTTGACTACAAGCGGTCTCGTACTGAGGGTCGGATTTGTTGTAGCCGTGCTTAAGCTTTCGCCAAACTATGCATCGGAAGCATATGCGATATCGAGTGCGCTTTTTTACCTCGTATGCTATTTCATATTTTCGAAGACTGCCGGTTTAGGAACAAATGCCAATGCTGCGATAGCGAAGTCGCTTATAAAGTCGATTTCTTTGTGGGGCGCATTAGGCGGAGCTTGCCTGCTTATGATTTGGGGGGTGAATAAATGATCATCGGCTTGATTAAGAGACTGGGATTCGTAACTAGACCCATGGCCAAGATCGTTTTTTCTGCATTTTTCGACAAAAAGTATTTGATCGGCAGACATTTTGATAGTGGCTATATCGGATATTACTGGGCAATTAAGTCAATTTGGCACGGTAGCGTACTGCGGCTCGGGGCGAGAATGCCTTGGCCAACTGCGCTTGGTTGTCGTATATCAAATGCGAAGAATATTGAATTTCATCCGGATGATCTGAATATATTTCAGTCGTCCGGAACCTATTTTCAAAACTTTTCCGGAAAGATTTATTTGGGAAAGGGATGCTATATTGCGCCAAATGTCGGAATTATTACGGCGAATCATCGAATTGATGCGCTAGACGAACATACAGAAGGCCGTGATGTGAAAATTGGCTCCGCGTGCTGGCTTGGAATGAACTCAATAATTTTGCCGGGCGTGGAGCTCGGCCACAATACCATTGTTGGGGCCGGATCTGTTGTAACAAAGAGTTTTCCGGAGGGAAACGTAATTATCGGCGGTGTTCCGGCCGTTCTAATTAAGAAGATCGGTCGACCAGGATCGCAGTGACAGTGGTGTCAAGCAGTTGGGGGCGGCTGCCGCGATTCGACCAGGTGACTCTCAAATAATGAAGTTCTATGCAACATATTCACATAATTGCGCTGCTGATTTTTGCTTTTGTGGTTTGTCACCAACCTCTTGGCCAACTCCGTTTTAAGAGAAGCGGAAATCCCTTGATGTTGGTTGTGCTGATCTACATTATTAGCGGGATATCTTCATATTTCGTGGGCGAAGAGGTAATGCCTACTTTCGATTTTTCCGCACACAAATATTACTATTACTTTGCATACACGTTTTTCTCGATCCTGGTACTGATGCCAATCTATTTCCTAAGGGGATACAGGTTGACGGGTATCTCACTGAGAGCAGGGAGATCTTTAAGATTGACCTACATCATCGCAAGTATTGGAATCTGGTTTTCACTCGCTTATCAACTTCCATATGCTGTATTGGCTATGTCGATGGGAGCCAAGACAGTTAGAGACGGGCTAAATGTGGAGAGTGTGAGCGTTTTGCCGGTCAGCTACCTTACAACACTGGCGGTTGGGATATCAAGTTTCTACGTGATATTTATAGTCATGTTCTACATGGCAATTGTAAAGAGAATGGGATTTTATTACAAAATTTCAATGCTGGCTGGAGGTGCATTGTATTTCGTCTCGAGTATTTGTTTTTCGGCACGTGATGGGGCCATATTTTTTGCACTTACGATGCTTTTCGGATTTTATCTTTTTCGTGATTTGATGAGCGATGGAGCCAAAAAAAAGGTATTTCGCGTTATTTCAGTGTTCGGCGTCATTGCGATTGCTTTCCTGTGTGTATTTTCGTATCAGCGATTCTTTGAGTCTGGCGATGTAGGAAATTTGGTGTCCGGGACCCTGGGTTATATCGGGCAGCAGCCATATGTGTTTGCCGAGACAATCGCCTCCCAGGTTACGTTTTATGGTCTTGATTTGCGGTTGCCACTAATTTCGAGCATTCTTTTTGGCAAGGTTCCGGATGTGGTCAGGTATGTACCATATGAATGGTCCTTTGGCACATTCTTAAAGGACTATTACGCAATGTACGGATGGACATCGCTGGTTACTCTGTCTGTTTTTACCGCATTTTTATTTGGTTTGATATTTTTTAATAATAAAAAATATCATCCGGTTACGTTCCTAATAGCGCTGTCATTCTATTTCCAATTTATGACATCTGGTGTTTTCTATTTTAGATTGGGGACGATGCCAGGAAATCAATATATGGTTATTGTCCTTCTTCTGTTTTTGGGTGGAAAAATATTCCTTAGGAGAGGGAGGTTGTACATTATGCAAAATAGACCGTTGCCAGGGGGAAGGGCGAGAGCGGAGTTTGTGGGTCCCGTTAATGTGGGTCGATAGGGCATTTTTTGTCCGGGTTATTATAAATAATTTAATGTAATATAAACGGCGATGAATATTACAATTTTTGCATATGATTTGCGAGAAAAATCCCTGGCCGGATCCTATCGAACAAGGAAATTTATTAGGTATTTTTCGGAGTCAGGAGTCCAGGTAAAAGTTGTTTGCGCTTTTGTTGATGATGGTTTTAAAGAATATTGTGCTGATCAGGGGATCGAGATTGTTTTGATATCCGACGTGGATCATGAAACTCGTGGGTTTTTAGACAAGATTTTTGTCAGGGCAGTAGCCATACCTGACATCGGAGCTCGGTGGGTTCGTAAGGCGATGCGGAATTATCGCGTGATTGAGATAATATCGAATTCTGAAGTTGTATATTTGAGTAGTCCGCCTCACGGCTTGCAGTTGGCTGGGCCTTACATCACGTCTAAGTTTAATATCCCATTTGTTGCAGATTTCAGGGATGATTTTGTCACAAACCATAGGATAAATTGGAGAACTCCGGTTCATAAAAAAAGTGCGTATCGAATAGAGCGGTCCGTTTTACGAGAGGCGGCCGCAGTTATAGTGAATACGGACATTGTGAAGCAACGGTTTGCCTCTCGACATGGGGACAGTGCAGGAAAGATTTCCTGCATAACGAACGGATTTGATTCAAGTGATGTTGCTTCAAGCCGAGAAGTCGTTCGAGCTCAGGAAAATATCAATAAGGGCAGTCGTCGACTGATCTATTCTGGGTCAGCGTACGATGGCTTTGCGGCAGATGCCATTGGCAGGATCGTGGCTTCCATTGATGCCGCTGGTATGAGCAAACAGTGGGAAATTCACACAGCAGGTCCCGGGAACTGGGATTGCGCATCGACTTACGAGAACTGGGTACATCACGGTCTCTTGAGCCAAGAAGGGGCTGCGAGTTTGATGCGAGATGCGGATTTGCTTCTGCTCCTAATGCCACCAGGGGAGCGAGAGCCTTCGGGAACGGTTCCGTTGAAAGCGTATTCCTATTTGGGATCGGACCGACCAATTATCTATTTTGGAGAGACCGGTTCGACTACTGAACTCCTTAAGGAGTTCAGTGGGACATTTTCATTTCAAAGGGATTTCATTGATAGAATTGGTTTTTGGTTGTTGGAAAATCAGGAGAGGGAGTTTCCAATGGCGGTATCGAGATACCCGGATGTGGAAAGGTACGAATTTAGGGTGTTGTCATCAAGCATGAAATCAATATTTGAATCTGTAGTTGATGGAAGAATGAAATAATGTGGAAAGATTAGATTTATTGAGGTGTGATTAATTAAGGCTGATTGTTTGATTTATTTGCTCAGTTTTTTGCATTTTACGAAGAGGGCGGGGGCTTTAGGTGAAACCGGTAATACTTATATTCATACATTATTACTTGCCGGGCTATCGGGCGGGCGGCCCAATTCGTACTATCGCGAATTTGGTGGAGCAATTGAGTGCAGAGTTTACGTTCAGAATTGTTACAACTGATCGTGATTTGGGTGATGTGCTCCCCTATGAAGGTGTGAGGGTAAATGAGTGGGTTGAGGTTGGGAGTGCGCAGGTCCTCTATTTGAGTCCAGCATCGAGTTCATTGGGCGGGATCGCAAGAATAATGAGGGAAATACCTCATGATGTGCAATATCTTAATAGTTTTTTTGATCCGGTTTTTACCTTGAAGCCCTTGATGGCTAGATATCTCGGTATGGCGCCTTCGAAGCCATTGATTATCGCCCCGCGTGGAGAATTCTCTCGGGGAGCTTTGATTATTAAGCGATGGAAGAAACTGCCATATATGGCTATTCTAAAAATAATTGGGATTTTCGGGAATAGTTTTTGGCAGGCTTCCAGCGCGTGCGAGGCAAGTGACATTTTTCGAGTGTTAGGCGGAAGAGAGGGTGACGAATTTTCAGGGCGTGTGCTTATCGCGTCAGATTTTGCCATTGGATTTTCTGGTGGCGATCCCGTGGAGAATGTATCAAATTCCGACCTGTTGCCGATGGCTCTGGAACCGTTGGAGAGCCAGCGCTCTCAAAATTTGAGTCAACACGGAGGGGAGAGGGAGTTGCGGATTTGTTTTCTTTCTCGCATTGTGCCAATGAAGAATCTGGACTATGCGTTGAGAGTCCTCTCTCGAGTGGGAGTGTCGGTAGTATTTGACATATATGGCCCCCAAGAGGAAGCCTCGTATTGGCTTGAATGTCAAAGATTAATTGATGAATTGCCAAGGAATATCGCGGTCACGGTGCACGGAAGTGTGGAGCACAGGGACGTTGCACGGACACTGGCTCAATACGATCTGTTCTTCCTGCCAACTCGTGGGGAAAATTTTGGTCACGTAATTTTTGAGGCCTTGCGGGTTGGGACTCCTGTTCTGATTAGCAATGAAACACCGTGGCGCCAGCTTGATGAGCGTGGTGTTGGTTGGGAGTTTCCACTTTCTGACCCGGGCTCGTTTGCCAATGCGATCGAAGCGCTGAGCACCTGGAGCTCGGTGGAATTGGATTCGGCGAGAGCTCGCGCGAAAATTTATGCTGAAGAAGTGGGCGCTAGTGGTGAGGTTAGAGCCGCAAATATACAGCTATTTAATAGGGTGGTTGAATCGAGTATCTGTTTTGGCTGAGTTTCAGAGATATTTTCGATTGATGGTTGGGGGGGGCGCTGGTATTCGATGGTTGTGGGAAAGAATATTTGTTCGGGTTGAATCCAGGCTGAGTTTTTTTGTTCGAATTGCTGGTGGGAGTTAATTTTAAAATGTTCGATAATGAGACGCTTCTTATAACGGGTGGAACGGGATCGTTCGGAAACGCGGTACTAAAGCGTGTATTGGACTCTAATTTGTCAGAAATTAGGATATTTAGCCGGGACGAGAAGAAGCAAGATGACATGCGGAAGCGCTACAGCCATCCGAAGCTTAAGTTCTATATTGGTGATGTACGCGATATGCGCAGCGTTACAGCTGCCATGCGCGGGGTGGACTACGTCTTTCATGCTGCTGCGTTGAAACAGGTACCGTCTTGTGAGTTTCACCCCATGCAGGCCTTGGGTACCAATGTGTTAGGCACAGAGAACGTGCTTGAGGCAGCAGTTAGTGCGGGGGTAAAGCGGGTGGTCTGCCTTAGCACCGATAAGGCCGTATACCCCATCAACGCGATGGGTATTAGCAAGGCAATGATGGAGAAGGTCATGGTCGCCGCTAGTCGAAACCTGGAGGGAACGGGTACCGTAATCTGTGGTACGCGCTACGGCAACGTTATGGCGTCGCGCGGGTCGGTAATTCCGCTTTTTGTAGCACAGGTATTGGCGGGTCAACCCATCACAGTGACCGATCCCGGCATGACTCGCTTCATGATGACGCTTGGCGATGCAGTGGAACTTGTACTGTACGCGTTCGAGCACGGAAGCAATGGCGATATCTTCGTGCAGAAGGCACCGGCGGCTACTGTACAAGTGCTCGCTCAGGCCATACTCGGCTTGATGAGAAAGCCCGATCATGAGGTACGGGAGATCGGTACGCGTCATGGCGAGAAGCTGTATGAGGCGCTGCTAAGTCGCGAGGAGATGGCCTGTGCGGAAGATAGGGGAGAGTACTTTCGGGTCCCCCCTGATGGACGTGATTTGAACTACGCCAAGTTCGTAGAGGAAGGTGAGCGGCGCATTACCAGGAGTACTCATGGCGAAGACTACAACTCGCACAATACAACCCGCCTGGATGTCGAGGAGATGAAGGCATTGTTGCTCAAACTTGACTTCATGCAGCGCATATCGCGTGGAGAGCACGCTGTGGCGGAGGATTGACGCTATGAAAGTGCTGATTACCGGAGCCGATGGCTTTGTGGGAAAGAACTTGCGGCTGCACCTTGGCGAGCGTAATGACGTGCATGTCACAGCTTTTACGCGCGCCGACGACTTGACTGACTTACCCGGCTTGGTTGCAGAGACGGACTTCGTGTTTCATCTTGCTGGTGTCAACCGGCCGGAAGACCCGCGCGAGTTTATAAGGGGAAATGCGGACCTGACGCAAGAGATTTGCCGCTGCGTGGGTGCAGTCGCCGAGGCATCTGGGAAGAAGATTCCCACTATCTATACCTCTTCCATTCAGGCGGGCCGCGACAACCCCTACGGCCAGAGCAAGCTTGTGGCCGAAGAGGCGTTGTGGCAGCTCGCCAGCAGTCACCAAGTCGCGGTGTATGTCTTTCGGCTACCCAATGTCTTCGGTAAATGGTGCAAACCAAACTACAACTCAGCTGTAGCGACCTTCTGCCACAACATCGCGCGTGATCTTCCGATCCAGGTCAACGATCCTGCCGCGACCGTGACCCTGGTATACGTAGACGACGTGATTGAGCGTTTTGTGCAGTTGATGGATGGCTCGGACCCCGTTGTGGATGGAGATGGCTTTGCGACACTGGCTCCACAGTACACCACCACGGTGGGTGAACTGGCAGCTCAGATCCAGGCCTTCAAGGATAGCCGTGCAACGCTGCTGACCGAGCGCGTAGGAACTGGACTGGTGCGGGCGCTATACGCTACCTACGTCAGCTATCTGCCGGTGGATTCATTCGCGTACCCGGTCCCGCAATATGGCGATCCGCGCGGCGTGTTCGTGGAAATGCTGAAGACGCCGGACGCCGGCCAGTTTTCCTTCTTCACGGCGCATCCCGGGATCACGCGGGGCGGTCACTATCACCACAGCAAGACCGAGAAATTCCTGGTGATCAAGGGCCAGGCGCGGTTCAAGTTTCGCCATATGCAGACCGGCCAGGCACATGAACTGGTCACATCCGGCGAGAACCCTGAGATTGTGGAGACCGTGCCGGGCTGGACGCACGATATCACCAATATCGGTTCCGACGAGATGATCGTCATGCTCTGGGCGAACGAGGTGTTCGATCGCGCCCGGCCCGACACCTTTGCGTGTCCGTTGTAAGCACAAGCCCTATGCATAAGCTAAAAGTCATGACTGTGGTCGGGACACGGCCGGAAATCATTCGCCTCTCGCGCGTTCTGGCGCGACTGGATGAGTACTGCGACCATGTGTTGGTGCATACCGGTCAAAACTACGACTACGAACTGAACCAGATCTTTTTTGATGATCTGGGTATTCGCAAGCCGGACCATTTTCTTGATGCCGCAGGAGGTTCCGCGGCAGAGACTATCGGAAACATCATCATTGCCGTCGATGCCGTGCTGGCGGCAGAGAAGCCGGATGCGGTGCTGGTTCTCGGCGACACCAATAGTTGCATGGCTGTTTTGCCGGCGAAGCGACRCAAGGTCCCGGTGTTCCACATGGAGGCGGGGAATCGATGCTTCGATCAGCGCGTGCCGGAGGAAATCAATCGCCGGATCGTCGATCATACGGCGGACATCAATCTTACGTACAGTTCCATTGCCCGCGAGTATCTGCTGCGTGAAGGCTTGCCGCCGGATATGGTAATCAAGACGGGCAGCCCGATGTCCGAGGTATTGACGCACTACTGGCCGGGCATCGAGCGCTCCGATGTGCTGAACCGGCTGGAGTTGGCGGATGGACGCTTTTTTGTCGTGAGCGCGCATCGCGAAGAGAACATTGAGTCCGATTCGAATTTCGGGAAATTGGTCAATGTCTTGAACACCGTGGCGGAGGACTATGGTCTGCCGGTTATTGTGTCGACTCACCCCCGCACGCAGAAGCGTGTGGATGCCATTGGTGCGAAGTTTCATTCCAATGTGCAATTGCTGAAACCGCTCGGCTTTACGGATTACAACAGGTTGCAGGTTGCCGCCAAGGCGGTACTGTCCGATAGCGGGACTATCAACGAGGAGTCTTCCATCCTGAACTTCCCGGCACTGAATCTGCGCGAGGCGCATGAGCGGCCGGAGGGCATGGAGGAGGCGGCCGTGATGATGGTCGGCCTCGAGGTTGAGCGTGTCATGCAAGGCATTGCGATCCTGGCGGACCAGCCTCGTGGCGAAGGCCGGCTTCTGCGTCAGGTGGCGGACTACAGCATGCCGAATGTTTCGGACAAAGTACTTCGCATCCTGCACAGCTATACCGACTACGTGAACCGCGTAGTGTGGAAGAAGTACTGACGCATGGTCACTCGGATTCTGTTGCTGACGCAGTGGTTCGACCCTGAGCCGACTTTCAAGGGCATGGTATTTGCGCGTGAGCTGGTGCGTCAGGGCTTTGAAGTGGAGGTACTGACGGGTTTTCCGAACTACCCCAGCGGAAAGGTGTACCCAGGCTATCGAATCAGGCTACTGCAGCGTGAAGTGATCGACGGCGTGCAGGTGACGCGCGTCCCCCTGTATCCCAACCACGATCAGTCCGCAATCAAGCGGGTGTTGAACTACGTGAGTTTTGCTGCGTCGTCTCTTATATACGGCTTATTCATGGCCAAGAGGGCGGACGTTATTTATGCCTATCACCCGCCGTTGACGGTGGGGATCTCGGCCAGTCTGATCCGGTTGTTTCGTCGCATTCCGGTGGTGTATGACGTTCAGGATATGTGGCCGGATACGCTGCGGGCTACCGGCATGGTCAGGAATCCGAGGGTGCTGAACCTTGTGTCTCGCGTTTGCGATTGGGTGTATCGGCGAGTGGATCACATCGTCGTGTTGTCGCCTGGCTTCAAGGAACTTCTCGTGCAGCGCAGCGTGCCTGCCGCAAAGATCGACGTGATCTACAACTGGGCCGACGAGGCCGCATTGGCTGCACCAAGCGGCAGACTGCCGAATGAATTTCCCGGAGGGGAGAGGTTCCGAATCCTCTTTGCCGGCAACATGGGTAAGGCTCAGGCGCTTGACTCGGTGCTGGATGCCGCAGCGCTGCTGCAGGCAAGGGACTCGCGCGTGTGTTTCGTCATGCTTGGTGGCGGGGTTGAGGTTGACCGGCTGAAGGCACGGGCTGCCGAGTTGCAGTTGGGGAATGTCGTTTTCTTGCCGCCGGTGCCGATGGCCGAGGTGGGAACCGTGCTGAACGCAGCGGACGCCCTCCTTGTACATCTTCGCAAGGATCCGCTGTTCCGGATAACCATCCCCTCGAAGACGCAGGCGTACATGACTGCGGGGAAACCGCTCCTGATGGCGGTGGATGGAGATGCGGGCGATCTGGTCGCGCGATCGGGGGCGGGAATGGCTACCGAATCCGAGAACCCGGAGACGCTGTCGATCGCAGCCGAATCTCTGGCCGCGCTGTCGGCCGAGGAGTTGCAGAGGATGGGGAATGGGGCGAAGCGCTTTTACCAGGACCACCTAGCGCTGGCCGTAGGTGCTGCCAGGTTCGGTGCCATTTTCCGGCGGTTGACGTTAAATACTCCTTCAAGATGAAACGACTTTTTGACATCGTTTTAGCCGCGGCGGCTTTGCTGGTGCTCGGGGTTCCGCTTTTGTTCCTGATATGGCAGGTGAGACGGAAGCTCGGCAGCCCTGTGTTCTTTCGACAGACGCGGCCCGGCTTGCACGGTAAGTCATTTCAGATGGTCAAGTTCCGCACCATGACGGATGCGCGCGGGCCAGGCGGGCAGTTGCTCTCGGATGCGGAGCGTTTGACGCCTTTTGGCCGTTTCCTTCGCGCCACTAGTCTGGACGAGCTCCCCGAACTGTGGAACGTACTCAAGGGTGATATGAGTCTGGTAGGTCCGCGCCCGCTACTCATGGACTACTTGCCTCTGTACACGCCAGAGCAAGCGCGCCGCCACGAGGTTCGTCCCGGTATTACGGGCTGGGCGCAGATCAACGGCCGGAATGCGCTGTCCTGGGAGCAGAAATTCGTTTTGGATACCTGGTATGTAGACCATCGTACGTTTTGGCTGGATCTGAAAATCCTGGCCTTGACGGTAAAGAAGGTGCTGGTGCGCGACGGGATCAGCGCAACCGGCGAAGCCACCATGACGCGGTTCACCGGTGTCCCGGCCAATGAACAAAAGGAGTAAGCGATGAGGTTGATTGGAATCTATGGCGCAAGCGGATTCGGGCGCGAAGTCATGCCCCTGGCGCGCGGGCAATTGACGGCTGCCGGAACCGGACCGTTTGAGCTGGTGTTCGTGGACGACGGAGAGAATGCGCCGCTAAGCAATGGCCATCGGGTGCTGTCGTATGCGCAGTTCCTGGAGGTACCCGCGGCCAAAAAACAGCTTGGCTTCGCGATCGCTGACAGCCAGGTACGAGAACGGCTGGCATTGCGTGCGGAGCAGGATGGCGTTGGTTGCATCGACATACTTGCATCCAACGCGGTGATGCTGGATGACGTCAGCATCGGCGCCGGCGCGGTGATTTGTCCGTTCGTGACCCTGACGAGCAACATCCGGATTGGCAAGCAATTTCACGCCAATCTCTATGCCTACGTTGCCCACGATTGCGTCATCGGGGATTACGTGACCTTCGCTCCGGGAGTCAAGTGCAATGGCAACGTGTTGATTGAAGACCACGCCTATATCGGAACCGGCGCGGTACTCAAGCAGGGCAAGCCAGGCAAGCCGCTGGTTATTGGCCGTGGCGCGGTGGTTGGCATGGGCGCCGTGGTAACGCGTGATGTGCCCGCTGGCACGACGGTAGTGGGTAATCCCGCGCGCCCGATGGTCAAGTGAGAGGGAAGCGAAATGCTGAATACCGGATTTTCACCTTGGCCGAGTTTTTCGCCCGAGGAGATGGCGAGCGTGCAAGCCGTGCTGGCGTCCAACAAAGTCAATTACTGGACCGGCACCGAAGGCCGTGAATTCGAACGCGAATTCGCCGCCTGGGTAGGCGTGGAACACGCCGTCGCACTGGCCAACGGTACCCTGGCTCTGGACGTGGCCCTGAAGGCGCTGGACATTGGCGCTGGCGACGAGGTGATAGTCACCTCCCGTACCTTCCTGGCTTCCGTATCCAGTATCGTACTGGCTGGTGCCACGCCAGTCTTCGCCGACGTGGATCGCGATGACCAGAACATTACCGCCGAGACTGTGCGGGCGGTGCTGAGCCCACGTACCAAGGCCATCCTCTGCGTGCATCTCGCGGGCTGGCCCTGCGATATGGATCCCATCATGGCGCTGGCCAAGGAGCATGGTCTTGCGGTGATCGAAGATTGTGCCCAGGCGCATGGTGCGTTCTACAAAGGGCGGGCTGTAGGCTCAATCGGTCATGTCGGCGCCTGGTCTTTCTGCCAGGACAAGATCATGACGACTGGCGGCGAAGGCGGCATGGTGACGACGAACGACCGTGATCTGTGGGCGCGCATGTGGGCTTACAAGGACCATGGCAAGAGCTACGAGGCGGTCTACGAGCGGGAGCATCCGCCGGGCTTCCGCTGGTTGCATGAGTCCTTTGGCACCAACTGGCGCATGCTGGAGATCCAGGCGGCAATCGGCCGTATCCAGGTGAGGCGCATGGCGGACTGGACCGCACGGCGTACGGCGAACGCCATGACGCTGGCCGAGGCACTGAAGCCGTGCAAGGCGCTGAGGGTACCCCTGCCGCCGGCAGGCGTGGAGCATGCCTGGTACAAGTTCTATGCGTTCGTGCAACCCAAGTCATTGGCCGAAGGCTGGGATCGGGACCGGATCATGGCGGAGATCAACGCAGCGGGGGTGCCGTGCTATTCGGGTTCCTGCTCCGAGGTTTATCTGGAAAAGGCGTTCGATGGTACGGGATGGCGTCCGGCCGAGCGTTTGCCAGTGGCGAAGGAACTGGGCGAGACCAGCCTGCTGTTCCTGGTGCATCCGACCTTGACCGAGGCAGAGATTGCGCGGACCGCACAGGCGGCTCGCGCGGTGGTGGAGCGGGCTACGCGTGGTTGACAGGGGGCACACGAAGGCGGGAAGGACGCGCGCGGCTTGTCCGGACCGGCGGGCACGTGTTGATGCGGGCGCCCGGTCATGACGCTGTGGGCACATGTCATTCCGCTCGGCGATAGCACGTGGACTTTGCCGCTTGCCGTGTCTATCGCCGTTGCCTTGCTGCTTGGCGGGGATCGGGCACGCGCCATCCGTTGGCTGGCCTGTTTGGGTGCCGGCATCGCGGTGATTGTTGCCGGCAAGCTGGCGTTCGATCTAGGCGGCTGGTGTTTGCCGTCGATCGGCTTCTACAGTATCAGCGGCCATGCGATGCAGACCACGGCAATCTATCCGCTGCTGTTCATGATGCTCTTTTCCGCCGCCGGGCCTCAAGCCGCGCGATGGGGATTCCTGCTGGGGTTGGCGGCATCGATGTTCATGGCGGTGACGCTGCTGGCCGGCAACTATCACACGCTGTCTGAAACGCTGGCTGGCATGGCAGTCGGCGCGATGGTTGTTTGCACGTATCTGCGCTGGCAGCCGAACTTGCGCCCGGCGCATCTGTCCTTACTCGTCGCGTTGCCGGTTGCCGTGGTGCTGCTGGTTGATATGCATGGCACGGTCAACCCGACCAAGGCGGCGCTCTGGCAGCGCGCGGCGGTGTGGCTCGGTGCCACCGAACAATATACGCGGCAGATCTATACGGATCCAGTCAACGGTACGCGGCGGGTATCTGTACGGCTGCGTAGACTTTCTTAAACCCCGGGCGCGTCATCGTTGCCCCGCGCGGGCGGTGTCCCTTCGCATCGACGTGCCCGCAATCCCGGTTTTGCGCAACGGTGCGGCCATTCGCGCTATACTCCGATCGCCATCGAAACAGCGATGACCGGGATTGGCGTCCCGAAGTACAGGCGGACAAGCCGCCAAGTTGCGGCTTTTTTCACGTCCGTTGAGCACGGCATTGCCTCCTATGGGCGGGCCGTGTGGGGGGCCGAAAGGCCCGCCAGATCCTGTACCTGGTACGCCAACCCGCACGGTTCCGCCCCCCCCGATTGGCGTCGGGGAGCGGTTCGATAACCGTTGTACAGGAGGTCTCTCATGGCGAATCTCGCCTGTAGTGCTCGTTCGTGCATTTTCCGCATTTCCATTCGTACAAGTCCGCCCGTTACCTTGCCTCACCGCACGCCCGAATGTAGCCGTGGCGATCTGCTGCGCGTTGCTGTCGTGCATTCGTGGTTCGCGAGGAAGGTTCAACAGCAAGCACAAGGTCGCGGCCATGCATGAAGTCACACGATATGGTGTCACCGCGTGCCGGTCGGGGCGTAACACCTCTCTTACAACCTGCGCCAAACTCGAATCTCCCGCCGAACTCGCCGCCGCTAAAGCCGCGCACCTTCACGCCTTGTTGCTCATGACACATGGCAACTGCCTTGAGCGATTCGTCAGCATGGATGCGAACATTCAGGAGAGCCTGCTTTCCCTGGCGGCGGATCTTGCATTGCAGATTTCGGCACTGAGTGAACTGGCGCTTGTGGACGTGCCGGATCAATCCACTTCTGTTTGACAGCTACCACCCATTTGGGTGAATAACGGATGCAAATCGGCCTCGCGGGGTTCTCGGAGCGCCTCGAGGCCGTACGCCGCATTCTGTTACACATCCACGGAGCATCGCCAGATCCGAATGGCGCATCTTGACCTGGCTTGCTCCACTTCGGTGCGAAGGAACTCGGGCCGCGCCATGCCGCTGTTCGTGCGGGTGCCTATGCCGGATTTTGTCTTCAATGTATCCGGGCGGATACCCAGGATTACATGTTCAGGCCGCCAAAAAGTGAGACGCACGGTCAAGTATCTCCGGCGGGCGGCATTATCCTGCCTGCGGATTTTGCTTCGAGCGCCTGGTGCCGCATCCGCCGAAGGCCGTGACTGGTTCTGCCTCTGGTTGAGTTGTGTCGGGCTCCCGTGCGGGGAACGGGCGAAGGAGCAAAGCCGTTTAGCAATTGCCACAAACGCCAGCCCCTGCCGGACCTATGGAAATTCATCAAAGTGCATTTACCCGCGAGCAGTTCGACGCCTATTTCGCGTCGTATGCGGGCATGGAAGGCGGGAACCCCGCGGCCGCCGTATGGTTTTGCGAGTTTTCACCCAGTGGCGTCGAGACGCCACTGAGCGATTCGCTGCGGCCTTTACCGCAGCCTCATGCATGGGACGAGGCATTTCGCCGCCGGCACCGGCAGGATATGGCGCGCTGGCAGACGCATCAGCGCATTGCCCGGATCATGGCGGCGGCACGCGAGAAGATACTCTACGGGCGCTCCGGAGGAGGCGACTGGCGGCAGTACCTGGAGGAGATGCTCTACCGGCCATGCGGCTGGGAGTTCAAGCTGAACCTCTTTCCCCTTGCAATCCGGCCGGAAGGCAGGCTCCCCTGGTCCAAGCTTTATCAGGGCCAGCCGGAGCTGAATCCCAAGCAGCGCTATTTCGATCTGTGCCGGGACGGAGGGCGGTTCCGGTTTATCGGTGGCTTGTGCCGCCGGATGCGTCCCAAGGTGGTGGTGTGCCTGGGCGAGCGCCATGCCGACGATTTTCTGAAGGCCTTCGGCATGCAGGGGATTCCGGCAGTCGAGCACTTGCTCAAGCCGGCTGACCAGGCCAGGACTCTGCAGGTCTATATGCGGCAGGGCACCACGCTTATCGTCTGCCCGGCCGTTGCCGGTAGCGCCGGCCTAAGCTCCGACGTTTTGCTCAACGCCCTGGGGTGCTTCATCAGCCACTGGCTGTCGCACGAGGATTTTGCGGAGCGTGTCGATACGCACGCGCCGGACGCGCGCGGCGACATGAAGCCAGCGCCCGCGTCATGGTCCGCGGTACACGCCGTCGTTGGCGCTCCGCTCATGGCTTGTCAGATGTCGGCGTAGCCAGCGCTCATAGTCCTGGCCCTGTACCCTGAGGGCGGCGCGCATCAGCTCTTCGCGGCGCGGGCTGGCGGCCTCGATACGCAGGTCGCTCGGCGACATGCCGTAGGCGCGCCGAAACGCGCGCGTGAAATCCGATGCGCTGGAGAAGCCCAGCCCGTAAGCAATCTCGATCACCGGCAGATTGGGAAACCGCACCAGTTCCGACGCCGCCGCGCGCAGCTTGCGCTTGCGGATGTACGCGTGTACGCCGCCTTCGTGCTCGAACAGCCGATACAGCGAAGGCCGGGAAATGTTCATCGCCGCCAGCAAGCCGGTGGGCGATATATCCGGCTGGTGGGCGCCGTGGTCAATCAGGCGGCGGGCTCGCGCGAGCATGGCGTTGCGGGTGGCGGAACGCGCGTCGCCTTCCAGCCGCGCGGCTTTGCGGAAGGCGGCCACGAGCAGATGGATGGCTTCGCGCAAGGCCGGTGTGGCCTGCTCTGGTGTCATGCGCGGGAGTTCGCGGGCCAGCACGGTCACGTGCTCGACCGCGAGCATCGTCATTGGCGTGTTGGCCTCCACAATGCGGCCGTGCGCCGACTCGGCATCGGGAAAGACGGCGTCCATCAGCGGGCGCGGCATAAAGAACGAGAGGGCGTGCGAGGGGTCGCGCACCAGGCGCGCGGGCTGGCCCAGATCCGTCAGCAGGATGCCGCCGTGGCGCGGCGTGGGATTGCGCCGCCGGCCTTCGACCAGGCCCGCATTGCCGCCGATAAACACCTGGAACACATAGTGCCGCATGGCGTCGGTGGAGATCCGCGCCACCGTGCGGTGCAGGTTGACGCCGTCGCAGCGRCAGTCGGTGAAGACCATGTCCTCGACCAGGTACCTGTCGATCGCCGCCGCGAAGGGGCGGGCGACTTGTTCTTTCGTCAGGTTCAGGTCGATGACATGGCCTACGCGATCGCGCCAGGCCAGGATCTGGCCGGCGGATGACCGGGTCCCGGTTGCGGTGCCGACTTCAAAGCGGGTGTGCGGTATGCCGGAGGCGGGCTCCGGCGGCGGTTGCGGCTGGGCGAGTCTGTACGCAGTCATGGCATTGGAATTGCAGCCTGGTAATCAGGCTGCGGCGCGATCCAATGTACAGGAAACCGCTGGACTCCGTACAGACCCGCTTGCGCGAGGTCAGCCTRCCTTGGCTTGCTTGGCGTTCAGTTCCGCGAAATCCGCCAGCACCTCCTCCGGCCCGCGCACGCGGGCACCGAAGGGGAAGGGCAGCAGTACGCGCGGACGCGGCGCCTTGCTTCTCTTGCCATCCAGGGAGCTGTAGGGCGCGTACTCCGGCACGATCGCTTGTACCAGGCTCTGGATCTTGAGCGGATCGCGCGTGTCGCAGGCGGCGAACAGGGCGGCCAGCAGATCGTGCAGCGTCTCCTCTTCGGTGGAGTGCTCTTTTGCACACATGATGCGTTCGTGCGAACTGGGGATGACGCCCTCGCCAATCAGCAGTTCTTCATAGAGTTTCTCGCCCGGGCGCAGGCCTACCACCTTGATCTCGATATCGCCGCCGGGATTGTCCCTGGTCTTTTCCTGCAGTCCGGACATATCGATCATGGTACGTGCCAGGTCCACGATGCGTACAGGGTCTCCCATGTCCAGCACGAACACCTCGCCGCCCTTGGCCATTGCGCCTGCCTGGATCACCAGTTGCGCCGCCTCGGGGATCAGCATGAAGTAGCGGACCACGTCGGCGTGGGTGATCGTGATCGGCCCGCCGGATTCGATTTGCCGGCGGAACAATGGCACGACCGAGCCGGATGAACCCAGCACGTTGCCAAAGCGCACCATCGAGAAGGTGGTGCGGGTGCGCGGACGCGCGGCGGCGGCCTGGAAGACCAGTTCGGCCATGCGCTTGCTCGCGCCCATGACGTTGGTCGGGCGTACCGCCTTGTCGGTCGAGACCAGGACGCAAGTCTCCACGCCGTACATGTGGGCGATATCGGCGACGGTCAGCGAACCCAGCACATTGTTGCGGATGCCTTCCGGCATGTTCGACTCGACCAGCGGCACATGCTTATACGCGGCGGCGTGGTAGATGGTATCGACACGGCTCTGGCGTATCGCGGCCGTGACGGCCTCGGGATCGCACACCGAGCCGATGCGCGCCGATATGTCCAGCCCCGGAAAGAGCTGCCGCAATTCCTGTTCGATCGTGTACAGCGCGTACTCGGAGTGTTCGAACAGGACCAGCTTGCGCGGTTCCTGCGTGGCGATCTGCCTGCACAGTTCGCTGCCGATCGAGCCGCCGGCTCCTGTCACCATCACAACCTTGCTGCGCGTGCACTTGGCAAACAGGCTTTTGTTGGGGGGCACCGGCTCGCGGCCAAGCAGATCCTCGATACGGATTTCGCGGATGGATTGCGTGGTGATCTTGCCATCCACCAGTTCCAGCAGCGTGGGCAGGGTGCGCACTTCCACTGCCTGGGTGCGCAGGCTTTCCACCACTTCACGGCGGCGCTCGGGCGAAGCCGACGGAATGGCCAGCACGACTTCGTCGATATTCAGCCGGCCCAGCTGTTCGGTCAGCCGCTTGGCGTCATAGACGGGCAGGCCGGCCACGATCTTGTTGTTCAGCGTGATGTCGTGATCGAAGAAGCAAAGCACCTGGTGATCGGGGCTGGCACGCATCGCAAGGGCAAGCTGGAAGCCAGCCTCGCCGGCGCCGAAGATCGCAAGGCGCGCCACCTTGCTGCGGTTCTTGCGGTAATGCGAGGTGCGCAGCAGCGCGCGTGCCAGGAAGCGTGAGATGACGACATAGGCAAACGCGATAAACCAGTAGATCAGCAAACCGGTGCGCGGCAGGTAGTCGTCCTGAATCAGCAGGGACAAGAGATAAGTCAGTCCGATCAGCGCGGCCAGGCTGATGCCGGACATCCACAAGACCTTGAGATCGATGAATCGCAGCACGGTGCGGTAGAGCCCGCTCAGGTAGAACACGGGGATGGTGAACAGCGCGATCGCCAGCGGTGGGAACGCGCCGTATTGATTGAGCAGGTCGGCATCTCCCTTGCGCAGGAGCAGCGCAAGCGAGAAGCACAGCGGCAGCATCATGATATCTGCCGTCACCATGAGAACGACTTTGCCACGGCGCGGTAGAGCGAGTAGCCATTGAGTAAGCGCGGATGTCATTTGCATATCCACATTGCAAATCCGGCACCGGTGATCCAGGTGCGGTAAATGATGACTGCCTGGCCTGCAGCAGGACGAGAAAAAAAGGGAATGCCACGTGAGACGAGCCGATGCTGGCTGGCTTCCCGGCAGGCTTCCTTCATCTTGCGATTGGTGCGAATAGTGCGGCGCAGCGGTAGCTACCGGTACCCTGCGGGAGAAGGGAAACAGAGGGGTGGGAGTGGCCTTGCGTTGCGACGACCACGCGCAAGCGAACTACGGATTGCCGGCGCGCACTGATCCTTTTGGAAAAGACATCGCAATTCTGATTGCCGGCTTTAAACGATTTTTCGCTAATCTGGTGCGCGATTTGTATTCCACAAGGGCGCGGTGGCGTGCGGTCTCGCATGAATTTGCTTGCGGACCGCATTTGTCATCGGCGATACACATTCCATGCCACGGGTACGGAAAGCCGCCGTGAAGACGGCGGGGCGTCGAATGGCGCTTCGTCTCGCGCGATGGGTACCCTTCGTAAGAAGGGAAAGAAGACTACCGAGAATCCCTCCAAAGGGGGGCGCGGACCGGTCAAATCTCGCGCAAAATCTCGCTCCGCCTAGTAAGTGTTTCGCGCAAACGAGATCAGGCTCTTTGGGACGGCATCGGGAACATCGCGGGTTTCACAATATATGTTCCTGAAAGCCATATCCAAAAGCAATGCACTGATTCAGACTGGTTGTGGGCAGGTCAAATCCGTCGAAGCCTGGCGTTGGCATTGTGCCGGCCGGCATCCGATACGAAGGGGGAAGGTGCGCGAGAGCGCCAGCGGTCATTGCGTTCCCCCTTCAGTGGAGTGGGTTGTCTCCATCGTTCTATTAGAGAGTTGCCGATGCATCCGAGGCGTCTCACGCCCGTCATGTCGTACAGGTAAGTTTGCCTCGGTGCGTGGGCATCTTTAATTCCACCAAGCGGTAGGGGCATGGAAATAGAACAAAAGGCAGTATTCTCACGTGAGCAGCTGGACGCGTATTTCGCGTCTTACGTTGGAATGGAAGGGGGAAATCCCGCAGGGGCCGTCTGGTTTTGCGACAGTACGCCGCATCCCTGGGTAGAGTCGCTGGTGGCGCCACTGGAGCCGCGTACGCAGCCGGGCGCCTGGGATCACGCATATCGCGACCGGCACAGGGACAGCATGGAGCGCTGGCAGTCCCATCAGAAGATCGCAAGGATCATGGCGGCGGCGCGGGCGCAGACATTCTCCTGTTCCCAGGATGAGTGCGACTGGAAGCATTACTTCGATCAACATCTCTATGCACCGAACGGCGCCGAATTCAAGCTCAGCCTTTTCCCGCTGCCGGCGCACCTGATTGGCCAGACGCCGTGGTCAAGGGCGTTTCGCGGGCAACCGGCGCTGGTGCCCAAGCAGCGCTATGTCGATCTTTGCCGCAATGGCAATCGTTTCCGCTTTATCGAAGGCATTCGCCGGCAATGGAAGCCCAAGGTGGTGGTATGCCTGGGTGAGCGGCATTTCGGCGATTTCGTGCACGCGTTCGGCCTGGAGAGCGCGCGGACTGGCAGTTATGTCCTGCAACCCGCCGACCTGGCGAAGACGCTGCGTGTGCTGGATCACGACGGTACCACCTGGATCGTGTGTCCCGCACTGGCGGGCGCGACAGGACTGACTTCCGATGTCCTGCTGGAGGCAATGGGCCGGTATATCGCACGCTGGCTTGTGCGGGAGGACTTCCCCATTCTCCATTAGCGGCATCAGCCGCATCGGGCATTCCGGGCTTATCCGGCGCGTTCGCTGTACTCGGCGAAACAACACCGGGACATGCGCGGCAGCGTTGTCAACGGCCGTGCGGGGTTGCCGGCCTTGCGTTCCCACACGCAAGGCCGCGCTTTCCCCCGCCAAGTAGGGGTGACACGGTAGTGGCGATTGTTTATCTAGTTGGGCTGGCAAAGGCACTGGCGAAGTGGTCATGCCGATTGCAGTTGCAAGAGCCAGCAAGGGTATCCATGAGAGGCGAATAGCCGGGGCGGCGAAGGGCACCACAGGCGGTGCGCTGCCCTGGTGTGGTTCGGGATCCATAGACGACGTATCGAAGTAATGACGTAGTGATTTCAGGAGCGAGAAGAGTGCAAACCAATATCAGGAATATCTTTACCCTCGGCCTTACGGCTTCCGCGGTAGCGACGCTGGTGGCCTGCGGCGGGGGCTCGGATTCACCGGCGCCCACGCCCACGCCCACACCCACGCCGGCCGCTGTGCAAGGCAAGGCGGTCGACTTCTACCTGGCGCAGGCCACGGTGACTTTTCTCGATTGCAGCAACAAGACGGCGACAACCAAGGCGAACGGGGATTTCACGTTCCCGGATGGCTGCACAACCAGCGCTCTCAAGGTGACGGGCGGTACCGACATCGGCACCAATCAGCCTTTCACCGGCGTGCTGCAGGCGCCGGCCGTGGCCTACAAGGCGGGTGTGACGCCCGTGGTCACGCCGCTGACGACCCTGGTCGCGCAACTGGGCTCCGCCCAGGCAGCGGCACTCGCGACCAAGCTTGGCCTGCAAGGCAAGGACCTCTCCACCCTGGACCCGATGAATGACGCCGCCGTGCTGAAGGCCTCGGTGGTGGTCCAGCAACTGGTGGACCAGGTCGCCAAGACGCTTGCTGGCCTGTCCAAGACCACGGGCGGCACGTTGACGGCGGAAGCTGCAGCGGCGGCAGCCGCCAGCGCAGTGGCCAGCGCGGTGAATGCAGGTTCCGGTACCGCCGACCTGACCAGCGGCGCACTGGTATCCACGGTCATCACATCGGCCGTGCAGAATGCCAAGGCAGGCTTTCCGGCCAGCGTGCAGTCCAGTATCGCCACGGTGGCGGCAAACGTGGCCGCGCTGGCCGGCCCGGTCGTGGCCAGCCAGGTCGCCAACGTGAACGCGGCCCTGGGCACCATTGTGCTGGGCGCCGACCCGGCCGCCACGCTGGCTGCCTTGCAGCAAAGCGGTTCGGTCAATGCGGTGGTGGACAGTGCCAAGTCGGCGGCGAGCAATGCGCTGGTCGCGGCGGTGACGCCGGCCGCGCTGGGCGACTCGACGCTGACGACCAAGCTGGGCGCGCTCGGCGGTGCCGTGGCAACCGGCAACGCGGGTGCGATCCAGACCGCTGCCGGCAACCTCGGTGGCAGTGTCGATTCGGGCGCCATCAATACTGTGGCAGATAGCGTCAAGCCGACCAACTTTATCCAGTTGGCTAGCCTGACCATCAACAGCCAGCTGTTCCCGATCGGCGATACGGTGACGGTGACGGGCGGCACGCTGAATGCAATCAAGGTGGCGGTCTCGCAGAGCGGCAACGCGTTCGCCGGCGGCGCTGCGGAAGTGCGTGCGGGCTTGAGCTACACATACAACGGCAGCCAGGTCGACGTGATCATCGAGAAGGTGGCGCTGACCTTCAACGGTTCGACGCTGACGGCGGCCCAGGTGCCTGCCGGCACCAACTACTCGTTCCGCATTGCCGGCACGGTTGCGGCCAGCGCGAACCTGAGCAACGGTGCTGCCGATAATCTGTTCGACAACGCCAACGGCGGCTCGTTGAACCTGCCGTTCACCGTTCTCCTTGCCAAGCTGAGGACCGCGGGGGCACTGAGCGCAACGCAGGTCGACGCGCTCACGCCGAAGTCGACCGCTACCTTCCCCGTGACATTCGCGGTGTCGGGCCAGGGCGGCAAGGCAGTCAACGTCGGCGCGCTGGTCAACGGCAGCGCGCAGAAGACGTCGGCGCAGACGGTGGAAACTGCCTCGGCAAAGGTCAGCGGCAACGGCATCAAGACCACGGTGACGCTGAATCCCTGATCGGTTGGCAGTCAGGCCCTCCCTGTAGTCCGGGGAGGGCTGCCCGGTCATTCGTCACGCGCGCCCGCAGGCGCGATGGCGGGTGACCGGCTTCTTTTTTGTGTGCAGTTTGCCGGACCACGACCCGGCCAACGCCGTGGATGAGGTCCGCCCCCTGGCCTCGGAGTCTCCCTATGCTGTTGTATCGCACGCGCTGGCTCGGCAATGCCGGCGCATTGATGCTGGGCTTGTCATGCGCTGGCGTTGCCAATGCGGCGCCCGACGATGTGTTCTTGCAGGCCGAACCCACCACGGGCGAGTTCACTGCATTTCGCGCGGAGGCCAGCTATGACATGGTCAACAACGCCATGGACATCTTCAACAGCCATGGCGGCGCGCCGGACAATGCCGGCAATTACCGCGGCGGCAAGCTGATGCTGGGCTACAAGTTCTCGCCGAAATGGTCGGGCTCCGCCACGTACTGGCGCCGCGGCATCGACTACGGGCCGGACAACAACCAGATCGATACCTGGATGCTGGCCTTGCACTACGACCCGCTGGCCGAGCCCGGCGCGCGCGACCGCCTGCTGGTGCGTTTCTCGCTATGGGGCGACCACTCGGGTAGCTTGAGCCGCTCTTCCGCCCTGAAGGTCAGGAATGCCACGTTCAACAGCGTCACGGTCAACAATGCCAATGACATTCAGGGCCAGGCCGATGTGATCTTCTCCGGTGACCTGACCGAGCGCAACAAACTGACGGGGTTTATCGGCCTGGGCGTCAGCCGTGTGACCATCGGCGGGCTCAATACGCGGTTGCAGCAGGGTGGGTGCAATTTCAACGTCGGCATCAACTCCGACAATGTCGCCAACGGCAGCCTGGCCGCGCCTTGCCGCGTTGGCAACGTCAACCTGCAGTCCGCGAGTTTCTCGACCGACGCCGGGCAGTACGGGCTCAATATCAATGACGATTTCAACTACACCGCCGGCTACCTGAACCTAGGCGGCTCGTGGCGCTGGAAGTACGAGAATTTCACTGCCAGGCTGGGCTACCAGTTCCAGTACCTGCTGCGCAGCAACGTCGATAGCCGTGCCAGCGCGTACGGCAATTCCCCGATCAAGTCGAATCACACGCTGGGGCTGGAGTTGTCGTATGCGGTGGTGAAGAACGTCGAAGTGTTCCTGCGCGGGCAGGGCTCGCTGCACAACTTCGTGGGCACCATTCCGTTTCTCTACAATGCCGCCACGGCGGGCAAGATGGACCGCTATTACGGCTATGGCTCGATTGGTATCCGCTTCTCGGGTTTTTAGGGCAAGGCTCGCGGAATTCGGGTTTCGGGGCGCGGCCGGGATTGAAGGTGCGAGATGACCGGCGTGCGCGCCAAGCGCGGCCGGCGAGGTGAATGGCAACGGGACTGGAGGGGGACGGCCTGACCCGGAAAAAGAAGGGTGTAGGTGCAGGGCGCCCCTACACCCCTTGAGTGGTTCAGCAAGGGGTCAGTCTTGCTGGGACGGATTGTCTTATGGGTTGTATTGCGTCAGTACCCTGCCTTGGTAGGTGGTCCTACTTAGGAGGGGAACCGGGGTCTGCCGTGGATGGCTGGGCGCTGAAAGAATGGGGCCGGGCGTGCATAAGGGACGGTTTTCAGGTTTGCCGTAGTTTGAAATCGCCGTTAGCGGAGCCAGTAGAGTTGCCGGGCGGCATGACGTTGTCGCGATGTGGCGTGTTCGCTTGCGGTTCCCAGGTGATGAATGTGCAGTCGTGCCCGACCGTGAAAGGGCCTTCCAGGAGCTTAGATTGCATTACGCGTTTATCAGGGGCAAGGTGTCTGCCCGCCAGGCGGCCTCGCATCCGGACGTGGCCAGCGCCGGGCCGGAGGGCGAGGGCCATGCCGCGGCAGCGCGCATGGCGCGGCTGCGGCGGTTGATGTCGCGGCCATCGGGCGCCATGGATCGCAGCCTGGATAGCGAGGAACTGCTTGTGCTCACCAGGGACGACCTGATCGGCGCCATCGAGCTCGGACATATCTACCCGGTGTTCCAGCCGCAGATCAGTGCGCAGCATGGCGGCATCGTCGGGCTGGAAGTGCTGGCGCGCTGGTCCGACAAAGGCCGGCATCATGCGCCGGAGACGTTCATCGGCAGTATCACCAGCCATGGGGTGGAAACCCTGCTGCTGGATCATTTCCTGGGTGCTTGYGGGCGCGTGCAGACTCGTTTTCCCCGCTACGCGGGCCGGTTCGCCCTTAACGTCAACCCGAGGACCGCGGCCGCCGCGGGGTTTGTCCAGGGCTTTGTGCATGCCAGCATCTCGCATGGACTGGATGTTTCGCGGGTGGTGCTCGAGCTGACCGAACAGACCCGGATCTCCCGCGAGGGCGAGGCTCGCCTGCTGGAGAACCTCAACGCGCTCTCGGCGCGCGGCATGGTGATCTCGCAGGACGATTTCGGTTCCGGCTACGCATCGCTGCAAGCCCTTGGCCTGCTGCCATTCACGCAGGTCAAGGTCGACAAGACCTTGTTGCACCGGGCGCGGCATGCCGAACGCGCCAGGCGGCTGTTCTCTTCGTCGATGGACCTGGCACGCTCGCTGGAACTGCAGACCGTGGCCGAAGGCGTGGAGAGTCCGGACGATATGGTGCTGGCAAGATCGCTTGGAGCGGACTTGCTGCAGGGATATGCCATTTCGCCGCCGGTGCCCTTCGAGAGGCTGGTGCTTTGAGCGAGCCGCCGGGCCACGGGGCACCCCTGCGCCCTGTAGAGCCTTCCATGGCCTTGCGTTGACTACCGTTATATACACCGCTATATTTCGGAAATTGGGCAATGGCCGGCTACCGCACGGCCGCCGCCAGAGCCGGCATGGCTGGCGTGTCCAACTCCACAAGGCATTGCCGTGAACCAGTCGTTGCTGATCCTTGATGCGTTTTCGCTGTCGCCTGGCGAGCCGGCATGCCGCGCGCTGGCCGGCGTGCTGGAAAGCGCCAACGCCGGCAGGCTGCCTCGGTTCGCGCAGTGGCTCGGCCTGGCTGAGCCCGAGTTCTGGCAAATGCTCGATCATTGCTTCCCCGGCGCCAGGGCGGCGGGGTGGGCGCCCGAGTCGGCGCCTGTCGATGCCGCCGCGCTGCCTTGCGAGTTTGCCGACCTGGTGGAGATGCTGGTCTCCTCGGGCGATCCGGCCCGCACGGAAACGCGCTGGGCCGCTCATGCGCTGGCCAGCGGCTGCTTTGGCGGGTCCCATCTCTGGCACGACATGGGCCTGGCCGGCAGGCACGACGTTTCGCGCTTGCTGCGGGACTACTTTCCCTCGCTCCATGCAGCCAACACCACGGACATGAAGTGGAAGAAATTCTTCTACCACGAGCTATGTCTGCGGCTGGACCTGCATCCCTGTCCTGAACCGGCTTGCGCCGGCTGCGACAATTACGCCGGCTGCCACGGCACCGAGACGGTGATCGGCTGGCATTAGGCCGGCACGCGCCCACGGGGATGCTTTCGTGCGGGTACTACATGCCGGTGCGGGTGGCCGCAGGCAGAACGCCGGTTTGCTCCCCTCTCCCATGAAATGGGAGAACAACCGGGGCCAGGGGAGCTACGGCAGTGCTGGAACCAGCCCGGCGGCGAATCGACCCACACGAGAGTCGGATGAACTCAAAAAACCGCAAAATCTGCAAGGCTCCCTCCGGTACATTGCGCGCCATGGAGACCACATGAAGCCCGAAACCCGAAACCAGTACGCCCAGCGCCTGGACCCCGTCCTGCGCTGGCTGGCAAGCCATCCCGACGCTGACCCGGACCTGTACCGGCTGGCGGACCTGGCCTGCCTGTCCCCGTATCACTTCCATCGCGTCTATCGCGCGATGATGGGAGAAACGGTGAAGGCCACGGTGCAACGCATCCGCATGCACCGTGCGGCCGTTGCGCTGGCGGGTACGGAAGCTTCATTGCGTGATGTGGCGCTGCGTGCCGGATATGAGTCGGACGCGGCGTTCATCCGGGCCTTTGGCGCGACCTTCGGCATGCCGCCGGGACGGTATCGCGCAGCCCGCTCCCGTCCCTTCGACCCTCAGGAGCTATCCATGTATCCCATCACGATCGAAACCTTTCCTGGCACCATGCTGGCCGCGCTGCGCCATCACGGCAGCTATCAGGAAATCGGCCCGGTGTTCGCCCGCGTCTTCATGCTGGCGGCCAGCCGCGGCGTTGCCAGCCAGGAAACCGCCGGTTTCGGTGTGTACTTCGACGATCCCGAGCAGGTGCCGGTTGACCAGTTGCGTTCGCTGGCCGGCATGTCGGTTGCGCCGGATGCGGACCTGGGAGAGGAACTGGTGCGCTTCGAAATCCCGGCGTGCCGTTGCGCGATACTGACCTATACGGGCCCCTACAACGAGATGAACAAGGCCTATAACTGGATGTTCTCGGAGTGGCTGCCGAACAGCGGGGCGGTGCCGGCGGACTTTCCCATGTTCGAGCAGTATGTGAACGATCCTCGCATCACGCCGCCCGCGCAATTGCAGACGCGGATCTACATGCCGGCGAAGTAGGCTGCCGGCGGAAGGCATCGGCTGCGTGATCGTCAACGGCACCGTCACATGGGAGCAGGACGGCCACACCGGGGCGCGGGCGGGGCAGGTGATTACCCGCGGGCGCCAGCCATAGCCGGGTGCTACAGCATCGCCGTATGCAGGTGATGCGGATCGTCCAGCGTATCCGCCACGATCTGCAGCGACTCTTCCATCTCGTCGCGGTCGCCCGGTCCGCCCAGGCAGAGGCGGATCGCGTCCGGCGGGTTGCCGTCCGTAGAGAAGGCCGCGCTCGAGACCGCGCCAATGCCGCGCGAGCGCAGGTGCAGCGCCAGCTCGGACGGACGCCAGCCGCTGTCCTGCGGTACCGGCAGCCAGAGATGGAAGCCTTCGGGGTCGGCATCATAGGGCCGCCCGGCGAAGACCTCACGGGCCACCAGTTGCCGGGCCACGCTCTCGGCGCGAATGGCCTTGAGCATGTCTTCCGCCGTGCCATCCTTGATCCATGACGTGGCCAGCAAGGTGTTGAACGGGCTCGCCATGACGGTGGTGGCGCGCAGGGTGCCGGCCAGGCGCTGGGTCTGGCGCGCGGTGGGGCCGTTGATAAAGGCAATGCGCAATCCCGCGCCAAAGCACTTCGACAGGCCGGTTACGTAGTAGGTGAGTTCGGGCGCGAGCGTGGCCATGGCGTCGGGCGTGCGCTGCGGCAGCATGCCGTAGGCGTCGTCCTCGATGATCGGCACGCTGTAGCGCAGGGCGATATCCGCGAGGATCTCGCGCCGTCCTTGCGGCATGGTTCGGGTGCTGGGGTTCTGCAGCGTCGGGTTGCAGTACAGCGCGCTGGGCTTCTGCGTCTTGCACAGGGTTTCGAACGCCGGGCCAAGCGGCCCTTCCTCGTCGCTGGGCAGGGCCTGCAACTGCACGCCGAGTTGCGTGGCGATGGCCTTGATGCCGGGATAGGCCAGCGTATCCAGGCAGATGGTCTGCCCCGGGCGGGCCAGCAGCGATACCAGCGCCACCAGGGCGCTGTGGATGCCGGGGCAGATCAGCACGGTATCCGCGCGGCAGGCGGGCACGTAGCGCTTGAGCCATTCCGTGGCCACGGCGCGGTCGGCCGGCGTGCCGCCGAAATCCTGGTAGCGCAGCAGGCTGTACGGATCGGTGGCACCCATCAGGCGCCCGGCCGACTCGCGCAGCCGCGCCGTCAGCACCGGCGGCTCGGGCGGCATGTTCATGGTCATCTCGGCACCGGTGCCCGCGCGCAGCGGCAACGCCGGGGCGCGCCCCCGGACAAACGTGCCGCTGCCGGCCTTGGCGTCGATCAGCCCGCGCTTGCGCGCTTCCGCGTAGGCGCGCGCCACGGTGGTGTAGTTGAGCCGCAGCGCCTCGGCCAGGTCGCGCAGCGCCGGCAGCCGGTCGCGGGCCTGCAGGCGGCCGCTCGCCAGGTCTTCCTCGATCAGGTCGGGGATCGTCAGGTAGGCGGGTTTGGCGCTCTCGGAGAGGCGTTTCAGCCAGTGGCTGGCAAGACCGGACAAGGGGGGCTCCAGGCGATTCATGCGTACAAGGTACCGAGGCATCAGGCTATCACATTGATCGCTTTATATGCCTTAAGTGATTGCATTTTTTAGTGCTCGATGATGGTGCGTGATTGCAGGATTGCACCGCTTCCGGGCGTCCGCGCGGGGCCGGCGCGTTCCGCCCCAGTGCATGCCCCATATTGGCCTGTACCGGTCAGGGCACAGTCGATTGCCGCCGCTTCCACCATCCGGAAAATCATCCATGCGATCAATGAACGATTCCCTGCTTGATCGCTAATTGATTGCATTGATCGGCGGGGTAGATGGCATAGCCCGTGYTCATGGAGTGGTGTCGGCCCCCCCGGCCGATCGATCGAACGAATACGCGAACGAAATGCGCGGACGATCGACAGACCCACCCACCCTATGGAGCACAGCATGCCCGCAGTCAACAAACCGGCCCACAAGAAAGGCGATTTCCTGGTCGACTACGAAGAGAAGGTCTTCGAGGACGTGAAGGCGGAGCCGGGCGAGAAGGCGCTGGTCACCTTCCACACCGTCGCCTTCGAGGGCTCGATCGGCTTCGTCAACCTGTTGCAGGCCACGCGCCTGCAACGCAAGGGCTTCGAGACTTCCATCCTGCTGTACGGCCCGGGCGTCACGCTGGGCCTGCAACGCGGCTTTCCCACGCTGGGCGACGAGGCCTTCGCCGGCCATCTCAACTTCAACAAGCAGATCACCAAGTTCATGGAAGAGGGCGGCAAGGTCTACGCCTGCCGCTTCGCGCTGCAAGCGCTCTACGGCCACGGCGAAGCCTCGCTGATCGAAGGCATCCGCCCGATCAGCCCGCTCGACGTGCTGGACCTGAAGCTTATCCACCGCAAAGAGAACGCGCTGATCCTGGATACCTGGACGGTTTGAGAGACAGATAGAGACAGAGACAGATAGAGATAGAAAAGGCGGGCACCACCATGTCACAGAAACGCATTGTGCGCGCGGCCGCGGTCCAGATTTCCCCGGACCTCGAGCACGGCGAAGGCACCCTCGGCAAAGTCTGCGAGGCCATCGACAAGGCCGCGCGGGAAGGCGTGCAGCTGATCGTCTTTCCGGAAACCTTCCTGCCGTACTACCCGTACTTCTCCTTCGTGCGGCCGCCCGTGCAATCCGGCAGCGACCATATGCGCCTGTACGAGCAGGCGGTGGTGGTGCCCGGCCCCGTCACCCATGCCGTGTCCGAGCGCGCGCGCCGGCATGGCATGGTGGTGGTGCTTGGCGTCAACGAGCGCGACCACGGCAGTCTTTACAACACGCAACTCATCTTCGATACCGATGGCCGCCTGGCGCTCAAGCGCCGCAAGATCACGCCGACCTTCCATGAACGGATGATCTGGGGCCAGGGCGACGCGGCCGGCCTGAAAGTGGCAGATACCGCGATCGGCCGCGTGGGCGCGCTGGCCTGCTGGGAGCACTACAACCCGCTGGCCCGCTACGCGCTGATGACCCAGCACGAGGAAATCCACTGCAGCCAGTTCCCCGGCTCGCTGGTGGGTCCCATTTTTGCCGAGCAGATCGAAGTCACGATCCGCCATCACGCGCTGGAATCCGGCTGCTTCGTGGTAAATGCCACCGGCTGGCTGACCGACGAGCAGATCGCCTCCGTGACCACCGACCCCGGCCTGCAAAAGGCACTGCGGGGCGGCTGCAACACCGCCATCGTGTCCCCGGAGGGCCAGCACCTGGCGCCGCCGCTGCGCGAGGGCGAGGGCATGGTGATCGCCGACCTGGATATGTCGCTCATCACCAAGCGCAAGCGAATGATGGATTCGGTGGGGCACTACGCCCGGCCGGAACTGCTCAGCCTCGCGATCAACGACCGGCCGGCGGCGACTGCCTCGCCCATGGCCGCCGCCTTCTCCAACTTCCACGGGAGCACCCAACATGAACTCCAGCGAGATGACGACGGCCTCGAGCCGGCTGTCGGTAACTGAACTTCGGACCGAGCTGCAATCGGTAGGGCTGCGCCTGCTGGACCCGGCGGCCGGTGCCGCCAGCCGGCGCGGCGGCGCGGGGCCGTCGGACCACAAGGCCGTGACCATCGACGGCGTGACCATCATGGTGCCTGTGCATACCAATACCGCGTGGCACTCGCCCTTCGTGGCGTCGTCGCCCGATGGCAAGGGCACCAGCGCGCTGATGCGCGGCACGATTCCGATTGCCAATATCAGCTTTCCGAAGGCGCCGCGCTTCTACGGCCTGCAGACGCTGGATGGCGTGCCTTACTCCCATATCGCCACGCTGCACAGCGCGGATGTACTGGCCACCACGGTGCTGCAGACCTGCATCCGCTACGAGAGCCGCCGCAAGACCTGCAAGTTCTGCGCGATCGGGCAATCGCTCGCGGCGGGGCGCACCATCGCGCGCAAGACGCCGGAACAACTGGCCGAAGTGGCGCGTGCCGCGGTGCTGCTGGATGGCGTCAGGCATATGGTGCTGACCACCGGCACGCCGCCCACGCCGGACCGGGGCGCCGCCATTCTTTGCGAAAGCGCGTTTGCGATCAGGGCGGCCGTCGACCTGCCCATCCAGGCGCAATGCGAGCCGCCCGACGACGACCGCTGGTTCGACCGCATGAGGGCGTCCGGCATCGATACGCTCGGCATGCACCTGGAAGTGGTGACGCCGGCCCTGCGCGAACGCATCATGCCCGGCAAGGCCGCGGTGCCCGTCAGCCGCTATATGGAGGCGTTCAAGGCCGCGGTGGCCGTGTTCGGCCGGGGGCAGGTGAGCACTTATATCCTTGCGGGGCTTGGCGACAGCGCGGAGACCATCCTGTCGATCTCGCGGGAACTGGTTGCGCTTGGCGTCTATCCCTTCGTGGTGCCCTTCGTGCCGATCACGGGCACCCCGCTGGAAGACCATCCGGCGCCGCCGCCGGAATTCATGAAGTCCATCCTCAAGCCGCTCGGCGCCATGATCGGCGCGGCGGGCATGCGCTCGGCGGATATCAAGGCGGGCTGCGGCAAGTGCGGCGCGTGTTCCTCCCTGTCTTCCTATGAAGAGGTGGCGGCATGAGCGACGACCTTTGCGTGGAGGTGCCTGCCGCGACCACGTTCCGCATTCGCTGGGCCGGGGCGCAGTGGGAGGCGGAGCAGGCCATGACGCTGCGCCGGGCGGTGTTCTGCCACGAGCAGGGCATCTTCACTGGCGACGACCGCGACGAGACCGACGCGCGGGCGCAACTGCTGGTGGCGGTGAAGTGCGAGGCGGATGCACCCGGGATGGTGGTCGGCACCGTGCGTATTCACGAGGATGCGCCTGGCGTCTGGTTTGGTTCCCGCCTTGCCGTGCACGCCGCGTATCGCAGTCACGGCAAGATCGGCGCCACGCTGATCAAGCTGGCGGTGAGCAGCGCGCACGGGCTTGGCTGCACGAAGTTCCTCGCGCATGTGCAGAGCCAGAACGTGCCGCTGTTCCGCCGTCTGCATTGGAACGTGCTGGCGGAGGAGACGTTGCTTGGCCGCCCGCACCACCTGATGCAGGCCGACCTGGACTACTACCCGGCTTGCCTGACGCCGCGCATCGGCATGCCGGCAATGGGAAGGAGCGGAGCATGAACGTCGCGCAGATCGTGGAAAGCCTGCGCGCCAGCCGCGGCTTCGGCCACAAGACCGATATCGCCGGGGTGCTGGCGTCGCTCGGCAGTGCGCTGCCGGGCGGGGTGCGCGATCTCGGCCAGGCCGTTGCCGTGGGTGACGACTGCGCCGCCATTGCGGACCATGATGGCTACCTCCTGTTCGCCATCGAGGGCATGGTCAGCGACTTTATCCATGCCAAGCCGTGGTTCGCGGGCTACAGCGCGGTGATGGTCAATGTCAGCGATATCTATGCGATGGGCGGCCGCCCGCTGGCGGTGGTGGACGCCATCTGGAGCGCGGGCGTGGCCGAAGCCGCCGAAGTGCTCAAGGGCATGGCGGCGGCTTCGGCCGCGTATGGCGTGCCCATCGTGGGTGGCCACAGCAACGCCCGCAGCGATCACGGCCAGCTTGCGGTGGCCATCGTCGGCCGGGCGCGCAGCCTGCTCTCCAGCTTCGCGGCGCGTCCGGGCGACCGGCTGCTGATGGCGGTCGACCTGCGCGGCGCCTTTGCCGAGCCGTATCCCTACTGGAATGCCTCCACCGGGGCGCCCGCCGGGCGGTTGCTGGCCGATCTTGAACTGCTGCCCGTGCTGGCCGAGGACGGCCTGTGCGCCGCGGCGAAAGACATCAGCATGGCCGGCACGCTGGGCACGGCGCTGATGCTGCTGGAGTGCTCCGGCGTTGGCGCCCGGATCGACCTGCACCGCATTCCGGCGCCGGCGGGCGTGCCGCTGCAGCGCTGGCTGACGGCGTTCCCGAGCTATGGCTTCCTGCTGGCCGTGCGCGAGCAGGATGCGGAGCGCGTGAGCGAGCGATTCCGGGCGCGGGACATTGCCTGCGCCGAGATCGGCGTCATCGACGATTCGCGGCAGGTCTCGGTCAGCGGCGCCGGCGAAACCGCGCTGTTGTGGGACTTCGCGCGGGATGCATTTATCGTCCCGCGGGCCGGTTGCCCGGCGCGGGACGCCACCCCCATCGATGCCTGAGGAGAGGCCATGCCAGTGACACATTTCCGGGTACGTTGGCCCGATCAGAGCGAGGTCACCTGTTATTCACCGTCGTCGGTGGTCAGCGAATTCTTTGTCGCGGGGCAGGACTACGCGCTGGAGGAATTCATGCGGCTTGCCAGGCTGGCGCTGACGAGCGCTTCGGAGCGCGTCAGGGCGAAGTATGGCTATGCCTGCTCGTCCGCGATGGATCAGCTTGAACAGATCGAGAACACGGCAACGCGTTTCAGCGCGCAGCTGGACGCCACCGTGCGCGTGCTTGGCTTCGGCCGTTAGCACGCATCCGAAAGCCTTAACGCATCTCACAGCAATCAACGAAGGACGCATCATGTCTGACACCCACAGCGAATCCCTGGCTACCTCCCCCAAACACTACAGCGTCATCGTGGTGGGCGGCGGCCAGGCCGGCCTGTCCATGAGCTACTACCTCAAGCAGGCCGGCATCGACCATCTTGTGCTGGAGAAGCACACCGTCACCCACACCTGGCGCAGCCAGCGCTGGGATGCCTTTTGCCTGGTCACGCCGAACTGGCAGTGCGCCTTGCCGGGCTATCCCTACCAGGGCGATGACCCGCACGGCTTCATGAAGAAGGACGAGATCACCGCCTATCTCGATGGCTTTATCGGCATGGTGAACGCACCGGTGCTGGAGCATACCGAGGTCCGTCGCGTGAAGCCGCTGGAGCGGGGTGGCTACCTTGTCTCCACTTCGCAGGGCGACTTCACCGCCGGGCAGGTGGTGGTGGCCTCGGGCGGCTATCACACGCCGATCGTGCCGCGCATGGCGGAGCGCCTGCCCGCCGGCATCCGGCAGCTCCAGTCCTCCGAGTACCGCAGCCCGCAGGCCTTGCCGGAAGGCGGCGTGCTGGTGGTGGGCTCCGGCCAGTCCGGCGCGCAGATCGCGGAGGACCTGCACCTGGCGGGCCGCAAGGTGTTCCTGGCTGTCGGCCAGGCCCCGCGCTGCGCGCGCTTCTACCGTGGCCGGGACGTGGTGGACTGGCTGGCCGACATGCAGTACTACGACATGCCGGTGCAGGAGCATCCGCTGCGCGAAGGCGTGCGCGACAACACCAATCACTACGTGACCGGCCGCGATGGCGGGCGCGATATCGACCTGCGCAAGTTCGCCACCGAAGGCATGGAACTGTTTGGCGCGCTGGAAGACTTCCATGACGGCAAGCTGCGCTTCACGCCGAACCTGAAAGCCAACCTCGACGATGCGGACGACACGTACAACCGCATCAACGCCAGCATCGACAAGTTCATCGACAAGCACGGCATCGCCGCGCCGGCCGCCAGCACGTATGCGCCGGTATGGACGCCGGGCGAGGAACGCTGGGCACTGGACCTAGCCGAGGCCGGCATCGGCGCCATTGTCTGGTGCATCGGCTTCCGCCCGGATTTCAGCTGGCTGGAGGCACCTGTCTTCAATGGGCGCGGCTATCCTGGCCACGTGCGCGGCGTGACGGCGCAGGATGGCCTGTACTTCCTTGGCTTGCCGTGGCTGCACACCTGGGGCTCCGGGCGCTTTTCCGGCATCGCCCGCGATGCCGAATACCTGGCGGCAATAGTCAGCGAAAAGCTCGGCGCGCAAGCACTGGCGGCCTGACATGTTTGACGCGCGCACAAGCTATGTCGCCGGCATGCCGAACCTGTCCTATACCGGCCTGTCGGAGAACTGGCTGCTCAAGGCGTGCGGCGACCTGCACTGGCAGGGCCTGGCGGAGCTGTCCGGCCAGGCCCTGCCGGAGTTCAGGGACGCGGAAGGCAACAAGGCTTACGCGGCCTTCACCGCGATCCGGTTGCGGGAGGCCTCGCTCGAAGCGCTTGGCGAGAACGCGGCATTCTCCGTGGACACGCGGTTGATGCGGGTGGCCGGCGCACGGCATTTCAGCTCGCACGAACTGATGCTGGAAGGCGATGGCTCTGGCGCCAGGCGCGCGCAGGTATCGATGGTATCCACCTTTATCCGGCGCCAGCGCGAGCGGGACAACCGCTCGGTGGTCAGGGCCGCGTTCAACATGCCTGTGGATGGGCCGCCGCCGGCAGCGGCGGTGGAAATGGCCGCGCTGGCCAAGCGCTTTCGCGCGGGAGACTGGGGCGGGCATCTTGGCCTGGAGCAGACCCGGCACCATGGCCGGTACACGGCCGAGTACCTGCCTTGCCCCTATGGCGACTTCAACGGCGCGGACCTGCTTTACTTCGCCAACTTCCAGGCCATTGTCGATCGTGCCGAGTGGCAATGGCAGCGTTTCGAGGAGCCGCCGACGGTAGCGGCGCGGGACCTGTTCTTCCACGGCAACGTCAACCTCGGCGAAGCGCTGGAGTTGTCGTTCTCCGCCGTGGATATCCGGCCGGACGGTCTTGCGCACTGGTGCGAGATCCGGCGCGGCAGCGATGGCGAGAAGATTGCCGACGTGGTGACGCGCAAGCGATGGAGAGTGCGATGAGCATTGGCGCAGAGCCGCCGGACACGGCACGCGCGGTGCCGCGCAAGACCGTTTATACCGCCGCCGACCTGGAGGGGCTGGCGCACCTCGGCAGCCTGCCGGGTGAGGCGCCGTTCGTGCGCGGCCCCCATCGTTCGATGTATGCGGGCAAGCCGTGGACCATCCGGCAGTACGCGGGCTTTGCCGATGCCACCGCCTCCAACCTGGCGTTTCGCCAGGCGCTGGAGCAGGGCGCGCAGGGTTTGTCGGTCGCCTTCGACCTGCCGACCCATCGCGGCTACGACTCGGACCATGCGCTGGCACAGGCGGACGTCGGCATGGCCGGCGTGGCGATCGATTCGGTGGAGGACATGAAGCGCCTGTTCGACGGCATCGCGCTGGACCGTGTCTCGGTGTCGATGACGATGAGCGGGGCCGTGCTGCCGGTGCTGGCGGCTTTCCTGGTGACGGCGGAAGAGGCTGGCATCCCCCTCGGGCAACTGAGCGGAACCATCCAGAACGACATCCTCAAGGAGTACATGGTCCGCAACACCTGGATCTTCGCGCCCGGGCCGTCGATGCGGATCTGCGCGGATGTGGTGGCCTACCTGGTGCGGCATGTGCCCAGGTTCAACGGCATGTCGATCTCCGGCTACCACTTTCAGGAGGCCGGGGCGGACCCGGTGCTGGAACTGGCGCTGACGCTGGCCAACGGCGAGGAGTACGTCAGGCAGATCCGCGCGCGCGGGCTGGATGTGGATGATTTCTGCGGACGGCTGAGTTTCTTCTTCGGCGTGGGCACGGACTTCTTCACCGAGATTGCCAAGCTGCGCGCCGCGCGTCTGCTGTGGTGCGAAATCGTCCGTGGCCTCGGCGGCACTACGGACCGGGCCACCACGCTGCGCACGCACTGCCAGACTTCGGGATGGTCGCTGACGGCGAAGCAGCCCGAGAACAACATCGTTCGCACCACCGTGGAGGCGATGGCGGCGGTGTTCGGCGGCACGCAGTCGCTGCACACCAATGCGTACGATGAAGCGCTGGCGCTGCCCAGTGCCGATTCGGCCAGGCTGGCGCGGGACACGCAACGGATCCTGCAGCACGAGATGGGCCTGTGCGATATCGCCGACCCCTGGGCCGGTTCCTACATGATGGAGTCGCTGACCGCGCAGGTTGCCGGGCAGGTGCGCGCGCTGATGGCGGAGATTGCCGCGTGTGGCGGCGTGCTGGCGGCCATCGAGTCCGGCTGGGTGCATGGGCTGATCCATCGCGCCGCCCTGCGGACGCAGGCGGATATCGATGGCGGCAAGCGCGTCATCGTTGGCGTCAACCGCTACCAGGCGGCGGCCGGGGAGGCGCCGGCCTGCCTGGAGATTGACGGACGGCAGGTGCGGGCGCATCAGCGCGAGCGGCTGGCGGCGCTGAGGGCGGGGCGTGACGGCGAGGCCGTGGCACAGGCCCTGTACGCGCTGACGAAGGCGGCGCGCAGCGGGCAGGGCAACCTGCTGGCCCTGACCATGGACGCCGTCCGCTGCCGGGCGACAGTTGGCGAGTGCACGCGCGCGCTGGAGCAGGCGTGGCCGCGCTACACGATGGTCCCGGCCTACGCGGCGGGGGCCTACGCCGCCGCGCGCGACGCGGCGCCGGCCTGGGAAGCCGCCTGCGCGCAGGTCCGCAAGCTGCACGCGTGCCTGGGCCGCCCGCCAAGGATGCTGCTTGCCAAGCTGGGACAGGACGGCCACGACCGTGGCGCGAAGGCGGTGGCGGCGGCGCTCGCCGACGCCGGTTTTGCCGTCACGCTGGGCCCGCTGTTCCAGGCGCCGGAGGAAGCCGCCGCGGTGGCCGCGCAGGGCGGCTTCGACGCCTTGGGCGTCTCCACGCTCGCCGGCGCCCACCTGGACCTGCTGCCCCGCCTGGTCGACGCGCTGCGCCAGCGCGGGCTGCGCGCCCCGGTGTTTGCCGGCGGCGTGATCCCCGCCGGCCACGTCAGGCAACTGCGGGACATTGGCGTGCGCGCCGTGTTCGGGCCGGGGGAGGCGATGGAAGCCATCGTTGCCGGCATAGCGCGGGAACTGCTCGGACTGCTCGGCCAGGTCATGCGCGCGGTGCCGCAGCCATGACGCCGCCGCCCAGCGTGCGCGGCAAGGCAACCTTGTCCCGCGCCTGGGCGCCTGTCAGGGCGGGTTTGTCGCCAGCAAACTATTTGCGGGCTAACGGATTCGGCGTGGGTTCTCCGATCTTGGTCAGCGTATTGCGGTCGGTGTGGTGGAACGGTTCTGTCTTGCCGCGGATCATGAGAACCGTGTCCTCGTCGTAGGACCACGTTCCGTTCTCGTTGATGGTCACTTTGATACGGAACTCGACCGTGTCGAACGCGAGTTCGAGAAAGGGATTGGAGCTGATGCCGGCGGTGCTGGATCCCTTCGTTGCAACCAGTTCGAACGCCTTCGCGTCGGCGGATGCCTTGCCCATGGCCATGACGGTCTGGCCGCGTGGAATCGTAAGCGTGTGGATGATGTTCCCGGTAGCAGGCTCCCAAAGCCAGTAACCCACTTGTTCGTGATACGTCTTCACCTGATCCGGCTTGGTGATATGCGTGTGATAGCGCAAACCATAGAACAGTTGTGGCCCGTTGGTCTGGGGGTCGACCGGCTGAAGCTCGATTCGCTCGACGAACGCCTGCTTTCGCGGTCCATCCACCTTGGGCTTGACGTCCAGCCCACGCGTGCCTTGCCAGATACCGGCCATGCCTGTCAGCGGCCCGAGATTGCTTAGCGTGTCGACATCCAGATCGGAGGGTTCCGTGTAGATGTCATGCAGTTGTGCCGACTGTTCAACCTGGTCTGCCGGTTTCGACTCTTCCATTGCTATCCCCTGACTCAGTACTCAAGAAAAGAAAATACCGCCGCGCAGCGGCCGGCCGCGAAAGACGCGGGTACTTGAAGTTCACTTTTTCTGGCGTCGGCCAGGGCCATCCGGTGGTTCCCTGGGATTCTCGCTGCGCTCGGCGGGCGTGCCGATTGTACCGGTCCAATCACGTGCATGTCCCGGGCCGGTGAACCTGGCCCGGGGAGCACCCGTGAACACCCGGACGGCCCGGGAAGTTGTCGCTGGAAAGATCGAGGCAAAGTGCTAGGCTTCATAGTCAGCCAGGCACGGCAACGGGCCGTGCGAGATCGCCAGTACCCTGTCCGATGCCATCACGAAGTGGCCTGTCAAAAGGGGAAAGCCATGGATACCGAGGCGCGGGCCGATGAAGGCGGGCAAGGCATCCCGGAGCCATCCGGCCCGGCATTGCCGGGACAGGTAGTGCTTGTGCTGCAAGGCGGTGGAGCGCTTGGTGCCTACCAGGGCGGCGTCTACCAGGCGCTGCACGAGGCGGGCATCGAACCGGACTGGGTCATTGGCACGTCGATCGGGGCGATCAATGGCGCGATCATCGCCGGCAACAAGGCCGCGGACCGGCTTTCCCGGCTGCGGCAGTTCTGGGAGCAGGTTGCCCGGCGTGGTCCGTTCGAGATGACCAGTCTCTTACCCGGAGCCGACAACAAGCTCGCGGACCTCGCCACGGTCATGCAGGGCATCCCCAACTTTTTCGTGCCCAATCCCGGCGCGTGGTTCGGCCTGCATGCGCAGCTTGGCGTCGAACGGGCCGGATTCTATTCGACCGACCCGTTGCGCGAGACGCTCCTTTCGCTCGTGGATTTTCCTTACCTGAACCAGAAGCACACGCGGCTGACCGTGGGCACGGTCAATGTGTGCAGCGGGCAGATGCATTACTTCACCAACCGCGATATCGCCGTCAGCCTTGAGCACGTGATGGCATCCGCGGCATTCCCGCCAGGGTTCCCGGCCGTGTGTATCGAAGGCGAGGCCTATTGGGACGGCGGTATCTGCTCGAACACGCCGCTTGAAGCCGTGCTCGATGATTATCCGCGCCGCAGTTCAGTCATCTTTACCGTGCAGCTATGGCCGGTGCGAGGGCCGGAACCGCAGACGCTGTGGGACGCCATGGGCCGGCAACGGGACATCCAGTATGCGAGCCGGGCGGAGACCCAACTGGCGCGGCAGAGGCAACTGCACCGGCTGCGCCATGTGATTCGCGAGCTGGCCAAGTACATTCCGGAGCCCGAACGGCAATCGGCCGCGGTCAAGGAGTTGCTGGGCTGGGGCTGCCATACCACCATGCACGTGGTGGAACTGAATGCGCCGCCGTTCGGGGGCCAGGATCTTTCCAAGGACATCGATTTCACCGCGAGCGGTATCGAAGCGCGCTGGAGCGTAGGCCATGCGGATGCCAGGCGGGCCATCGGGCTCGCGCCCTGGCGCGGGGTCATGGATCCCATCGAGGGGATTGCCGTGCACGATACCGCGCCGGCGCCGGCATGAGCGCGCCGGCCTGCCGGGCGGCCCCCGGCACGAACCCCTCCGGTTAGTCGGGATTCATTGCCCGCGGCCGGCGGCTGGGATATCGTTCAGCCTGGCTCGCGGCGGGTGCGGCAACGTATGCGCCGGGGCCGCCTCCACAAAAGGGGAGACCATTACGGCTCACGGCCTCCCGTACTTCAGCCACCGCACGCCGGGCCGGAGTTCGCCATGGACACCCAAGAGCGGACGATCCCTCGGCAGGACAGCGCTGGCGTTTATCGCGACCCGATGCAAGGTGCCTGCCGCAGGCACCGCGCCGGGGCCATCATTGACGTAGTCTTGTTTGGAGAGTGATCCCCATGCCCGCATTCCGTTCCGAAACCGACTCGATGGGCGCCATCGACGTACCCGCGGATCGCTACTGGGGCGCGCAGACGCAGCGCTCCACCATCAATTTCCCGATCGGCGTCAGCCGCTTCCGCTGGCAGCGGCCGGTCATTCGCGCGCTGGGCATCCTCAAGCGCGCGGCGGCCGAGGCGAACGCCGAGCTGGGCGAGCTGCCTGACGACCTGGCCCGCCTGATCGTGCAGGCGGCCGACGAGGTCATCGCCGGCAAGCTGGACGATCATTTCCCGCTGGTGGTGTTCCAGACGGGGTCCGGCACGCAATCGAACATGAACGCCAACGAGGTGATCTCCAACCGGGCCATCGAGCTTGCCGGCGGCGAACTCGGCAGCAAGAAGCCGGTGCATTCGAACGACCACGTGAACCGCGGCCAGAGCTCCAACGACACGTTCCCGACCGCCATGCACATCGCCGTGGTCGAGCAGATCCACACCAAGCTGTTCCCGGCGGTGAGCGCCCTGCGCGATACGCTGGCCGCCAAGGCGCAGGCCTACCAGGACATCGTCAAGACGGGCCGCACGCATTTGCAGGACGCCACGCCGATTACGCTGGGGCAGGAAATCAGCGCCTGGGTCGCGCAGATCGATTTTGGCCTGAACGCCGTCAAGACAGCGCAGCCGGGCCTGCTGGAACTGGCCATCGGCGGCACGGCGGTCGGCACCGGGCTGAACGCGCATCCGCAATTCGGCGCGCGCGCCGCGGCCCACATTGCCACGCTCACCGGCCATCCGTTTGTCGACGCGCCGAACAAATTCTTCGCCCTCTCCGCGCACGATGCGCTGGTGCAAACCTCCGCCGCGCTGCGCACGCTCTCCGGCGGCCTGATGAAGATGGCGAACGACGTACGCTGGCTGGCCTCCGGCCCGCGCTGCGGCATTGGTGAACTCAACATCCCGGAAAACGAACCGGGCTCCTCGATCATGCCGGGCAAGGTCAATCCGACCCAGTGCGAAGCGATGACCATGGTGTGCGCGCAAGTGTTCGGCAACGATGCGACGGTGGCCTTCGCCGGCAGCCAGGGCAATTTCCAGCTCAACGTGTACAAGCCGGTGATGGTCCACAACGTGCTGGAAAGCATCGAGCTGATCGCCGACTCCTGCCTCGCGTTCAACGATCACTGCGCGATCGGCATCGAGCCGAACCTGCCGAAGATCGCGGAGAACCTCGACAAGAACCTGATGCTGGTGACGGCGCTGAATCGCCATATCGGGTATGACAAGGCGGCGGCGATTGCCAAGAAGGCGCATAAGGAAGGGCTGACGCTCAAGGGGGCGGCGCTGGCGCTTGGTTATCTGACGGAGGAGGAATATGCGCGGTGGATTGTGCCGATTGAAATGACGCATCCGAATAAGGATTGAGGGGGAGGTGGGCTGCTGGTCGGGCGGCGGGGGGCTGAGTGCGGCGTGTGTCAAGGTAGTTGTCGCCTCAGCCGTTACGCTGCTTGCTTGTAATTCTCTGCGTTTTTCTGCGCTCGCTCCGGGTTCAGGTACACCGCATCTGGGAGTTCCCAGTTGCGGATGCCCGCGCTCCAACGCTGCGGATTCCGGGCGCGCGCGGCTTCATACAGCGCCGTTCTCTGCGCCAACAGTGCGGTAGCYTTGCCCTGATGCCGCTGGYTTGGCGTGACGTATTTCAGGCCGCTGTGTCGGTGCTCGTCGTTGTACCAGCGCACGAAGCGCAACACCCAGTCACGCGCTTGTTCCAGGCTATCGAACGGGCGCTCCGGCCACATCGGGCAGTACTTCGCCGTACGGAACAACGCTTCGGCATAGGCGTTGTCGTTGCTCACCCTAGGCCGGCTATAGGACGGCACCACGCCTAGGTCATACATCGCTGCCAGCATGGTGGCCCCTTTCATGGCCTTGCCGTTGTCCGAATGCAGTACCAGCGGACGACCTGCCGTTTGCTCCCGCAARCAGCCGTGCATCAGCAGGCGGCTGGCGTGCTCAGCCGTCTGGCTCTCATGCACCTCGTTGGCTACCAGCTTGCGGCTGTAGATGTCCTTCATCATGTACCAGTAGAAGAACTTGCCCTTGACCGTGGTCGGCAGCCAGGTGATGTCCCAACACCACACCTGGTTCGGACCCGTGGCCCGATGCGTCGTCGGCGGGCGCGTGCACGGGGCCTTGCTGCGGCCACGCCGACGGCTTTGTCCCGCTTCATGCAGCACCCGGTAGATCGTCGATACCGATCCCACGTAGATGCCCTCATCCGCCAGCTTTGGCACGATCTGGTGCGGCGTCAGGCTCGCGTAACTTGGCTGGTTCGCCGCCCTCAGCACCGCCTGCCGTTCTGCTTCGCTGAACTTGTTAGCCGGTGCCTCGCGACACGCTTCCAGCCGCCCGTCGGCGGGGGCGTGCCGCCAGCGCTGCAAGGTCCGCTCGGTCAAACCAAGCGCCTCGCAGGCCTTCTCCTGCCGGGCCCCGGCACTCACCGCTTCATCGATCAACTCTATGGCTTCCAAGCGATCCGGGGTGCTGATCAGTCTTCCTCGTCCCGTCCCCAGATCGCTGCGGCTTTTTTTTGCAAGACCAGCAGTGCCGCCGTCTCCGCAAGCGCCGCATTCTTGCGCTTGAGCTCGCGTTCCAGCTCACGCACTCGCCTGCGCGCCGCTTCGTCGTCCCGCCGCTGCGCCAGCGTTCGCTTGACGGGCGTAGCCGCATTGGCCTGCTCGCACGCCTCACGCCATTGCTGAATCTGCTCCGCCTGGATGCCCTTTGCGCGGCAGTACTCCGACAACTCCGCTTCGCTTAGCGGCCGGTTGCATATCGTGTCATCACCTATTCGCACACCGCCCTCCATTTTGCTTCACTAAGGAAACGGAGGCGACAAGTATCCTGACATGGAGGGCGAGTAAAGAAAAGTGACACCTCCGTGTGCGTAAACGGCCAACCCCGTACAGCCGCGCCAGCAGCTAGAAGCAATAAAACCCCGCCAAAAAACGCCCACTCTGCGCCAGCAGCCAGAAACCCTAAAATCCCGTCACCGCCGATTGGCAATCCAAATCCCCGCCACAATAGCCGCCAGCCCGACAGCATGAAACCACCGCGGCCAGTCCCCCAGCAAAGCAGTCGACATCAGCGCGGCAAACACAGGCGTAAGCGTAAAGAAAAACACCGGCAACTGCGCCCCCGCTCGCGCAATCGCCCGGTCCCACGCAAAGTAGGCCAGCAGCGACGGAATCGTCGCCACATAGAGCAAGATGCCGGCCGCCTTCCCATTCCATTGAATCGCCGCCGGCGCGGCCAGCAACTCCCACGCCACGAATGGCACGCTGGCCAGCACACCCGCCACGATCTGCGCGAACAACAGCACCGCCAGCGGCAAGTCCGGACGCTTCTTGCGCAGCAGCCACGTATAGGCGCTCCAGGTAATCGTGCCCGCCAGCATGAACAGGTCGCCGGCCACGAAGTCCAGCTGCGCCAGCCGCCCGAGATCCCCGCGCAGCATCACCACGCCCACGCCTGCCAGGCAGAGCAGGGCGCCCGCCACATGCCAGCCGCGCACACGTTCGTGAAAGAAGAGCGCGCCGATGATCAGCAGGAAGATGGGCGCGGAGGCGCCGATCAGCGTGACATTGATTGGCGAGGACGTGGTCAGCGCCAGGTACTGCATGGCGTTGTATACGGAGACGGAGAGCATGCCCATGGCGGCGATCACGCCGGCGTGCCGCTTCAGTGTCGTGGCATGCTCGCGCACACTCCGCCATACGTAGGGCGCCAGCAGCAGCCCGGCCATCGCCCAGCGGGCAAAGTTCAGCGTGATCGGCGGGATGGCGCCGGCGGCGTAGTGGCCGACGATGGCGTTGCCGGCCCAGCTCAATGGCGGAAACGTCAGCAGGCCAAGCGTGGTCCAGTCGAGCCTGGTCTTGCCGGATGCGGTAGCGGTCATCGGAGGGTTGTCGTCCTGTTTGTGTTCTTGTTGTTTTTCGCGATGCTATTACTTTTTCTGCCCGCATTATGCCGCAGGCGCCGATTGCAAACGATTGTCACTGCCATGCTTTTTGCGGAGCCCTTGCGCTAGTCTCCCCACCTGTCGGGCCGGGCGCCAGCCCTTGCCCGCCAATCTTTTTGACTCGCTCGGAGAACACAATGGGTGTGCTGGATTTCATCAAGGACGCAGGCGAGAAGCTGCTGGGCAGGCAATGGTTCGCGCTACCCGGAAATCTTCGAGGCCAACCGTCCCATGCTGAGCGATCCCGACAAGATCTATCCGGGACAGACCCTGCGCATTCCGGCGCAAGTATCCTGAGTAAGCCGGCACGAGTACGCCGGCGCAGCGCCGGATACGAACTGTTACACGGCGCTGCGTACCGGCTGTCAACACGCCCAGGCCCCGGCCCGTTTTTACAGGCAACGCGCAACGAAGCGCGCCTCACCTGGAGATAGACATGAAGAAGGTTCTCGCCATCCTGACCCTCGGACTCTTCGCTGCCGGTGCCTTCGCCCAGGCCCCGGCCGCCGATGCGCCCAAGGCGCCCACCAAGGTGGAAAAGAGCGCGCACAAGAGCAACAAGACACAAGCCACCAAGCACACCAAGGCCGCCACGCCGGCCAAGTCCGCCGCGCAGTAATGCGGCGTTTCAGGGCGCGCTCTTCCGGGGGCGCGCCCTTTTCCTATTTCTCCTGACGCCATGCACCTGATCTGGACTATTCTCATCGGCTTCCTGGCCGGGCTTGTGGCGCGCGCCATCACCCCCGGCAATGGCCCTAGCGGGTTCTTCCTGACCTCCGCGCTGGGTATCGGCGGCGCGCTGGCCGCGACCTTTCTCGGGCAGGCCCTGCACTGGTATCGCCCAGGGCAATCCGCCGGCTTTATCGGCGCCGTGGTGGGTGCGGTGATCCTGTTGCTGGGCTACCACCTAATCAGCAAGCGCTGAGCCGCAACGCCACGCCCCGAAAGCCAGATACCAGCAAGCAACACCCGCAACGGAACACGGAACCCGATCATGAGCCTGATGGATTTTTTGCAGTCTGCAGCTACCGCCCTGGGCGGTAATCCCGAGCAGCAGGTAGACCACGTCGCGCAGAACGCGCCTGAGGGCGCGCTCGGCCAATTGCTGGCCGGCGCCTTCCGCTCCGACCAGACGCCGGCCTTCGGCAATATGGTGGGCGAACTGTTCGGCCAGTCCAACGGTGCGCAGCAGGCGGGCCTGCTCAACCAGTTGCTTGCCACACTGGGCCCGGCGGCGCTGGCCGGCGCGGCGGGCGGTGCGCTGGGCAATCTGCTGCAGCCTGGCGCGACCCAGGTCACTCCGGCGCAGGCCAGCCAGCTCACCCCGGCACAGGTGCAGGAGATCGCCGCCCATGCCGAGCAGGCCCATCCGGGCGTGATCGACCAGATCGCCGGTTTCTACGCGCAGCATCCCACGCTGGTCAAGACCATCGGCAGCGCCGCGCTGGCCATTGCGCTGGCCAGGTTCAAGGAACACCAGCCGGGCTGAGCCGCAGGCGGCCGCCGCCAGTGCGCAGCCGTTACGGCAATGCCACCTCTAGCCGCGCCAGCGTGCGCAGCAGCTTCTCGTCGTCCGGGGCCAGTTCGTGCGCCGCGACAAAGGCGGCGCGCGCTTCGTCCTGCCGCTGCAATTGCATCAGCACCTCGCCCTTGTGCGCCAGGCCTTCCACCCGGGCGCCCAGGTTGCCTTCGGTGCCTTCGCCATACGCGGCCAGGGATTGTTCGAGGTAGGTCAGCGCCTGCGCGGGCTGGCCCAGGCGGAACAGCGCCCAGCCCTTGCTGTCCAGCACGTAAGGGTTGCCCGGCGCGTCGGCGAGGGCCTCGTCGATCATCGCCATGCCGCGTCCGACCATCCAGTTGGCATCGACCAGCGCGTAGCCGACCTCGTTCAGGCTGTCTTTTGGCAGGGGCGCCAGGCCGAGCGCGATGTCCAGTTGCTTGTCGTCCCGGCCAGCGATCGACAGGTCGATCAGCTTGCGCCGGATACGCGCCTGGAAGTCCGCGCCGATTTCATTCTTGCCAGCCTCGTAGCTTGCCAGCATCTGCCGGAAGACGGCCGCCGGCCCGGCGCCGGCCGGCAGGGCGGTGATGGCGTCGGACTCGCGCCTGCACCACGCGAATTCGCCCGCTTGCAGTCCGGTATACGTGTAGTCGAGGCTGATCGTCCGTGCCTTGTGGCTTTGCGCATAGTAGGTATAGCCGTGGCTATCCGTCCGGTTGCAGAACAGGTACCCGTCGTCGAGGTCGAGTATGTAGGTCATGCCTGCTATGGGATCATTGCTGCTCTCGCCGTGCAACGAGAACGATTCGCCGAAATCGCCTTCGCCGACGATCGGGTTGAGGATCCATTTTTCCTTGGCGTGCCGCTTGGGCATGCGCACGGATACCGTGTTGCCCTGCTTGTCGGTGACGCCGAAGATCACGCTGTCCTGCTCGTTCGACTTGGGGAAGACGCCGGCGATCCGCTGGCCGGGCAGGAACAGCCGGTAGCGGGCTTCGGGCATGGCCTGGCCGGTAGCCGGATCGCGCAGCACGAACCGGTGCACCTGCGTGCCTTCGCCGAGCGTGCCCGGCTGGCGATAGTCGCGCGCCAGCGTCATGGCGGGAATGGATGCCACAGCCAACAGCACTGCGCCCTTCAGGTAAAACGATTTGCTTCTCATTGCCTTGGTATTCAGGTTGAATTGGGTTCGGGCGCCTTCGCCGGCGTCAGGTGGCCATGCTGCCGGCACGGATGCTGCCCAGCATGCCGTGCAGGTCATGTGTCATGACCGCCAGGAACGCCACCAGCCCGAGGTAGTACAGCGTATAGGTCAGGCGCATTTCCGCGCTGATGGTGTAATAGGCGCGGTTCTCCGGGGCCTGCGGATCGTAGCGCCAGGCCTTGAGCAACTGCGGGGCCGCCAGCAGCGCCACCAGGATCAGGATCGGGCTGGGGCGCCACAGGAACATCGCCACCAGCACCGGCACGCCAAGGAACCAGATGCGCGGCGACAGCAACGCGGTGACGCGGCCGCCATCGAACGGCGAAAGCGGGATCAGGTTGAACAGGTTGATAAAGAAGCCGGCATAGGCCAGCGCGAGCATCAGTCCGCTGCCGGTGCTGCGGCCAATGTAATAGCAGGCCAGGGCGCCCAGGGTGCCGACCACCGGCCCCGCCAGCCCGATATAGGCCTCGGTCTCGACGTCGACCGGCTGGTCCTTGAGTTCGACCCAGGCCCCGACGAATGGAATGAAGGTGGGCGCGCCCACGGCCAGCCCGCGGTGGCGCGCGGCCAGGAAATGGCCCATCTCGTGGACAAAGATCAGCAGCACGAAGCCGACGGCATAGCGCCAGCCGAAGATCAGCGCGTAGGCCCCGATCGACAGCAGCATGGTGCCGCCCGTGGTCAGCAGCTTGCCCATCTTCAGGCCGCCCAGGAGCAGGAGCAGCAGCTTGGTCATCGGTACAACTCCGTAGCCGGGGAGGAGGAATGCGCCTTCACTTCGGCTGTGCAGGACCGGACGGCTTGCGCCTGAACCACTTGGTGGCGGAATAGCCGATGCCCGCCACTGCCAGCATGATCACCTTGGCGAACTTGGCGAAGAACGCCGCCAGGACGGCCAGCAGGCCCAGCTTCTTCGCCGCTACCCCGCCGATCAGCGCGGCCAGCCCGTATTCCGCCACTTTGTCGGTGCTGGAATTGAAGTCCGCATAGGCCTTGCCCTCGGCGAAGTCGAGATTGGACAGCAACGTGCGCACCACGGGCTTGTTGGTGTCGACCTGGTCGCGCGCGGTGATCAGGTTCAGGCTGACGTAGCCTTCCCGCCCGAGCGCATAGGTGTTGTAGTTGACGGACTGGGGGGCATCGGCCGGCTGGCCCTTCTCGCGTGCCGACATCGACCAGATCAGCCGATGGCTGGCCGCCTCATAGTGGGGCCGCTCCACCCAGCCGACGATCTCAAGCCCGCGGATGCCGTGCTTCTCGCGCTCCTCGTTGGCGGCTTCCGTGCCTTCCTTGAGCGATTTGAAGAGGTCGTCGACATTCCAGTCCTTGGCGTCGTCGTCGCGGATGTAGCCCGAGGGCTCGTACTTGGCTACCACCATCCAGTCGTCGTCGCCGGTGGGCAGCACCAGGCCAAGCAGGCGCTCGTCGGTAAGGTTGCCCATGGCGTGCATGAGCTTGCCGGCGGCCGGCTGGGGAATGAAGACTTCCCTGGCAGGCAGCTTCAGCGTGGCCTGTTCGCCCAGTTGTACCGTGGCCGGACCTGCCTGGGCGCTGGACTGCGCAGCCTGCCAGGCCGCCTCCATCTCCTTTTCCTTGCTGTCGCTGCCCTGCGCCAGCAGGCTGCCGGACGCAAGGAGGCTCATCCCGCATGCCAGGCTTGCCAGCATGCTACGCAATTCATGACCCGTCATTCCCACAATGACCGCTCCCTTCGCTAGATTGTTTGTTATTTGCGGCACTGCCGATGATGGCCAGGGGAAGGGGGGGGTCCGGCGGCCTCGCATGCAGTGCGATCGCCTGATGGTTTGGCGATTGGTGATTTTAGCGTTTTTTTTATTTGCGGCAGTGTGATTGAAGGGGGAACAGTCTCCAGGACGTCGGAACCCGGCTGCAATGGCAGACCGAGCGCGCCGGCACCAACAAGAGCTATGAGTTCGGTGGCCGGTGGGGACTGGTGCGGATGCTGGAACGGGCGCACATCGAACCGCCGAACGTCGCGACCTACCAGCTGACCTGGCGGGCCGTTCCGGACACGACGGGGCCATCAGCCGGTCCGCGTGACAATCCGGTCACCAGCCCGGGCCAAACCGCCGAGAACCTGGACAGCATGACGACCCGCAACGCGCGATTGCCGGTGGCCGAGGACATGGTCTATCCAATCCGCTACGAGATGCGCACCGAGATCGGCCAGGGTCCGCTGGAAATGCTGGCGTTGCGGGGGTTCGTCCTGCCGTCGCGCATTTTCGTGGGTCGTGAGCCGCAGGCGGTACGTCCGCTCCGGTCGCGATGAGGCCATCGTCACACGCCCTGTACTATCCGATCACGCCAGCGGGCCCTTATCCGGTCCTCAAGCGTTCAGTAGTGGGGGAGCACATAAGGCTTGGTTCTGGTTGGGGGAGGGATCTGCATGGGAATTCTTCCGGGCAGGGTATCCGCCTCGGGGAAGCCCGCTGGCCGCGCGTCCGACCTGCAATGCGTTATGGCTCTCCAGGAATCTTTCCGGACCGCTGGCAGGCGCCGGAAAGCTATCGAAGTCGCTAGCCTCAAGACTCGCGCCAAGCAGCTTGCCGAACGCATTGAGCTGCACGTCCGAAGTCAGTCCGGCGCTGCCGGCCAGGGCGGGGCACAGGATCCATGTGGTGCCATCCCTGACGAAGACGTGCAGGAGTCTTACCTGGTCTGCCGGCTGTAGCTGCCGGACCTCCCCAGCAGCTTCGTCGAGCCCGAAAGCCCGCACGAAGTCGTCGGTCTGGCGATGGCCGATGCAGATGACTACCTTTGGCCGCCAGTACGTGCAGAGTGTCCGCAGGAAGCGGAATCGCCCGCCATGCCGGCACAGTTCCAGGTAGCGTTCCTTGGGCACGAGTTCAGCCTGGCCGCGAAATACCTTTGACCAGGGCGTCAGGCCATCGAGTTGCATCGGCAGGGGAAACAGGTTCAGCTTGAACTCCGCGCCGTCCGGTGCGTAGAGCTGGTCCCGGAAGTATTCTTTCCAGTCGTTGTCATCGAGCCGGATACCCAGCGCCTCGGCGCGGGCCGCGGCCATGATGCGCGCAATGCGCTGGTGGTTGAGCCACTTGCCCATATCGACCCGGTGTTTCGCGCGAAACGCGTCATCCCATGCACGGGGTTCCGTGCGCGGCCGCAATGGCCCGGCAAGGCGCTCGAACCACGGATGCGGGCTCCTGTCGCAGATCCACACGCTGGCTCTCGGGTTTCCGCCCTCCATGCCTACGTACGACGCAAAGTAATTGTCCAGTTCATCGCGTGTGAATATCCCTGAGTGCTGCATTGCTGCCCCTTATCCCTTGGTGGGACCCCATTCACCCATTCCCGCAGCGTGCCGCCCGGTTCTGCCGACCGTGCGTGCCGCTGGGGTTATCCAACGTGTCCCGCATGCTGCCTGTGGGGCATGGCGGGGCAACCCTCCCGCGTGGGTTGCGTGTATTTGCTTATGTTATTTTTTAAACAGGAAATAGCAGGTCAAAGCCATTCGACCTGGTATTTATGCATATTTGATATGCGTCAATGTTGAATGTATACGGTGCACGGATGGCGCTGCAGGTGTCAGTCAATGACGCTTTGAATAGTGTCCAGCCGGCACGAACGGTATCGGCGTGAATGAGATGAAGGCTGCCCGGAAATGGCTCGCCGGCGCACTGGAGAGGTGGAGTCCAAGGATATTGCCCCCGCTGGATAAACGCAAAATGTCAAAAATGTTCAAAATGAATTGCTGCACTGCACTTTAGCGCAGATTGTATGGGTCATACACTACAATATTTTAATTTCTGACATAAAAAACGTAGAGAGCCGGGCATTCACGGGGGCAGATTTATTTTCTATCCCCTCTGATGGGGGGGTGTTTTTTTGAGACCCCGTCATCCAAATGCCTCCCGGATCATTCCCCCAATCTCATGCCGCCGCGCCACCGGCATCCGCGAAGCCGTCGAGACAATACTGATCGCAGCCTCGCCAGCCAACGGCAACGCGAATGCAAAGCCTACCCCCGCCACGCCCCCCGCCCCCGCCAGCGCATAGCCCAGCTTACGGCTGCGTTCCACACCGCGCTGCAGCTTGAGCAGGCTGAGCCCGCTGCCCTCGTATTCGCCACGGTGCCGCTCAAAGTGCGCAGCGATTTCCTCGTCGCCCAGCTTGGCCAGCAGCGCCATGCTGGCGGTACCCTGTCCCAGCAGCCGCGTGCTCCCCGTGAGCAGGTGGAAATGCTGCACCCGGTGGCTGCCTTCCTCGGCATGCATGCAGTAGCCGTGGTCGCCAATGCGCACGATCAGGAACACCGTGTCGCCGGTCTTGCGCGCCAGCGCCTTCATGCGCGTGGCGCAAGCGCTGGCCAGCGGCGAGCGGTTCATGGTGCGCAGGCCCATCGCCATGGCTGCCATGCCCAACCGGTAGCGCTTTCCCTGTTCATCCTGCCCGGCAAAGCCGGCGTGGGTGAGGTAACGCAGCATGCGGTGGGCGGTGGTGCGGTCGATGCCGGTCTGCGCCACCAGTTGCGGCAGAGTCAGCCCGGTTTCATGGTGCTCGGCCAGCAGGCATAGCAGTTTGAACGCTCGTTCCAGGCTCTGGACACCGGGCATGGGAGGGGAGGCTGGCCGGGCAAGGAGGGAGGGTGGGGTGGACATGGCGGGCAGGCGTGGCATCCGGAGGTGCGTCAAAGACGGGGTTGTGCACATTATGCACAAATCGCGAGTTTGAGCTTGTCGCGCGCCGGCGCCTGGTTTGCAATCGATGCATTCCTTGTCCCTTGCCGAGCGCCATGCTTCCCATCGAGTCCCGGATCGATTCCGCCAGTCCCGCCTTCGCCAGCCAGCGCACCGGCATGCAAGCCCTGATCGAGCGCTTGCGCGCGCTGGAGCAGCGCGCCACCGCCGCCTCTGAACGTTCCCGCCCCGCCTTCACCAAGCGCGGCGCGCTGCTGCCGCGCGAGCGCCTGGCCCGGCTGCTGGATCCCGCCTCCGCCTTCCTGCCAATCGCCAACCTGGCGGGCTACGGCATGGACGATCCCGACCACGACACCTCCATCCCCGGAGGCTCGCTGGTGGCTGGCATTGGCTTTGTCCGCGGCGTGCGGGCGATGGTGGTGGCGACCGACTCTGGCATCGACGCCGGCGCCATGACCGAAGGCGGCAACCTCAAGTTGATGCGCTGCCAGGAAATCGCGCTGGAGAATTGCCTGCCCTTTATCCATCTGGTCGAGTCCGCCGGGGCCAACCTGCGCAAGTACCGCGTCGACAAGTTCGTGCGCGGCGGCGGCATCTTCTACAACCTGGCGCGGTTGTCCGCCGCCGGACTGCCGGTGATCACCGTGGTGCACGGCTCGTCTACCGCCGGCGGCGCCTATATGCCAGGCCTGTCCGATTACGTGGTGATGGTACGCGGCCGTGCCCGCGCCTTCCTGGCCGGGCCGCCGTTGCTCAAGGCTGCCACCGGCGAGATCGCCACAGACGAGGAACTGGGCGGCGCCGACCTGCACGCGACCGTCAGCGGCCTGGCGGAGTTCGTGGCCGAGGACGACGAGCACGCCATCGCCCTGGCGCGCGATGTGGTGGCCAGCCTGGACTGGCCGGCCGTGGCACCGCGCCTGCCCCAGCCCGTCCAGCCGCCGCGCCTGGATGCGGGCGAACTGGATGGCGTGATGACGCTGGACGTGAAGAAGCCTGTGGATATGCTGGAGATCATCGGCCGCGTCGTCGACGATTCCGCCTGGTTGCCGTTCAAGCCGGATTACGGACCGGCCACGGTGTGCGGCCGCGGCCGCATCGAAGGGCACGCGGTGGGCTTCATCAGCAACAACGGCCCGATCGATCCGGCCGGCGCGACCAAGGCCGCGCAGTTTATCCAGGCATGCAACCAGAGCGGCACGCCCATCGTGTTCCTGCAGAACACCACCGGCTTTATCGTCGGCCGCGCCTCGGAAGAGGCCGGCATGATCAAGCACGGCGCCAAGATGATCCAGGCGCTGTCGAATTCCACCGTGCCGCAGATCACCCTCTATTGCGGCGCCTCCTTCGGCGCCGGCAATTTCGGCATGTGCGGCCGTGGCTTCCGCCCGCGCTTCTGCTTCTCCTGGCCCAACGCCCGCACCGCCGTGATGGGCGGAGAGCAAGCCGCCATGACGCTGGAAATCGTGGCGCGCCAGCAAGCCGAGCGCAAAGGCGTAGCGGTGGACGAGGAACGGCTGGCACAGCAGACCGGCGAGATCGTAGCCAACTTCGAGCGCCAGGCCAGCGCCTTCATCACCAGCGGCCTGCTGCTGGACGACGGCGTAATCGACCCGCGCGACACCCGCGCCGTGCTGGCCTTCGCACTGGCCACCGCACGCGAGGCGGAGGCGCGCACGCCGAGGGCAATGCAGTTTGGCGTGGCCAGGTTCTGATCACCAGCGCCCTCCGTGTGTGCCCCCACGCGATGCGAAGCGAGCCGTGTAGGTGTACCAGGCCGTATGGGGCGCCTCGGAATCCGGCGAAAAGAGCGGAAAAGAGGGACCCATGTTTGAGTATCGCCTTAAGGCGATGCGAGTTTGGGTCCCGGCCGCTCTTTTCGCCGGATTCCGAGGGGGTGTCGCCCCATCCGGCGCGCCTTCTTTGCCTACTTTCTTGGCAAGACAAGAAAGTAGGTCGCCCCCCGCAGGGGGGTGAAACCGCCTTTGAATTTAAGCCTTTAAGCCTTTAAGCCTTTGACTTCGTAGCCCCCCCAGGCCACACCACCAAGAACAAGGAGACACCCATAATGCTCTACACCGAAGACCACCACAACATCATGGCCAGCATCCGCCGCTTCGTAGCGGCCGAGATCAACCCCCATGTCGACGAATGGGAAGCCGCCGAAATCTTCCCCGCGCACACGCTGTTCAAGAAGATGGGCGAACTAGGCTTCCTCGGCATCACCAAGCCGGCCGAATACGGCGGCCTCGGCCTGGATTTCTCCTATGCCGTGGCCGCAGCCGAAGCCCTCGGCTACGTCCACGCGCAAGGCGTCGGCATGGCCGTAGGCGTGCAGACCGACATGGCCACCCCGGCCCTGACCGCCTTCGGCTCCGACGAACTCAAGCGCGAGTTCCTGGCACCGGCCATTGCCGGCGAGGCGGTGGCGGCGATCGGCGTATCCGAGGCCGGCGCCGGCTCCGACGTGGCCTCGCTCAAGACGCGTGCCCGGCGCGATGGCGACGACTACGTCATCAGCGGCTCCAAGATGTGGATCACCAACGGCACCCAGGCCGACTGGATCTGCCTGCTGTGCAATACCTCCGACGGTCCGGTGCACAAGAACAAGTCGCTGATCATCGTGCCGCTCAGGCAGGGCGGCAAGCGCACGCCTGGCGTGGAAGTGCAAAAGATCAAGAAGTTCGGCATGTGGTGCTCCGACACCGCGCAGATCTTCTTCGATGAAGTGCGGGTGCCGGCGCGCAACCGCATCGGCGAGGAGGGCATGGGCTTCATCTACCAGATGAAGCAGTTCCAGGAAGAACGTCTGAACGGCGCGGCGCGCCGCCTCGCCTGCAATGCGCTGATCGAGGAAACCGCCGACTACCTGCGCCAGCGCATCGCCTTCGGCAAGCCCCTGCTCGACAACCAGTTCATCCAGTTCAAGCTGGCCGAACTCAAGACCGAGATGGAAGCCCTGCGCGCGCTGGTCTACATGGCAACCAAGACCTATATCGACGGCGGCGACGTGGTGGAGCTGGCCTCCATGGCCAAGCTCAAGGCCGGCCGCCTCTCGCGCGAGGTGGCCGACTGGTGCATGCAGTTCCAGGGTGGCATGGGCTACACGTGGGACAACCATGCCTCGCGCGCCTATCGCGATTTCCGCCTGGGCTCCATCGGCGGCGGTGCCGACGAGGTGATGCTCACGGTAATCGCCAAGCAGATGGGGCTGATGGCAAAGCACTGAGCTTGCCGGCCGTTTCCTTCTCACGCAATGTTTCCGCTACTCCCAAACCATGACCAACGCCGTCAATACCGAATCCGCCAATGACGCCAGCGCCGTGATCGTGCGCGAGGTCCGGGGCGTGCTGTTCGCCACCCTCAATGCGCCATCCACGCGCAATGCACTCGCGCCCGAGGTGGTCGCCGCGCTGGCGCATGCCGTGGCGCGCGCCGAGTCCGACACCGCGCTGCGGGCGCTGGTGTTGCGCGGCGCCGGCGGCTTTTTCTGCGCGGGCGGCAACGTCGGCAATTTCCAGGCGCGGCTGGATGCCGGCGCCGCGCCGGACGATCCCGTGGCCAGCCGCAATCGCGAGTTCGGCTACTTCATGCAGCGGCTGGCCGCGCTGCCCGTGCCGGTGGTGGCGGTGGTGGAGGGCGCGGCCATGGGCGGCGGCATGGGCCTGAGCTGCGCGGCCGATATCGTGCTGGCCACGCCCGACGCGCGCTTCGCCTTGTCCGAGACCTCGCTGGGCATCATCGCCGCGCAGATCGCGCCCTTCGTGGTGGCGCGCATCGGGGCGGCCGCCACGCGGCGCCTTGGTTTGTCCGGCGAGCGCGTGAGCGGCGACACGGCGGTGGCACTGGGACTGGTGGATCAGCTTGCCGGGGACGGCGCCGCGCTGGATGCGCTGCTCGCCGAATGGCTGACGCGCATCTGCCGTTGCGGCCCGCAGGCCAACCGCGCTTTCAAGGCGCTGGTGGCGCGCACCGGACAGGTGGGGCAGGGCGAGCAACTGGACGAGGCCTCGCGCCTGTTCGCGCAATGCATGCGCACCGAAGGCACCGAAGGCATCCAGGCCTTTCGCGGCAAGCGCGACGCCGCCTGGGTGGTGCGCTTCGACGCCGCCGACGTACGCGCCGCGCACGCCACGCAAGATTGAGTAAACGGGCAACCCGCACCGCAACGGCCCACTTCGACACTCCGATCCCGAGACGTACCATGCCCGCTACCAGCCGACCCTTCCACACCTTGCTCGTCGCCAACCGTGGCGAGATCGCCATGCGCATCATGCGCACGGCGCGCCGCCTCGGCCTTGCCACCGTGGCGGTCTATTCCGAGGCCGACCGCCATAGCCCGCACGTGGCCTTCGCCGACCGCGCGGTACGCATCGGCGACGCCGCACCGCGCGCGTCCTACCTGAATATCGGCGCCATCGTCGAGGCGGCGCGCAGCAGCGGCGCCGATGCGGTGCACCCCGGATACGGCTTCCTGGCCGAGAATGCCGAATTTGCCGAAGCGGTGACGCAGGCCGGGCTGGTCTTCGTCGGCCCGYCGGCAGAGGCGATCCGCGCCATGGGCAACAAGGCGGAGGCCAAGCGCCTGATGCTTGATGCGGATATGCCCTGCATCCCTGGCTACCAGGGCGAGGCGCAGGACGACGCAGCGCTGCTGCGGGCCGCGGCGCAGATCGGTTTTCCGCTGATGGTCAAGGCCGCGGCTGGCGGCGGCGGGCGCGGCATGCGCCTGGTGCATGAGGCGGATGCCTTGCCCGGCGCGCTGGCCAGCGCGCGCTCCGAGGCCAGCGCCGCCTTCGGCTCCGGGCAACTGATCCTGGAGCGCGCGGTGATCGCGCCGCGCCATGTGGAGATCCAGGTCTTCGCGGATACGCAGGGCCATGTGATCCACCTTGGCGAGCGCGACTGCTCGGTGCAGCGGCTCGGTGCAGCGG